>NZ_JBFBAL010000008.1:214337-384086 GCF_040682175.1 Streptomyces sp. NPDC051320
GATCTGTCGTAGCTACTGCGTGCGCGATACTGGGATTGAACCAGTGACCTCTTCCGTGTCAGGGAAGCGCTCTCCCGCTGAGCTAATCGCGCGGGTGTCGATCTTCGATCTGTCGTAGCTACTGCGTGCGCGATACTGGGATTGAACCAGTGACCTCTTCCGTGTCAGGGAAGCGCTCTCCCGCTGAGCTAATCGCGCGGGACGGACACCCAGCCGTAGCGGGGGATCCAGTGGACGATACTGGGATTGAACCAGTGACCTCTTCCGTGTCAGGGAAGCGCTCTCCCGCTGAGCTAATCGTCCTTGGAGGTGGAGACGGGATTTGAACCCGTGTAGACGGCTTTGCAGGCCGTTGCCTCGCCTCTCGGCCACTCCACCAGGAGTGAGTACGGGGGTCGGGAAGATCCCCACATCGAGCGGACGACGAGATTCGAACTCGCGACCCTCACCTTGGCAAGGTGATGCTCTACCAACTGAGCCACGTCCGCTTGTTTCCGGAACCACTCGCGCGTCCCGTCGACGTGGTGAACTCTAGCGGATTCCCGGGCCAGTACAAAAACGCGTTTCCGCAGCGTGCTGCGGTGCGTTCGCTCCGGAGTCGGCTGTCGGCCGCCGGTCCTAGACTCGTCACCGTGCCCCACCTCGATCCTTTGGCCCGCTTCGGCCGCCGAGTCGCCTCCGACCTGCGCGATGTCACCGACGACCCGGCAGCCCTCGACTCGTCCGGCTTCTGGGCGGTGACCGCGGACTTCGAGGGCCGGCTGGTCTGCGCCAGGTTCGGGGACGTCCGTACGGAACCGGTGCCCGCCGCGGTCCCGGGCCGCTGGCGGGGCCCCGCCGCCGGTGACTGGACGTCCGCGCTCGACCGGGCGGCGTACACCAAGGGCGTCCGCCGCATCCGGGACCACGTGGCGGCCGGTGACGTCTACCAGGTCAACCTCTGCCGCGTGCTCTCCGCGCCGCTGCCCGATCCGGCCGCCGCCGACATCGACGCACTCACCTCGCTGCTCGCCGCCGGCAATCCCGGCGCGTACGGCGGGACGATACGGCTGCCGGCGCACGGCGTGGAGATTGCCACCGCGTCCCCCGAGCTCTACGTGCGCAGGGCCGGCCGGACCGTCGAATCCGGGCCGATCAAGGGAACCGCACGCACCCCCGGAGACCTCCTGGAGAAGGACCGCGCGGAGAACGTGATGATCGTGGACCTGGTGCGCAACGATCTCGGCCGGGTCTGCGCCCCCGGTTCGGTCACCGTGCCGCAGCTCTGCGGGATCGAGCCCTACCCCGGACTGGTCCACCTGGTGTCCACGGTCCGCGGTGAACTGGCCGCCGGTGCCGGCTGGCCGGAGCTGCTCGCAGCCACCTTTCCGCCCGGCTCGGTGACCGGGGCGCCCAAGGCGAGCGCCCTGCGGATCATCGAGGAACTGGAGCCCGCGCAGCGCGGACCCTACTGTGGAGGTATCGGCTGGGTCGACGCCGACCGGGGCACCGCGGAACTCGCGGTCGGCATCCGGACGTTCTGGATCGACCGCGCCGCCGACGGCGGCCCTGCTCTGCGCTTCGGCGCGGGAGCCGGCATCACCTGGGGCTCCGACCCCGAGGGTGAATGGGACGAGACCGAGCTGAAGGCGTCCCGGCTGCTCGCGATAGCGTCGGGCGCGAACGAGGCGATCGGAAGGACCACCCCATGAAGATCTGGGTCAACGGCGGACTGCGGGACGCCGACACCGCGCTGGTGTCCGTTCTCGATCACGGCCTGACCGTGGGAGACGGCATCTTCGAGACCGTCAAGGCGACCGGCGGGCGCACCTTCGCGCTGACCCGCCACCTGGACCGGCTGACCCGCTCCGCCCGGGGCCTCGGGCTGCCGGAGCCGGACCTCGACGAAGTGCGGCAAGCCTGCGCGGTGGTCCTGGACGCCAATCCGATGCCGCTGGGCCGGCTGCGGATCACTTACACCGGTGGGCTTTCGCCCCTGGGGTCCGACCGCGGCGACGCGGGGGCCACCCTGGTCGTCGCGGTCGGCGAGACGGTGCGCCGCCCGGACACCACCGCCGCGGTGACCGTGCCGTGGACGCGGAACGAACGCGGTGCGGTGACCGGCCTCAAGACCACCTCGTACGCCGAAAACGTCGTCGCGCTCGCCCGAGCACACGCCGACGGCGCCACCGAGGCGCTGTTCGCCAACACCGTGGGCCGGCTCTGCGAGGGCACCGGCTCCAACGTCTTCGTAGTCATCGACGGCGAACTGCACACCCCGCCGCTGACTTCCGGCTGCCTGGCCGGGATCACCCGCGCCCTGACCCTCGAATGGACCGGCGCCCGCGAGAGCGATCTGCCGCTGGACGTCCTGGAGCGCGCCGACGAGATCTTTCTGACCTCCACCCTGCGCGATGTGCAGGCCGTCCACCGGATCGACGGACGCGAACTCGCGGAGTCACCGGGCCCGGTGACCGCGAAGGCCATGCGGATCTGGGACGAGCGCGCCGCGGATGACCTGGACCCGTGAATTCGGTCCCGTAAAGGACGGCCCGGATCCGAAAGGGAGATGACGGGGCAGCACAAGGTGGGTAGAACTCCCTGGTGACCACCACCCTGCGGCCGACCGGGCCGCTCCAGCAGGGCGCCGACGGCGCGAAAGCACGTGCGTATCAGGTCTGCGTGAACAGCCGCCCGGTGGGTGCGGTGGAACTCCGCACGGATCCCTCCTTCGGTTCGCGCTGGGGGATCATCGGCGATCTGCGGATCGACGAGCCGGACCGCGGCCGTGGTCGGGGCACGGTCGCCGCGCTCGCCGCCGAGGAGGTGCTGCGCGGCTGGGGCTGCGGCCATGTGAGCGGCTCGGTGCCGGCCGAGGAGGGCGCTGCCCTGCGGATGGCCGCCGCGCTCGGCTACACCGAACGCAGCAGACACACGCTCAAGGAGTTGCCCCAGCAGCCGCCCGCACTACCCGCCGGCGTCGACCACCGGGGCATGCGCGAGGACGAGTTCGCGCGCTGGCGGGCCACGGCGGTCGTCAGCTACGCGCAGGTCTGGATCGACCGGGGGGTCCCGGAGGCCGACGCACGTGCCAAGGCGGAGGCCGATCACCGAACGAACCTCCCCGACGGCCTCGCCACCGCGGGCAGCACGTTCGACGTGCTCGTCGTGGACGGGCAGGCGGTCGGGCACGTCTGGGTCGCGGGGAGGGAGGTACGCCCCGGTGAGCAGGGCGCCTTCGTCTTCGACGTCGAGGTCGCCGAGGAGCACCGCGGCCACGGCCACGGCCGTTCACTGATGCGGGTGGCCGAGCGCGAGGCACTGGCGGCCGGGGCGCGGCTGATCAAGCTGAACGTCTTCGCGGACAACACCCCGGCCGTCCGGCTGTACGAGTCGCTCGGGTACCGGGCCGTCCAGCGGCACTACGCGAAGCCGCTGCTCTAGGTGTGCCTAGGCGCTTGGGCCGGCGTCGGAGCCGGGGACCGCATCCGCACCGGCGTCGTCGGCGAGCAGCCGGTCGGTGATCTCCTCGATCCGCTCACGGAGTCCCTGCTGGCTCTTGCCCCCGTCGAGCCGCTGCCCGCCGATGACGTAGGTGGGCGTGCCCGTGACCCCGATCGCCTGGCCCTCGGCCTGGTCGGCGTCGACGGTCAGCAGGTGCCGGCCGTCGATCAGGGCGGTGTCGAACTCGTCGGCATCGAGGCCAAGCTCCCCAGCGGCCTGCAGCAGGACCGGCTCACCCTTGGCCGCGAGCTCCTCGGTGCGAGCGAGTACGGCTTCTGTGTACGGCCAGCCCTTCCCCTGCTCGAACGCCTCCTCGGCGGCCTGGGCGGCGGCGTAGGCGTGCCGGTGCTTGTCGAGGGGGAAGTGCCGCAGCCGCACGTCGAGCCGCTCGCCGTAGCGGGCGCGCAGCGCGCGCAGGTCGTCGAGGGCGCCGCGGCAGTCGGGGCACTGCAGCTCGCACCAGACGTCCAGGACGACGGGGCGCGCGGGGGAGGAGTCGCTCATGGGGTCAGTCTCCCAGCAGCGCGGCCGTGGGCCCAACCCGGACCCGACAGGACCGGGACCTGAGGAGGATCCGCCCCGGAGATGTCCCTGAGGTGCCACCGGATCGTGGCCCGGGTGCCGCACTCAGGTGCAGGATGGAGGGAAGCACCCACGGCAGGAGGAGACCGGATGATTGCCGAGACCGTCTGTTCCGCGGTGTCCGCGGCAGGGCTGGGCATCGCAGCGATCACGGCGTACCGCAGGCGTTTCCTGTCGGCCACCCGTATCGCCGCCTACTCCCTGGTGCCGGTGGGCCTGGTACTCACGGGTGTGGTCGGCTGGGTGTCCGGCATGGTCTTCAAGCCGTCGGTCTGGCTGGGCTTCGGTCTGCTCGGGGCCGCCTGGCTGCTCTTCGCCGTCACCCGAGCCGTCGAGCGCCGCTCCGGCAGCACCCGTAAGGAACGCAAGGCGGCGAAGGAGGCACAGCGCGACGCGGTGGCCCCCGCCGCTTCTGCGCCTTCGCTGCCGGGCCGTGCCACGGCAGCGAAGCCGCAGACCCAGGACGAGCCCAGGGCCGCCGCGCCGACGGAGGACTTCTCCGACGTCGAGGCGATCCTGAAGAAGCACGGGATCTGACGGGGCTGCTCACGCCCCCCAGCCGGCTTGCGTTCCCCCCACACGCTCGGCAGCGATGCGCTCCTGCCGCCCCGATGCCAGATAGGCGGAGAACGGGTCGGGGCGCAGCCCGTGCTCCTCGCGGATCCCGGCGAGGAGCGGGCGGACGTCGGTGTTGTACGCGTCCATCAGTACGGCATTCGCAGCCAGCACGTCGCCGGAGCGCTGGGCCGCGGCGAGCGCCGCCGCATCGACCGTGAGCGCCTTGGCGGTGGCCTCCTGGACGTTCATCACCGACCGGATCATGGCCGGCACCTTGGCCTCGATGTTGTGGCACTGATCGAGCATGAAGTTGACCTGTGCGCCGGGTTCCAGACCGCCGTTGACGACCACCTCGTGCATGATCCTGAACAGCTGGAACGGGTCGGCGGCCCCGGCCATCAGGTCGTCGTCCGCGTAGAAGCGCGAGTTGAAGTCGAAGGCCCCGAGCTTTCCCTCGCGCAGCAGCAGGGCGACAATGAACTCGATGTTGGTGCCCGGCGCGTGGTGACCGGTGTCCACCACGACCTTCGCCTTCGGGCCGAGCTTGAGGCAGTGGGCGTACGCCGTGCCCCAGTCGGGGACGTCCGTGGCGTAGAAGGCGGGCTCGAAGAGCTTGTACTCGAGCAGCATTCGCTGGTCGTCGCCGAGCCGTTCGTACACCACGGCCAGGGCCTCGGCGAGCCGGCCCTGGCGGGTCGCCACATCGTCCTGGCCCGGGTAGTTGGTGCCGTCCGAGAACCACAGCTTCAGGTCCGATGATCCGGTGGCGTCCATGATGTCGACGCACTCCAGCAGATGCGCGAGCGCTTTGCGGCGCACGGCGGGGTCGGGATGCGTCACCGATCCCAGCTTGAAGTCGTCGTCCTGGAAGACGTTCGAGTTGATCGCGCCGAGCGTCAGCCCCAGCTTCCCGGCGTGCGAAGCCAGCGCAGCGTAGTCGTCGACCCGGTCCCACGGGATGTGCAGCGAAACCCGGGGCGCCACTCCGGTGAAGGCGTGCACCTGCGCCGCGTCGTCCAGCTTCTCGAACGGATCCCGTGGGACGCCGGGCTGTGCGAACACCTTGAACCGGGTGCCGGAGTTCCCGTAGCCCCATGACGGGGTCTCGATGGCCTGCGATGTGAGCGCGGCTTTCACGGCCGAGGATCCGGACATGGCTCAACCCCTTGAGTGAATCGATTCATTGCATGGTGAAGCTAGCGGCGGTGACGTGCTCCGTCAACCCTTGACGCGGCCTATCGGAGTGGTTAGCTTCGCGGTCGTTTGAAACATTTCACCCACCGGGCCGTTCGCCCGGCCGAGCCGAGGGAACGGACATATGCAACGGGTCTGCTTCGTGCTGAGGGTTCGCCGCGACCGGCTCACCGAGTACCGGGAGCGTCACCGGCAGGTGTGGCCGGAGATGCGAGCGGCCCTGTCCGAGGCCGGGTGGCGCAACTACTCGCTCTTCCTGAACGACGACGGCCTTCTTGTCGGCTATCTGGAGACCAACGATTTCGAGCGAGCCCGTGCGGCCATGGATGCGACCGAGGTCAATGCCCGCTGGCAGGCGGAGATGGCAGGCCTCTTCGAGGAACTCGACGGGACGGCTCCGGATGCCGCGATGCGTCCGCTGGGCGAGATCTTCCATCTCGCCTGAGCGAGAGCCGGTCGGGCGCCCAGAGGTACGGGTGTGAGCCCTGCGGCCTTCGGCGCCGGCGCACTGACATTCGGCGCACGCATGTCCCGCAGCCCGCGACATCCAGCGAACTGCCCATGAACGAATGCGTGTTGGCCGGCGAAATCGTTCTCCGCTGCGTCATCATCGGGCCGAGATGCTCGATACCTCGCGGGACGATGTCGCCGCCCCCACCCCTGCCCCTGAGCCGCGTGGCTGCCTCTTCGCGCTCTCCCAGCCACCCCTCATGATCTTTCTCGGGGTGATCGGCTGCCTGCTGCTGATGGCGGCCGTGCACGATCTCTTTCTGCTGTGACCCGGCCACCTTCCGCTGTGCCCCGCCACGTCAGCTCGTGGCGGCCTTGCGACGCGCCCGGTAGGCGGCGACATGCAGCCGGTTGCCGCAGGTACGGCTGTCGCAGTAGCGCCGGGAGCGGTTCCGTGAGAGGTCGACGAAGGCATGCCCGCAGTCCGGCGCTTCGCAGCGGCGCAGCCGCTCCTGCTCGCCCGCCACGACGATGAAGGCCAGCGCCATGCCGCCGTCGGCGGCCAGATGGTCGGCGACCGAGGCGCCGGGGGCGAAGTAGTGGACGTGCCACTCGTAGCCGTCGTGGTCGGTGAGCTGCGGGGTGGTGCCCGCCGAGGCCACCAGCTCGTTGACGGTCTCGGCCGCGGTGCGGGGGTCGGGCGCCGCGAACACGTCGGCGAACCGCTCCCGGACTGCCAGCACGGCTTTCCTGTCCTCTTCCCCGAGGCTGCCGACTCCGCTGACCGAGTACTGCTGGACGAACGCGTACAGCCCGGCGACGTCGGCGAGCGGATCGGCGTCCCCGGTGTCCGCCGGAGTGGTGTTCAGCAGACCGACCACCGCGTCGAGGGCGATCCGGGTGTCGTGGGGGATCAGCACCATGCGCTCCCTGGCCGGCGGCGGGCCGGCGCCCGCCGATGCTGGCCGACTCTAGTCGCTCACCCGGTCGGGCCCCAGGCATGCTGCGGCCGCGCGAGCGGAGAGGTGCGACGGGGGGAGCACAGCGAACGCCGCCCCGTGATGGATTCGACGGGAGCGACGCTCGGCATCTGCCCTATGTGGTTGTGCGCGGCGCCGTCGCCCCGAGTCGGACGGCGCCGGGCGTCTCGCGGTCTGGCTCAGCTTTCGGCCAGGATGTGGGAGAGCTCCGTGTCAAGGTCGAAGTGACGGTGTTCCGTACCGGGTGGCACGGCGGCGTCGGTCCGCTTCAGGAACGACTCCAGGGCCCTCGCTGGGGCTTCGAGCAGGGCTTCGCCCTCCGGAGAGCTCAGGGCGATGCAGACGACGCCCTGACCATGGCTGCGGGACGGCCAGACTCGGACGTCACCGGTGCCGGTGGGCCTGTGCAGCCCCTCGGCGAGGAGATCGCGGGCGAAGACCCACTCCACGGTCTCCTCGGCTCCGGTATGGAAGGTGGCATGCACGGCATACGGATCGGCCGTGTCATACCGCAGGCCCGCGGGTACAGGCAGTGATGACTCGCTCGACACAACGAGGCGCAGGTGCAGCTCGCAGCTGACCGTGGTGTTCATAAGCGCCAGGGCCTTTCGCTCAGTGTGCGCTCGGGGATTCGCACGTCGGCGAAATCGACATGCCACCTACGGTGCCGTTGTAAACCCCTCTGACCGTTTTGTGGCCCTTCAGGTCCCTCGTACGGCGGAACGTTGCTTGAGGCCGTTGGGCCATTGCGGTGAAGCGTGGTGAGCCGCTGCTCGGCCCGTCGGGTCGGGTAGGTTGGGAGGCATGAGTACGCAGAGTGACCGGCGGGACGAGTCCGCCTCCGAGCCGGCGCTCGGCTCCCGGGCGCCCGCGTTCGTCAGGGCGTCCAGGGCTCTCCATCTGAGCTGGCAGGTCGGCGTGTTCCTGGTGGGCCTCGCCGTGGTCGCCGGGGGCGTGGTGCTGCTGCCGCTGCCGGGTCCCGGCTGGGTTGTGATCTTCGGCGGTATGGCGATCTGGGCGACGGAGTTCGTCTGGGCCCAACTGGTGCTCCGCTGGGCGAAGCGGAAAGTCACCGAGGCGGCGCAGAAGGCACTCGACCCCAAGGTGCGCCGCCGGAATCTCGTGCTGACGGCGATCGTGCTGGTGGTCGTGGCGGCGTTGGCCGTGATCTACGTCCGGCAGTTCGGATTCGTCATGCCGTGGAAGATCAACCACTGATCCCGGGGTGGTCCGGGACGGCCTCGCCCATGCGGTAATGTTTGTTCCACGCCCGGGCGATTAGCTCAGTGGGAGAGCGCTTCGTTCACACCGAAGAGGTCACTGGTTCGAACCCAGTATCGCCCACCGCCCGGACCGATGGCCCGGAGGCTTCCGCCTCCGGGCCATCGGCCGTTCTGCCGCCCGATGGCGTCGAATCGCTTCGAGGATTTTCGTCCGAACTGTTGACGGCTGCGCCACGGCTTTCTACCTTGTCCCGCAAGCGCTTTCCTAAAACGTTTCAATTTTTGCGGAGGTCGAACTGTGGACACGACTGGGAGTGTTGACCGCCGTAGCCTGCTGAGAGCAGCCGGTGCATCCGTGGCCGCGCTCGGCCTGACGGTCGCCGGGTGCGGCGCGGGTGGCGGATCCGGCGGTGGCACCGTCACCCTGCGGTACGCGTGGTGGGGGGCGGATGACCGGGCCAAGAAGATCAACCGGACCATCGCGCTCTTCGAGAAGCGATACCCGAAGATCAAGATCAAGACCGACTTCCAGCCCTACGCCGACTTCTGGACCAAGTTCCAGACCCAGGCGTCCGGGGGCAATCCGCCGGACGTCTTCCAGAACGCCATCGGCTTCCTGCGCAAGTACAACGACAAGCACGTGCTGCTCGATCTCAAGCAGCAGGTGAGCGCCGGCCATCTGAGCATGGCCGGCTTCCGGGCCGGGCTGGCGAAGTTCGGCGAGGTCGACGGCAAGCTCCTCGGCGTCCCCGTGGGTTCGAACTCGATGGCGCTGGTGATCGACAAGGACGCGTACCGGAAGGCCGGGATCGCGCCGAAGCTCGGCTGGACCTGGAACGACTACTACGCGGGCCTCAAGAAGATCCGTGACACCCAGCACATCGGCGGTGACTCGGGGCCGATGGGGATCATGTACGTCTACGACCTGGTACTCCGGCAGACCGGCAAGGCGTTCTTCACGGACAAACAGCTGGGCTTCACCGAGGCGGACCTCACCGACTGGTGGACCAAGGGCCTGGACGGAGTGAAGTCCGGGATCTATGCCGACCCGAAGAAGATCGAGCAGGTCAAGCCCAAGGCGGGTCTCTCGGCCGGTCTTTCGGGCGGGGAGTTCACCTGGGACAACTTCTCGGTGCGCTACACCGCCGAGGGTAAGGGGAACTACGGCCTGGCCCCGATCCCGTCGACGGACGGCAAAACCACCGGTCAGTATCTCGGTTCCCTGATGCTCAGCGGGTCGGCGCGGACCAAGCACCCCGTGGAAGTCGCCCAGTTCATCAACTTCATGGTCCATGACCCGGAGGTCGGCAGGATCATGGGTTTCGACCGGGGCGTTCCCGCGACGACCGCCCAGTTCGACGCGTTCAAGCCGACGGACACCGTCTCCCAGGGGATTTCCGCCTACGAGACGCAGATCGCGGACGCCGGGGTCCTGCAGACCATCACGCCGCACCCGGCGGGCGCCGACACCTGTGAGGCCGCCTTCCTGCGTATCGCCACCGATGTGAGTCTGCAGACCACATCGGTGGCCAAGGCCGTCACACAGTTCTTCTCCGAAGCAAAGACCGCGCTGGCGTCGTGAGGGGGTCCGCGGTGACGCACGTCGAGGATGCCGGGCCGAAGAGGTCCGTCAGGAGCCCCGGCACCCGGACCGGCCCGGGGCCGGCTGCCGGCC
This sequence comes from Streptomyces sp. NPDC051320, assembly GCF_040682175.1. Taxonomy (NCBI): domain Bacteria; kingdom Bacillati; phylum Actinomycetota; class Actinomycetes; order Kitasatosporales; family Streptomycetaceae; genus Streptomyces; species Streptomyces sp. NPDC051320. Next base: position 224,483 of record NZ_JBFBAL010000008.1, read on the forward strand.
CCGCCACCCCCGGGAGCCGGGGCAGGGACGCGGGCCGGAGCCGGCGGGAGAATCTCGCCGGCTATCTCTTCCTGGCCCCGTGGGTGGCCGGCCTGCTGATTCTCACCGCGGGGCCGATGCTCGTATCGCTCTATCTGTCGTTCACCGACTACGACCTCTTCGACGCTCCGAAGTGGATCGGCCTGCACAACTTCAGCGAGATGTTCGGTGACCCGCGCTGGCAGAAGTCGGTCCGGGTGACGTTGCAGTACGTGGCCGTCGGCACGCCCCTGAAGCTGCTGCTGGCGCTCGGGGTGGCTCTGCTGCTCCATCAGAACCGCCGGGGCCAGGCCTTCTACCGCGCCGCGTTCTACACTCCGTCGCTGATCGGCGCGAGCGTGTCCATCGCCATCGTGTGGCGGGCGCTCTTCTCGGACGGCAGCGTCGTCGACCGGGTGCAGCAGCTCTTCGGTATCCACGCCGGCGGCTGGATCAGCAATCCGGAGTGGAAGCTCTACTCCCTGGTGCTGCTCACGGTATGGCAGTTCGGCGCGCCGATGGTGATCTTTCTCGCGGGACTGAAGCAGGTGCCCCGCGAACTCTACGAGGCGGCCGAGGTCGACGGCGCGGGCACCTGGCGGAGGTTCTGGAGCATCACCCTGCCGATGATCTCCCCGGTGCTCTTCTTCAATCTGCTGCTGGAGACCATCCACTCCTTCCAGATCTTCGGTTCGGCCTACATCCTCGGCAGTGCCGGCTCCAGCTGCGGTCCGGCCGACTCCGTCCTCGTCTACACCTGTTACCTCTACGACCAGGGCTTCGCCGGCGGCCGGATGGGCTTCGCCTCCGCCATGGCGTGGGTGCTGCTGGTCACCGTCGGGCTGGTCACGGCGGTCCTGTTCTGGTCCCAGAAGCGCTGGGTGTACTACGAGGAGGCGAGCCGGTGACGACACCGACCGTGCGCAGCGGCCACCGCAGGACGAACGCCGGGTCGCTGGCCTGGCACATCGGGGCGCTGGCGATCCTGGCCGTGGTGCTCTATCCGGTGGTCTGGGTGATCGGCGGCTCGCTGAAACCCAGCGACCGGATCGTCGGGAGCCTGGACCTGTTCCCCACCGATCCGATCACCAGGAACTACAGCCGGCTCGCCGAGGGCATCGCGGACATCCCGATCTCCACGTTCTTCGTCAACTCCCTCTTCCTTGCCGTCGGGTCGGTGATCGGCGTGCTGATCTCCTGCTCGCTGGCGGCCTACGCCTTCGCCAGGATCAAGTTCGCCGGGCGCAACGCGCTGTTCGCCGTCATGATCGGCACGCTGTTGCTGCCGTACCACGTCCTGCTGATCCCGCAGTACGTGCTGTTCCAGAAGCTGTCCCTGATCAACACCTACACTCCGCTGCTGCTGGGCAAGTACCTGGCCACGGATGCCTTCTTCGTCTTTCTGATAATGCAGTTCATGCGGAACCTGCCGCGGGAACTGGACGAGGCGGCCCGGCTGGACGGCTGCGGGCACCTGCGCATCTACTGGTCGATCGTGCTGCCGCTGTGCAGGCCGGCCCTGATCACCAGTGCGATCTTCACCTTCATCAACTCCTGGAACGACTTCCTCGGGCCGCTGATCTATCTCAACGAGCCCGACAAGTACACCGTCTCGATGGGTCTGAAGATGTTCGTCGACCAGGACGCCGTCGCGGACTACGGGGGGATGGTGGCCATGTCGATGGTCGCTCTGCTGCCGGTGCTGGCGTTCTTCGTGGCCTTCCAGCGTTATCTGGTCGACGGCATGGCGACCTCGGGACTGAAGGGCTGAGGGCGTGGTGAATCCGACGAGTACGCTACGGCGGGCGAAGCGGGCCGGTCGCCGCGCCCGGCGTCACGAGACCGTCCTGCACTCGCGTTTCGCGATCTTCGCCGAATCGCTGCTCACCGGTGTCTGGCTGGCGGTCGCCGCGCTGCCGCTGGTCACCCTCCTTCCGGCGTTCGCCGCCGGCTGTGCCCATCTGCGGCGCCACCTGGAGAGCCGGCCCTGCGGCTGGCGGGAGTTCGCCGCCGATGTGCGGGAAGCGGCGCGCAGCGGTTGGCGCTTCTCGTTGCTGTGGTGGGCGGTGATCGCCCTGCTCGTCTTCGACTGGCGAGTGGCCCGCTCGGGGCTGCTGCCGGGCGGTCCGCTGCTGGTCGCCGTCGCGGCGCTCGGCCTGCCGGCGGTCACCGTCGCCGGACTGCGCACGGCGGCGGCCTGGCGGCCCGGCCGTCCCTGGCAGCTCGTGCGCACCCTCGATCTCGGGGGCTCCCTGCTGCTCGTCGGGGGGTTCGCCGCGGTCGCGGCCTCCGCCTGGCAGATCCCGCCGCTCGCTGTCCCGGCCGTCGGCTGTCTCGCGGCGGCGGCCGTCGCTCTGGAACGGCGCGCCGCTCTGCGCTGATCCGCCACGGCCGCCGGGTTCGCCCCGCGTCGTCCACCTGCACGAACACAGACTGTCATGCACCTGACTTTATGTCCGACCTGTGTACCTGACCTTCATGAGTGGAGTCCCGATGTCCCCGATTCCCCGGCGTCACGTCCTCAAGGCAGCAGTCCTGGCCGGTGCGGCCACCCAGTTCTCCTGGGTACTCGGCGGTGGCAACACGGCGGCCGCGGCAGAGCGGTCCGCCGACGGCCCGGTCAACATCACCTGGCTGGAGGAGGGCGGACTCGGCGCAGCCCCGGGCAGTACCTTCGGGGTCCCCTGGCCCAAGGGGCAGTACGGCAAGGACCAGACCTTCGCCCTCGCCACCGCCGACGGCAAGCAGCTCCCCGTGCAGACCTGGACCACCGCGACCTGGCCGGACGGGTCCCTCAAGTGGACCGCACACGCGGCCGCCGAAGGCCTGGCGGGGGACAAGAGCTATCGGCTCACGCCGGGCGGCACGGCCGCCGCGCCCGCGAAGGAGGTGACGGTCAGTGAGAAGGGCGGCCGCATCACCGTGCGTACCGGGGTCATCGAGGCCGTCATCGCGCACGACGGCCACCGGCTCATCGAGTCGCTGACCCGCGGCGGCACCGAGATCGCGTCGAACGGCCGGCTCGTCCTGCTGCGGCAGGGCAAACTGGACGACGACGACCAGGGCGACGCCCGGTGGGAGCGGTTCGACGGCGAGATCACCGGGACCACCGTCGAGCAGCGCGGCCCGGTACGCGCGGTGGTCCGGATCGACGGCAAACACCGCAAGGGCAACCACCGTTGGCTGCCGTTCTCGGTACGCCTGTACTTCTACGCGGGCGCCGATTCCTTCCGCATGATGCACACCATCAACTTCGACGGCGAGCAGACCCCCGGCCGCTCGTCCGGCGACTTCATCCGCGGACTCGGTGTCCGGTTCAGCGTTCCGATGCGCGACGAGGCGTACGACCGGCACATCCGTATCGGCGGCGACGACACCGGGATGCTGCGCGAGGCGGTCAAGGGCATCACGGGGCTCCGCCGGGATCCGGGAGCCGCCGTGCAGGCGGCACAGTTCGCGGGCGAAAAGCTGCCCGATCCGGCCACCTGGGACCAGCGCGTCACCACCCGGCTGCCGCTCATCCCCACCTGGGGCGACTACACCCTGAGCCAGCTGTCCGCGGACGGCTTCACCCTGCGCAAACGCACCACCGAGGGCTACGGCTGGATCCCGGCGGGCGGCGGACGGCGCGCATCCGGTTTCGGATACGTCGGCGGGGCGAGCGGCGGACTCTCCTTCGGACTGCGCGACTTCTGGCAGAAACACCCCGCCCAGCTCGACATCCGCGGCGCCCACACCGACCGCGCCGACGTCACCCTCTGGCTCTGGTCGCCGGAGGCGCAGCCGATGGATCTGCGGTTCTATCACGACGGTATGGGCCAGGACACCTACGCCAAGCAACTGGAGGGACTGGAGATCACCTACGAGGACTACGAACCGGAGTTCGGCACCCCGTACGGCATCGCCAGGACCAGCGAACTCGTCTTCTGGGCCAATGGATCGACGCCATCGGCCGAGGTACTCGCCCAGCAGGCCGAAGCCGTGCGTACGCTGCCCCAGCTGGTCGCGCCGCCCGCCCAGTCCATCGCGGCGAAGGTCTTCGGCGGACTCTTCTCCGAGCCCGACCGTTCCACACCCGCCAAGGCGAAGATCGAGGACCATCTGGACTTCCTCTTCACCTACTACCGCGACCAGGTGGAGATGCGCCGCTGGTACGGCTTCTGGGACTACGGAGACTTCATGCACTCCTACGACCCGGCCCGCCACCAGTGGCGCTACGACGTCGGCGGTTACGCCTGGGACAACTCAGAACTGTCGCCCGACATCTGGCTCTGGTACGCCTACCTGCGCTCCGGACGCGCCGACATCTTCCGCTTCGCCGAGGCGCTCACCCGGCACACCGGTGAGGTGGACGTCTACCACCTCGGCCAGTGGGCCGGCCTCGGTACCCGGCACGGGGTCCAGCACTTCGCCGACAGCGCGAAGCAGCAGCGGATCGCCAACACCACCTACCGGCGCTTCTACTACTTCCTCACCGCCGACGAGCGGGTGGGCGACCTGATGCACGCCAATGTCGACTCGGACGAGACCTTCATGGTCCTCGACCCGCAGCGCAAGGTCCGCACCGATCCCTACACCCCCGACCGGAACGCGCTGTCCATCGGTTTCGGTACCGACTGGAGCGGCCTCGTCTCGGCCTGGCTCACCGAGTGGGAGCGCGGCGGATCCAAGGCGGAGAAGGCCAAGGCCCGGGTGCTCTCCACCATGGAAACGATCGCCGCCCAGCCCAACGGCTTCGTGCAGGGCAGCGGACTGTACGACCTGGACACCGGGAAGTTCGCCGTGGCCGACAAGCCCGTCGTCTCGGTCTCGCACCTCTCGGCGGTGTTCGGCCTCAACGAACTCTGCGCCGAACTCATCGACATCGTGGACATGCCGAAGTTCAAGGAGGTGTACCTCGACTACTGCCGCTACTTCAACGCCACCAAGACCGAACAAGCCGCCCGCTACGGCTCGAACTTCGGCACGCTGCTGCTCTTCCAAGGCCATTCGCGGCTGGATGCGTACGCCGCGGTGCAGACCGGCGACACCAAGCTGGTGACCCGTGCCTGGCAGAAGTTCTACAACAGCGACGGATACCAGGAGTCCGCGCCCTGGACCACCGAGAAGGTCACCGGCCCGGTCACCCTGGTGCCGGGCAGTGAGGCCAACTGGGTCTACACCAACGACACCTCGTTGTACGGACTGGCCGCGATCGAGAACCTGGCGCTTCTCGGGGACAAGATGCCCAGCTGAGCAGTCCTGTCCGCGGGGCCGGCCGGTCAGCGCATGCGCGCCAGCCGGTGCCGCAGTCGGCGTGCGTCCCGCAGCCGTTGTTCGTACGTCGCGCCGACCGCCAGCAGCAGGAGGCCCGCGACGGCCGGCGGCAGCCAGCGGGGGAGCACGCCGACTACCTGGACGATGTACGGCGCCAGCTCGTGCAGAGCGTCCAGGGCGAGCACCACGCCGCCCAGGGCGAGCAGGGCCTGCAGCCGCAGCCGCGCGCCGGTCAGCGTGACGGCCAGCGCCGCGGCGCCCAACAGCAGAGGGCGCAGCCAGTGCGGGTCGCCCCACGCCGCGAGCAGACTCGGCAGCAGCGTCGCCGCCAGCCCCGGTCCGTACGCCGTCCACGACGAGGCACGCGGATCGCGGCTGCGGCGCAGCAGACCGACCGCCAGCGCGGGGATCGTCGCCGGCAGGGTGTACGCCTCGGGGACGGAGACCCCGGACGCGGCGAGACGCACCCAGGCGGCCAGCACGAAGAGCGCGGGCGCCGCGTAACCGACGGCCCGCCGCTCGGGGCGCACCGCGGTGCCCGCGGCGATCACCCCGCCCAGCGCGAGAACCAGCGACAGCACCGGAGCGTCGCCGATCGCCAGGACGACGGAGAGCAGGCCGGCCGCCGCCGCGGTGATCTCGACCGACGCCGCCGCCGGGTGGCGGCGCAAGTGGGCAGCCAGTACGGCGGCCGTGGCGGGCACCACCAGCACCAGCAACGCCGTTCCGGGCAGCGGGAGTCCGAACGACGCGCCGGTGGCACAGGCCAGCCCGGTCGCGTACAGCACGGCGGCACAGGCCGCGACGGGCCGCACCGGACCGGCGTCGGGCACGGTGGCCGCCGCGCCGAAGAGCACGGCGAGCAGCCCCAGCACGGCGAGGGTGGCGGGCTCCGAGGCCAGAGCCGTCGCGGTGCCGACGAAGGCGCCCGCCACCGCGCAGCCGAGCGCGGTCGCCGCGGGTCCACCAGGGGCTGCCGTGCTCAGGCGCACGGCCGCGGCCAGGGCCCCCGTCGTCAGCGCCGCATACCAGGCGACGGCCGCCGGATACGGCAGCGAGGCGGCGGCCGGGACGACGCACCCCGCTGCCCCGACCAGGGCGATGGCCCCGCAGGCGGCCTCGGCGCGCCACCGCGTAGCCGCACCGGCCGACCGGTGCGCCACCGTGAGGACCGCCGCGATCAGGAGCAGCGCCACCGGCGTGGTCGGCAGGCCGGGCCAGGACACCTGGAGGGCGTCCGGCATACCCGTCCAGGGCCTCTGTGCCCGGGCGAGCGGAGTGAGCACCGCCAGCGGCGCGGCCGGCGCCGCCCAGACCGCCACCGCTGCCTGAACCCCGCAGGACGCACCGATCAGTCCGCGCACCAGGGGGCGCGCAGCACGGGTACGGACGACCGCCAACAAGGCGATCCCGCACACCAGGACCAGGATCGGCGACCAGTCGTCCGCGACGGCGTGCCGGGCCACCCCGGCGACCGCGGCCACGGCTGCGAGCCCCGCCGCGACGGCCGGGACCGCCGAGGGGAAACGCCATGCGGCGAACAACGCGAGCGCGGCGCCGGTCAGCAGCATTACTCCCGGCACGACCGCCGCGCCCGCCGTGTCGGCGACCACCGAGAGGCGACCGGCCGTCAGCAGCGCGCCCGCGCCCGTGACGTACGCACCGGCGCAGGCGACGGTGCGCACCACGACTCCCTTCTGCCACAGCAGGACAGCCAGGTCGCCGGCCGCGGTGACCAGCAGCGCCCCGCTCGTGAAGAGCGGGCCTGCGCCCGCCGCGGCCGCCCACAGCAGCAGCGGCAGCTGGGCCGTGACCACGGCGGCGGGCAGCGGCAGCCGCAGCCTGCCCAGCGCAGCGCCGTATCCCGCCCAGAGCAGAGCCAGCACGGCCGAGGAACCGGCTGCGAAGGCGACGCCGCCGGTGTCCGGCGCGGCGACCTGATGGAGCGCATACGCGTCGAGCACCGTCAGGGCCAGGCCGATGCCCGCCACCGAGTCGCCCGTCGACACCAGCGCGCGCCGGAGCAGGGCCACCGGGGCAGCCAACGCGACGGCGGTGACCGCGCCGAGCACGGCCGCCCGGCCGCCGATGCCGAGGTGGCCCCAGCTCACCACCGTGAAGGCGATCGCCGCGATCGTCAGCAGCACACCGCCGAGGGTGAGCAGCACGTTCTGCGCACTGGGCGGCGCGGTCTCGGACCGCGGTGCGCTCTCGGGGGGCGGTGGAGTGGTGGCCCACGGCCGGCCCGGCGACTGGGCGACGCCCGGCTGCAGGGCGGCGAGCAGCCAGGCCCGGCGGGCCAGCAACTGATACCTGCGTGCGTCGAGTTGGGTCAGCTCGCGGTCGAGGAGCGCGAGCTCCTGCGCGGGCGGCGGAAGGTTCTCCATGAGCCATGAGTGTGGCCCCGGCCACACATCCCGTACAGCGCTCGGATACTCAGACCGGTGCTGAGTATCCGGTCCCCGGCGACCTGCGCCGGAAGCGGCCCGAGCTGCCGGAAGGAGTTTGAACGAAGCACCGGAAGCCCTGTATGGTTCAGTCCGTTCCCGGGCGATTAGCTCAGTGGGAGAGCGCTTCGTTCACACCGAAGAGGTCACTGGTTCGAACCCAGTATCGCCCACCGGGAGAGGCCGGTCCGTCCATCGACGGACCGGCCTTTTTGCCTGCCCGGGTCCACGCGCGGAGCCGGTCAGGCGGCCGCGGTCAGCTCGGGCCGCAGCGGCCAGGCCGGGTCCACGGTCTCCGGTGTGCCCTGGCGGGCGAACCAGGCCTGCAGACCGCGCGCCTGCGCCGCATGCCAACCGGCCTGCAGGGCGTGCAGCTCGGTGGGGGTCAGGCGCTCCAGGCGGGCCGCGAAGCGTCGCCCTATCGCCCGTACGAGTTCCAACGAGGCCACCGCATCGGCGGCCGCGTCGTGGGCGCCGTCCAGCACCACCGCGTACTGCTCGCACAGATCGGTGAGCGTCCGGCGGCCCTTGCGATAGCGGTCCAGGTGTTTGTCCAGCACCCTCGGGTCCAGTACGCGCAGCGGGGAGTCGCCGAGATACCGGTCCAGCGAAGAGGCCCGATGGCGCCTCAACTCCCGGTCCAGCAGGGTGAGATCGAAGGGTGCGTTCATCACCACCAGCGGGCGCCCCGCGGCGCACTGCTCGGCCAGCGCCTTCGCTATCTCCGCCACCACCGGCGACGGCCAGCGGCCGTTGCGCTGCAGATGCAGGTCGGTCAGCCCGTGTATCTCGGTGGCACCGGCGGGCACCGGGACGCCCGGGTTCACCAGCCAGCGGGTGATGCGCGGGCGTCCGCCCGCGGCGTCCTGCACCACCAGGGCGGCCGAAACGATGCGGTCGTCCTCGACGTCGACGCCGGTCGTCTCGGTGTCAAATGCGGCCAGAGGCCCCTCGTACCAGCACGGCATGTCCCAACTCCTCGCGCTCACTTGGCAGGTGGTGTGCAACATCTGCCCGATTCGGTGATACCCGGCTGTTTGCGACATACGCCGACCGGAGACAACACAGGTGACGGGCCAGGACATTGACGGCCCGCCACGGGGAAAGTCGGTTGGACAGTCCGGAAGGCACACCACAGTCATGGCGCTCGCGCAGCCCGAACGGGGCGGCCTGGTACCCGAGCGGTTCGCGCCGCTGCGCGGCTCGCTCGCCACCACCGCCTGTATGGAAACCCTCCAAGTCGGCTACCTCCACGCGGTGGCGGCGGCCTCGGGCTGCTCGCTCTCCCAGCCCTTTCCGGACAACGGCATCGACTGGCATGTGAGCCACGGCGCCGCCGGACACACGGTGGACGACGAAGTGACGATCAAGGTGCAGCTCAAGTGCACCTATCAGATCGCTCCCGACCCGCCGGGCGGGGCCTTTTCCTTCACGCTCGACAACGCCCATCTGGTGAAGCTGGCCCGCACCCCGGTCTCGGTGCACAAGATCCTGGTCGTGATGCTGGTGCCGCGGACCCAGGACGAATGGCTGCGGGCCGGTCACGACCGGCTGGACCTGCGGCACTGCTGTTACTGGACGAACCTGGCGGGCCACCCCGTGACGGGCAGGCACCGGACCACCGTGCGGATCCCGACCTCGCGGATATTCGACGACCGGGCCCTCTGCGACATCATGACCCGTGTCGGGGCCGGAGGGAGACCTTGATGCAGCACCGCCCGATCGACGAACCCATGCGCCCCCACCCGGTCGACGCCCCCGGCGTGTGGGACGGCGGTTCCGGGCCGTCCCCTTCCCTGGTCGACCCCGTCGTGCTGGGCGCGCTGCTCGGCCGGCACGGCTGGCGGCGGCGCGGCGGGGCCGCCGGACGCTATGCGCGCTGGACACCGCCCGGCCCGGCCGGCCGGGGCACCAGCGTGCTCGTCCCCGAGAGCCGGGCCTTCCCGGACAGCGAGGACCTGCTGGCCGAGGCGCTCACCGCGCTGGCCCGCTGCGCGGCGCCCTCCGCCCGGGAGGTGCTGGTCGCGCTCTCCGTGTCCAGCGACGAGATCCGCTGGTCGCGGGAGATGGCCGAAGGCCTGTCCGGGGTCGCCCCCTGGACCGTGCAGGAGCAACTGCGCGCAGCGGCCCGCCAGATGCTGCTGGCCGGCGCGCTGGCCGCCCGCGGCCGCGCCGGGTACTACGGCGCCCGGCACCGCCGGCAGGCCCAGTCGTCGCTGGAGGGGGCACTGGTGGGACCGGCACCGGACGGGCGCGGACTGACCGCCTTCGTACCCGTGGAGCAGGGCCGTGCCGCCGTGGTCCGGCTGCACCACGCACTGCACGCCACCCGGGAGGCCGTGGACTACCAGCGGGCGACCGGGGCGATGGATGCCTTCGACACCGCGGTGCAGGCCGGTGTGAGCCGCGAGCTGACCGAAGCGGTCGTCGCGCTCGTCCGGGGCACCGAGGGAGCCAGGATCACGCTCGCCTGGTCGCCCGCCGCGGGGACGCCGGAGGGCTGCGCGGCGCGGCCCGAACCGGTCGAGTTCTCTCCGGGTGACCTGCCCGCCCTGCGCCGGGCAGGCGCCCGCTACCTGAAGGACGAACCCTCACTGCCGGTACGGATCACCGGCGCGGTGGTCCGGATGCGGCGCTCCGCACCGGGCGGCCCCGGCACGATACGACTGCGGGTGCTGGCCGGGGCCGAGGTTCCGTACATCCGGATGGTGCTCGACGAGGAGGCCTACCGCATCGCGGGCCACGCCCACCTGGTGGGCCTGCCGATACGGGTGTACGGCAGGCTGCAGAGCCGCGGCGGATTCCGCCGGCTGACCGGCGCGGACGGCGTGGCGCCGGTGAAGGTGGACGAGACGGAGCGGGACCGGCTGATGAAGGCGCTCCAGGAGAACCTCGACTTCTTCGAGGAGGCCTGCACCGGAGATCTCTGACCGGGCAGGACGGTCAGCACGGTCAGGACAGGGCGCGCGCCGGGAGCCGTCCGTCAACCGTTTCGCATTGGGCTCCCCGGGCTCGGTACGATTCACCCGCGCAGTGTTTCCGCTGTCGCACCCCGTGAGTCAGGAGAGACCGGTGTCAGACGTCCGTGTGATCATCCAACGCGATTCCGAGCGGGAAGAGCGCGTGGTGACGACGGGCACTACGGCAGCCGAGCTCTTCACCGGTGAGCGCACCATCGTGGCGGCCCGGGTCGGGGGCGAGCTGCGCGACCTTGCTTACGAGCCAGGGGACGGCGAGGTCGTCGAGCCCGTCGAGATCTCCTCCGAGGACGGCCTGAACATCCTCCGGCACTCCACCGCGCACGTGATGGCGCAGGCCGTGCAGGAGCTGTTCCCGCACGCGAAGCTGGGGATCGGGCCGCCGATCAGGGACGGCTTCTACTACGACTTCGACGTCGAGACGCCCTTCACCCCGGAGGACCTCAAGGCGGTCGAGAAGAAGATGCAGGAGATCCAGAAGCGTGGTCAGCGCTTCTCGCGACGGGTCACCACGGATGAGGCGGCGCGCGAGGAACTGGCGAACGAGCCGTACAAGCTCGAGCTCATCGGTCTCAAGGGCAGGGCGGCGGACGCCGCCGAGGGCGCGGACGCCGAGGTGGGCGGCGCCGAGCTGACCATCTACGACAACCTCGACGCCAAGACCGGCGAGCTGTGCTGGCGGGACCTCTGCCGGGGACCGCACCTGCCGAGCACCCGGGCCATCCCCGCCTTCAAACTGATGCGTTCGGCGGCCGCGTACTGGCGGGGCAGCGAGAAGAACCCGCAGTTGCAGCGGATCTACGGCACCGCATGGCCCACCAAGGACGCCCTCAAGGCGCATCTGGAGTTCCTGGCGGAGGCGGAGCGGCGCGACCACCGCAAACTGGGAGCGGAACTCGACCTCTTCTCCTTCCCCGACCAGCTCGGCCCGGGCCTGGCGGTCTTCCACCCCAGGGGCGGTGTCGTCCGCAAGGAGATGGAGCAGTACTCCCGCAAGCGTCACGAGGAGGCGGGCTACGAGTTCGTCAACACGCCGCACATCTCCAAGGAGAAGCTCTTCGAGACCTCGGGGCACCTGCCGAACTACTCCGACGGGATGTTCCCGCCGTTGCAGTTCGACGATCAGAACTACCGCCTCAAGGCCATGAACTGCCCGATGCACAACTTGATCTTCGATGCGCGGGGGCGTTCGTATCGGGAACTCCCTCTGCGGCTCTTCGAGTTCGGCACGGTGTACCGGTACGAGAAGTCCGGTGTGGTGCACGGCCTGACCCGCTCCCGCGGCTTCACCCAGGACGACTCGCACATCTACTGCACCAAGGAGCAGATGGCGGGAGAGCTCGACTCGCTCCTCACCTTCGTCCTGGACCTGCTGCGCGACTACGGTCTGAACGAGTTCGAGCTCGAGCTGTCCACCCGGGATCCGGAGTCCGACAAGTTCATCGGCGAGGACGCGGAGTGGGAGGAAGCCACCGAGGCGCTGCGCCAGGCCGCCGAGAAGCAGGGACTGCCGCTGGTGCCCGACCCGGGCGGCGCCGCGTACTACGGACCGAAGATCTCCGTGCAGGTGCGTGACGCCATCGGCCGCTCCTGGCAGATGTCGACCATCCAGGTCGATTTCCAGCAGCCCAAGCGGTTCGGCCTGGAGTACACCGCTTCCGACGGCACCAAGCAGCGCCCGGTCATGATCCACCGTGCGCTCTTCGGCTCCATCGAGCGGTTCTTCGCGGTGCTGCTCGAGCACTACGCGGGCGCGTTCCCCGCCTGGCTGGCGCCCGTGCAGGCGGTCGGCATCCCGATCGGCGACGCGCACATCCCGTACCTGCAGGAGTTCGCTGCGAAGGCGCGGAAACAGGGGCTGCGGGTCGATGTGGACGCCTCGTCCGACCGGATGCAGAAGAAGATCAGGAACCAGCAGAAGCAGAAGGTTCCTTTCATGATCATCGCTGGTGACGAGGACATGGCCAACGGTGCCGTCTCCTTCCGTTACCGCGATGGTTCGCAGGAGAACGGCATCCCGGTCGACGACGCCATCGCCAAGATCGCGCGGGCCGTGCAGGACCGGGTCCAGGTCTGATCCGCAGGACAGCGCACCGGCCCCCGGAGAGCTACCCGCTCCCCGGGGGCCGCTTCTCGTCCTCCCGGGCGAAAACCTGCAGCAGCCAGGAGGAGAACGATCCGGTGACCGCGCCCAGCAGGGCGATCCCGCATGCCATCAACCCCACCGCGATCAGCCGCCCGAGGCCGGTCACCGGCGACACGTCCCCGTAGCCGACCGTGGAAAGAGTCGCGGCGGCCCACCACACGGAGTCACCGAAGGTGCGGATGCTGGCGCCGGGCGCGGTGCGTTCACTGCTGTAGACGGCCAGCGACCCGGCGAAACCGAGCAGCACCGCCGAGAGACTCGCATAGGCCATCACCCGGGCGTGCAGACTCAGCCGTGGCTGAGCTCGCCGGCGCTGTACGGCGGTGTACACCCGCACCATGCGCAGCGGTCGCAGCAACGGCAGGATCAGCACCAGTGTGTCCAGCCAGTGCGACCGGGGAAAGCGCAGGCCCTGCCCGCTCAGGACCAGCCGTACCGCATAGTCCGCTGCGAAGACCAGCCAGGCAGCCAGCAACCCGGCGAGGGCGGCGTTCCCCAGCAGTGGATCGGTGCCGCCCCGGGCCAGCACCTGGACCGCGTAGCAGGCCAGGAAGAACAGCGAGAGCGTGAACAGCGGCATCTCGGTGCGTGCCTCCCAGCGGGACAGTCGCTCACCGGCCTCCTTGGCGTCCATCGGCACAGCATCGCCGCAGTGGGCCCGGGCGGCGCCCCGGCGACGCGCTCCGAATGGGGGAAGCCATATGCTGCACAGCATGACGAGTGAGCCGGAACAGCAGATCGGAGTGGGCACTCAGGACGCTTTCAAGCGTCTGTGGACGCCCCACCGGATGGCGTACATCCGCGGTGAGAACAAGCCGACCGGGCCGGGGTCGGACGACGCGTGTCCGTTCTGCTCGATTCCGTCGAAGTCCGACGAGGACGGCCTGGTCGTCGCCCGGGGACTGCACGTGTACGCGGTGCTGAACCTCTACCCGTACAACGGCGGCCATCTGATGGTCGTGCCGTTCCGCCATGTCGCGGACTACACGGAACTGGACACGCCCGAGACCGCCGAACTGGCCGCCTTGACCAAACGGGCGATGACCGCGCTGCGTACGGCGTCCGGGGCGCACGGCTTCAACATCGGCATGAACCAGGGTGCGGCCGCCGGGGCCGGTATCGCCGCGCATCTGCACCAGCACGTCGTCCCGCGCTGGGGCGGCGACACCAACTTCATGCCGGTGGTCGGGCACACCCGAGTGCTTCCGCAGCTCCTGGCCGACACCCGCAAGATGCTCGCCGACGCCTGGCCGGCATGAGACAGTCCGCTCGCCGACGTCGACAGGCGCCGGCTCCGGCGTGCGGCTGTCTCAGGCCTCGTAGACGTCGGCCTGGCGGGGAGTCGGGTCCTGGACCAGGCCGCTCACGATCAGCGAACGCGTGGTGAAGCGCTCGGTGTCCACGCCGTGCTCGTCGAGCACCCGCATGGCCGCCGCGTGCACCGCCCGCAGCACCGGCGTGGCCGCGCGCATCGCGTCGTCGGCCATGAACCGGTGCCGCCACGGCTTGTCGGCCCAGGCGTGCCGCACACCGAAGGGCTCGGGCAGGATGATCCGGCCACCGGCCCAGTCGAGCAGGCCGGGGAACCAGGTGAGCGGCGCCCGCGCGGCCAGCCGCACCACCTCGTCGGTCTCCACCAGCGGCAGATGCCGTTCGGTCGTCTCCCAGAACTTGACGGCCTTGTTGACCTCTATGGTCTTCGGCTTGGGCTTGGTGGTGAAGAGCGCGTGCACCGGACCCAGCGCGTGCCCCGTTACCTCGATCCGCAGGGTCTCGTGCAGCACGGTGACGGTGATCAGCATGGTGATCACCAGCTGGCCGTCCCAGAGTGTGAACTGAACGCCCAGATAGTGGCGGTTGCCGCTGCCGAACTGCTGCTCGTTGCAGATCCGCTGTATCTCATGGCCCTTGATCTGGAAGGCGTCCACGTCCTCGCCATCGGGCCTGCTCACCTCGTCGGCGTTCTCCCCGATCGGGGAGACGATCCAGTGCTTGACGGAGGGAGTCGGGAAGCCACCGGTGTGCAGCGGGCCGCGCTCCAGCATCCGCAGCCGGTCGTGAATCGCCCGGATGACGTCCCAGCTGCGGAAACCATGGATCTCGGTGCCCTCCTTGAGGGGGACCAGCTCCTCGGCGAGCTGCCAGCTGCCCCAGCGGGTGCCCATGCCCAATATCCCTTTGGGGCCCGCGTAGAAGACCGCGTTGGACTGCTGCTCGGCGGTCAGCTTGGCCAGTGACTGGCGCAGCCGCTCGGCCGCGGTCTCGGTGGGGTTGCGCGGCACCGCCTCGGGGATCTTGGCTCCGACGGCGCTGCCGGACAGCAGCTCGTCCCAGCGCGCACGCATGTCTCTGGCGGTGGTCTCGCAGATTCGCTTGGCCCACACCCACCCGATGAAGGGGGCGACGATCATCGCCCGCAGGTAGAGGGCCGGCAACCCGCCGAACGGCAGTTTGACCAGGAAGAGCACCGCCAGCCCGCCCATGCCGACCAGCAGGACCGTGCCCAGCACCCCCGCGCCGCGGTTCTTCGCCCCGCCGATGGTGCGGCGCAGCTGGAACACGGCAAGCCAGAGCAGCAGACCGGGCAGGAAAACCAGGCCGAAAACAGCCATCACGGCGGTGAGCTTGGCGTCGCGTTCCTTACGGATGCGGGTCGCCGCCAGGCAGTGCTCCACCACCGTCTGGGGCTCCGTCCCGAAGGACTGGATGAGCGCCTTGCGGGTGCCGCCGAGCAGCCGTACCTGAACGGCGCGGGAGAAGGACTCACCCAGATTGGGCTCGAAGAGCGAGAACTTGCCCTTTTTCACCTGGGTCTTGTGCCACTCGCTGTTCGCCTTGAGTATCTCCACGACCGGGCTGTCCCGGTACGCGGCCGACGCCAGGGCATGCGTGGCAGCGGTCTGACCCGCTGATCCCTGGAGCGGGATCTGAGCCCCAGGAATGAAGTCGAATCCGTCGTTCGCCACCGCTGCCCCCATCGCCGCACCCAACCGCTGCTGCGGCTATTCCCCAACTACCGCGTTCCGCACACCTTCTCTGAGCTGGGACCACAGCGTATCCGTCGACCGGTGGCGTCAACTACAGGCCGTTCTCGGCCTGTTCCCGTACCCGGTCGGCCACCTGGGGCGGCATCGGCTCGTGCCGGACGTAGGAGCGGCTGAACCTACCGGTGCCGTGCGATACGGACCGGAGATCGACGGCGTACCTGCCGATCTCGGTCTCCGGGACCTCGGCCCGTACCAGGGTGCTCTCGGAGCCCACCTGTTCGGTACCCACGACCCGACCGCGCCGCCCGGAGATGTCGCTCATCACCGGGCCCACGAAATCGTCCGGTACCAGCACCTGCAGCTCCGCCACCGGCTCCAGCAGGTGGATCGGGGCATCCCGGGCGGCCTCCCGCAGTGCCAGCGCTCCGGCCGTCTGGAATGCCGCGTCGGAGGAGTCCACGGAATGGGCCTTGCCGTCCAGCAGGGTGACCCGGACATCGACCAGCGGGTGGCCGGAGGCGAGGCCCCGGGCGGCCTGGGCGCGTATCCCCTTCTCCACGGAGGGGATGAACTGCCGTGGCACCGAGCCGCCCACCACCTTGTCGACGAACTCGATCCCCGCCCCCGGCGGCAGAGGCTCCACCTCGATCTCGCAGATCGCGAACTGGCCGTGGCCGCCCGACTGTTTGACGTGTCGGCCGCGCCCCACCGACCTCGCTCCGAACGTCTCACGCAGCGGCACCCGGTACGGCACCGCGTCCACCTGGACCCCGTAACGGCTGCGCAACCGGTCCAGTGCGACATCCAGATGCGCCTCGCCGAGACACCACAGCACCAGCTGACGGGTGTCCGGATTCTGCTCGAGGCGCATGGTCGGATCCTCCGCGACCAGCCGGGAGAGCCCCTGGGAAAGCTTGTCCTCGTCCGCCTTGCTGTGGGCCGCGATGGCGAGCGGCAGCAACGGGTCGGGCATCACCCAGGGCTCCATCAGCAGCGGGTCGTCCTTCGCCGACAGGGTGTCGCCGGTCTCGGCCCGGTTGAGCCTGGCGACACAGGCGATGTCTCCGGCGACGCACTGGCTCAGGGTGCGCTGCTGTTTGCCGAAGGGGGCGGAGAGCGCACCGATGCGCTCATCGACGTCATGGTCGGCGTGGCCGCGCTCCGTCATGCCGTGACCCGACACGTGGACGGTCTCGTCGGGACGCAGGGTGCCGGAGAAGACCCGCACCAGACTGAGCCGGCCCACGTACGGATCGGAAGCCGTCCTGATCACTTCGGCGACCAGCGGCCCGGTGGGATCACAGGTCGCCGCGGGGCGGGTGCCGCCGTCCGGGGTGGTGACCGGCGGAGCCGGACGCTCCCGTGGCGTCGGGAATCCGCGGGTGATCAGCTCGAGGAGTTCGACCGTGCCCAGGCCCTGCGCTGCGCCGTCGGCGGCCGGCGCGGCCGCGAGCACCGGGTGGAATACGCCCCGGGCGACGGCCCGCTCCAGGTCCCCGATGAGCGTTTTGACGTCGATCTCGTCGCCGCCCAGATAGCGGTCCATGAGGGTCTCGTCCTCGCTCTCCGCGATGATCCCCTCGATCAGCCGGTTGCGCGCCTCGGCGATCAGTTGCTGCTGGTCGTCACCGGGCGAGGTCTCCTCGCGCCGGCCCGACGTGTAGTCGAAGAGCCGCTGGGTGAGCAACCCGGTCAGCCCGGTCACCGGGGCGTGCCCGTCGGCCCGCTGGGCGCCGTACAGCGGCAGGTACAGGGGGAGCACCGCGTCCGGGTCGTCGCCGCCGAAGATGCGGCCGCACACCTGGGTCAGCTCGTCGTAGCCGGTACGGGCCGTGTCCAGGTGGGTGACCACGATGGCCCGTGGCATGCCAACGGACACGCATTCCTCCCACACCGCACGGGTCGTGCCGGCGATGCCGGCGGCGTCCTGGGCGGCGGACACGACGAAAAGGGCCGCGTCCGCCGCTCGCAGACCGGCCCTGAGTTCACCGACGAAGTCGGCGTATCCGGGTGTGTCCAGCAGGTTGATCTTGATCCCGTCCCAGCTGAGGGGGACGAGTGAGAGCTGCACCGACCGCTGCTGGCGGTGCTCGATCTCGTCGTAGTCGGAGACGGTCTGGCCGTCCTCCACCCGGCCCGCCCTGTTGACCGCCCCGGCGGTCAGTGCGAGGGCCTCGACCAGGGTGGTCTTGCCTGATCCGCTGTGGCCGACCAGGACCACATTCCTTACGGAATCCGGCCGGTCGGCCGTAGCCGCCCTGCCGGCGGCTCCGGTGGGTGCGTTCGCCTTGTCGCCCATGATGGTGCCTCCCGTGCACGGTGAGGTGTCAGGGCGCGGACAGCAGGAGGAGCCGCAGTGCGTGGCGGCACCGGTGACGCCCGCGGTGCTTCGAGCTTTCCACTCACTTCACGATGCGTCCATACGTCGCGCCCGGCGACGCGGGGGAGAGGGCCCGGCAGTGGAGGCCCCGGGTCCTGGCTACGATGGACCAGCCGGTGGCCAATGGGGCCGCGCGGCCCACCGACCCCTCGGGAAGGCCATGCTGAACAAGTACGCGCGTGCATTCTTCACGCGTGTCCTCACACCGTTCGCCTCGTTCCTGCTCCGCATCGGGGTCAGCCCCGACGCGGTGACTCTCACCGGTACGGCCGGGGTGATGGCGGGTGCGCTGGTCTTCTTCCCCAGGGGAGAGTTCTTCTGGGGCACGATCGTCATCACGCTCTTCGTCTTCTCCGACCTCGTCGACGGGAACATGGCGCGCCAGGCCGGCATCTCGAGCCGCTGGGGCGCCTTCCTGGACTCGACCCTGGACCGGGTCGCCGACGGCGCGATCTTCGGCGGATTCGCGCTCTGGTACGCGGGCACCGGCGACAACAACATGTTGTGCGCGGTCGCGATCTTCTGTCTCGCCAGCGGCCAGGTGGTCTCGTACACCAAGGCCCGTGGTGAATCCATCGGACTGCCGGTGGCGGTCAACGGACTGATCGAGCGGGCCGAGCGGCTCGTCATCTCGCTCGTTGCCGCCGGTCTGGCGGGATTCCACGCCTTCGGCGTGCCCGGCATCCAGATCCTGCTGCCGATCGCTCTCTGGATCGTGGCCGTGGGCAGTCTGATCACCCTGGTGCAGCGCGTCGTGACCGTACGCCGGGAATCCGCCGAGGCCGACGCCGCGGCCGCCACCACCCAGGACAGCGGGGCGGTATGAAGGAGCGGCTGACGGACGCGCTGTACGGGCTGGGCTGGAGCGCGGTCAAGAAGCTGCCGGAACCGGTGGCCGTGCGTCTCGGCCGCACCCTCGCGGACGCGGTGTGGAAGCGCCGCGGCAAGAGCGTGCTGCGGCTCGAGTCGAATCTGGCCCGGGTGGTGCCGGACGCCACCCCGGCCCGGCTGGCGGGTCTCTCGCAGGCCGGGATGCGTTCCTACATGCGGTACTGGATGGAGTCCTTCCGGCTGCCCGCCTGGAGCCCGGAACGCGTGCGGAACGGGTTCGACGTCAAGGACGTCCACTACCTGACCGACGGCCTCGCCGCGGGCAAGGGCGTCGTCCTGGCCCTCCCGCACATGGGCAACTACGACCTGGCGGGGGCGTGGGTGACCACCGAGCTGGGAGTGCCCTTCACCACGGTCGCCGAACGCCTGAAGCCGGAGACCCTGTACGACAGGTTCGTCGCCTATCGAGAGGGCCTGGGCATGGAGGTCCTGCCGCACACCGGTGGCGTGGCCTTCGGCACCCTGGCGCGACGGCTGCGGGCCGGCGGGCTGGTCTGTCTGGTCGCCGACCGGGACCTGTCCGCGTCCGGCGTCGAGGTGAAGTTCTTCGGCGAGACCACCAGGATTCCCGCCGGACCGGCCCTGCTGGCCCAGCAGACGGGGGCGCTGTTGCTCCCCGTCACCCTCTGGTACGACGATTCGCCGGTGATGCGGGGCCGGGTCCATCCGCCGGTCGAGGTGCCCGGGACAGGTAGCAGGGCCGAAAAGACGTCTGAGATGGCGCAGGCGGTGGCTGACGCCTTCGCCACCGGAATCGCCGAGCACCCGGAGGACTGGCACATGCTGCAGCGACTATGGCTTGCCGACCTGGAGCCCCGCCAGGAGACCTCGTGAAGATCGGCATCGTCTGCCCGTACTCCTGGGACGTGCCCGGGGGGGTCCAGTTCCACATCAGGGACCTGGCCGAGCACCTGGTCCGGCTCGGCCACCAGGTGTCGGTGCTCGCCCCCGCCGACGACGAGACCCCGCTGCCGCCGTACGTCGTGTCGGCCGGGCGCGCCGTGCCGGTGCCGTACAACGGCTCGGTCGCCCGGCTCAACTTCGGTTTCCTCTCCGCGGCGCGGGTGCGGCGCTGGCTGCACGACGGCACCTTCGACGTCATTCACATCCATGAGCCGACCTCGCCCTCGCTGGGCCTGCTCACCTGCTGGGCCGCGCAGGGCCCGATCGTGGCGACCTTCCACACCTCCAACCCGCGCTCCCGCGCGATGATCGCCGCCTACCCGATCCTGCAGCCCGCGCTGGAGAAGATCAGCGCACGGATCGCGGTGAGTGAGTACGCGCGGCGGACCCTGGTCGAGCACCTGGGCGGCGACGCCGTGGTCATCCCCAACGGCGTCGACGTCGGTTTCTTCGACCGTGCCGAGTCGCGACCCGAGTGGCAGGGCAGAACCATCGGCTTCATCGGACGGATCGACGAGCCCCGCAAGGGCCTGCCGGTGCTGATGCGGGCGCTGCCGAAGATCCTCGCCGAAGTCCCGGACGCCCGGCTGCTGGTGGCCGGCCGCGGTGACGAGGAGGAGGCTGTGGCATCGCTGCCGAAGGAGATGCGCCGGAGCGTCGAGTTCCTCGGCATGGTGAGCGACGAGGACAAGGCACGGCTGCTGCGCAGTGTCGATGTGTACGTCGCACCGAACACCGGCGGCGAGAGTTTCGGGATCATCCTCGTCGAGGCGATGTCCGCGGGTGCGCCGGTGCTCGCCAGCGACCTCGACGCCTTCGCCCAGGTGCTCGACCAGGGCGCGGCCGGCGAACTCTTCGCCAACGAGGACGCCGACGCGCTCGCCCGGGCCGCGGTGCGGCTGCTCGGCGACGAAAACCGCCGCGCGGAGCTGCGCAAGCGGGGCAGCGCGCATGTGCGCCGCTTCGACTGGTCGACGGTCGGGGCGGACATCCTGGCGGTCTACGAGACGGTCACGGACGGCGCGGCCTCGGTCGACACCGATGAACGGGTGAGCCTGCGGGCGCGGTTCGGACTGGCCCGCGACTGACGGGCCGGCCCCGGCGCCACGGCCCGGCCAGGGGCCGCGCGCCGGCCCGGTAGCCTTGCCGCCCGTGACCGTAACCCTAATCATCTGGATCGCAGTCGCCCTCCTCGCGGCCGGCATGTATCTGAGCTGGACGGCCGGTCGGCTGGACCGGCTGCATGCCCGGATCGACGCGGCCCGGGCCGCCCTCGACGCCCAACTGCTGCGCCGTGCGTCGGTCGCCCAGGAGCTGGCCACCTCCGGCGTACTCGATCCGGCCGCCTCGATCGTGCTCTATCAGGCGGCGCACGCAGCCCGGCAAGCCGAGGAGGAGCACCGCGAGGTGACCGAGAGCGAGCTCAGCCAGGCACTCCGGGCCGTCTTCGGCGAGACGGCGCAGGTCGAGGCGGTGCGTGCGGCACCGGGCGGTGAGGACGCCGCGGACGAACTCGCCGCCGCGGTACGGCGGGTACCGATGGCCAGACGGTTCCACAACGACGCCGTACGGGCCGCGCGCGCCCTGCGGACCCATCGCACGGTCCGCTGGTTCCGGCTGGCCGGGCACGCGCCGTTCCCGCTGGCCTTCGAGATGGACGACGAGCCGCCGGTCGCGCTGGCCGACCGCCCCGGGAGCTGAACCCGGACGGGGCCGTACCGTGGAAGAGCAGGCGGAAACGCCGAAAACGATCCACCGGCTGTCCATTGGCCCTTGCTGTGGCCTGCTCCCTGCGCGTTCCATCAGAGCTGCAAGAACTCTCTTCCCCGAGCGAGGTACCCGTGTCGAGCACGCTTCCCACCCCCACCCAGTCCGCCGAGACCCCGGCCACCGGAACCGCGCGCGTCAAGCGCGGCATGGCCGAGCAGCTCAAGGGCGGCGTGATCATGGATGTGGTCAACGCCGAGCAGGCGAAGATCGCCGAGGACGCGGGAGCCGTCGCCGTCATGGCGCTGGAGCGGGTCCCCGCCGACATCCGCAAGGACGGCGGCGTGGCCCGGATGTCCGACCCGAACATGATCGAGGAGATCATCGAGGCCGTCTCGATTCCGGTCATGGCCAAGTCCCGCATTGGGCACTTCGTCGAGGCCCAGGTGCTGCAGTCGCTCGGCGTCGACTACATCGACGAGTCCGAGGTGCTGACCCCGGCCGACGAGGTCAACCACAGCGACAAGTTCGCCTTCACCACGCCGTTCGTCTGCGGCGCCACCAACCTGGGTGAGGCGCTGCGCCGGATCACCGAGGGCGCGGCCATGATCCGGTCCAAGGGCGAGGCCGGCACCGGTAACGTCGTCGAGGCCGTCCGCCACCTGCGTCAGATCAAGAACGAGATCGCCCGGCTGCGCGGTTACGACAACA
Source organism: Streptomyces sp. NPDC051320 (assembly GCF_040682175.1). Taxonomy (NCBI): domain Bacteria; kingdom Bacillati; phylum Actinomycetota; class Actinomycetes; order Kitasatosporales; family Streptomycetaceae; genus Streptomyces; species Streptomyces sp. NPDC051320. Next base: position 246,907 of record NZ_JBFBAL010000008.1, read on the forward strand.
ACGAGCTGTACGCCGCGGCCAAGGAGCTGCGCGCCTCCTACGAGCTGGTCAAGGAGGTCGCCGAGCTCGGCAAGCTGCCGGTGGTCCTCTTCTCCGCGGGCGGTGTCGCCACCCCGGCCGATGCCGCGCTGATGCGCCAGCTGGGCGCCGAGGGCGTCTTCGTCGGCTCCGGCATCTTCAAGTCCGGCGACCCGGCCAAGCGCGCCGCCGCCATCGTGAAGGCCACCACCTTCTACGACGACCCGAAGATCATCGCGGACGCTTCCCGCGACCTGGGCGAGGCCATGGTCGGGATCAACTGCGACACCCTCCCGGAGAACGAGCGCTACGCGAACCGGGGCTGGTGATGACCACCCCAGTCATCGGAGTCCTGGCACTTCAGGGAGACGTGCGGGAACACCTGATCGCCCTGGCCACGGCGGACGCCCTGGCCAGGCCGATCAGGCGGCCCGAGGAGCTCGCCGAGGTCGACGGCCTTGTCCTGCCGGGCGGCGAGTCCACCACGATGTCCAAACTGGCCGGCCTCTTCGGCCTGCTGGAACCGCTGCGGGCCCGCATCGCGGCGGGCATGCCGGTGTACGGCACCTGTGCGGGCATGATCATGCTGGCGGACAAGATCCTCGACCCGAGGTCGGACCAGGAGACCTTCGGCGGCATCGACATGATCGTCCGACGCAACGCCTTCGGACGTCAGAACGAGTCCTTCGAGGCGGCCGTCGCGATCGAGGAGATCGACGGCGGACCGGTGGAGGGTGTCTTCATCCGCGCGCCCTGGGTGGAGTCGGTAGGCGCCGAGGTCCAGGTGCTCGCCCGGCACGGCGGCCACATCGTCGCGGTACGCCAGGGCAACGCCGTGGCCACCTCCTTCCATCCTGAACTCACCGGCGACCACCGGTTGCACCGGTACTTCGCGGACATGGTGCGCGACGCCCGGTGACCGGCGCCCGGTAGGATCTCTGGCGTTCGTCCAGGAAATGGTTACGCGAAGGAGACAGGCAGATGTCCGGCCACTCTAAATGGGCTACGACGAAGCACAAGAAGGCCGTGGTCGACGCCAAGCGCGGCAAGCTCTTCGCGAAGCTGATCAAGAACATCGAGGTTGCCGCCAGGACCGGTGGCGTCGACCCCGAGGGCAACCCGACGCTCGTCGACGCCATCCAGAAGGCGAAGAAGAGCTCCGTACCGAACAAGAACATCGACTCGGCGGTCAAGCGCGGCGGTGGCCTCGAAGCGGGCGGCGTCGACTACCAGACGATCATGTATGAGGGGTACGGGCCCAACGGTGTCGCGGTGCTCATCGAGTGCCTCACCGACAACCGCAACCGTGCCGCCTCGGACGTGCGGGTCGCGATGACCCGCAACGGCGGCTCGATGGCAGACCCGGGCTCGGTGTCCTACCTGTTCAACCGCAAGGGCGTCGTGCTGGTGCCCAAGGGGGAGCTCGGCGAGGACGACGTGCTCGGCGCGGTCCTGGAGGCCGGCGCCGAAGAGGTCAACGACCTGGGCGAGTCCTACGAGGTCGTCAGTGAAGCCACCGACATGGTCGCGGTCCGCACCGCGCTCCAGGAGGCCGGCATCGACTACGACTCCGCCGAGGCCAACTTCATGCCGACCATGCAGGTCGAGCTGGACGAAGAGGGCGCGCGGAAGATCTTCAAGCTGATCGACGCGCTGGAGGACAGCGACGACGTGCAGAACGTCTTCGCCAACTTCGAAGTTTCGGACGACGTCATGGAGAAGATCGACGCCTGACGGGCACTCAGTACCGCGGAGAGGAACGGGCCGACAGGGACACGCCCCTGTCGGCCCGTCCGCGTTGTCGGTGCCACCGGTTAACCTGCAACAACGCAGGAACACATGGTCGAAAGGACGCGAAGGCGCCACGACACGAGGGAGGGGCACCGTGCGTGTACTGGGCGTGGACCCGGGGTTGACCCGGTGCGGCGTCGGCGTGGTCGAGGGTGTCGCCGGCCGCTCCCTGAAGATGCTCGGCGTCGGCGTGGTCCGCACCCCGGCGGACGCCGAACTCGGCGTCCGGCTGGTAGCGGTCGAGCGCGGCATAGAAGAATGGCTCAACCAGTACCGGCCGGAAGTCGTCGCCGTGGAGCGGGTGTTCAGCCAGCACAACGTCAGTACGGTGATGGGCACCGCGCAGGCGAGCGCGGTCGCGATGCTCTGCGCCGCCCGGCGCGGCATCCCGGTCGCCCTGCACACCCCCAGCGAGGTCAAGGCAGCCGTCTCGGGCAGCGGCCGAGCCGACAAGGCGCAGGTCGGCGCGATGGTGACCCGGCTGCTGCGACTCGACGCACCGCCCAGACCGGCCGACGCGGCCGACGCCCTCGCCCTCGCCATCTGCCACATCTGGCGGGCCCCCGCGCAGAACCGGCTCCAGCAGGCCGTCGCCGCCCACCGCACGCTGAAAGGCCGTACCGCATGATCGCCTTCGTATCGGGTCCGGTGGCCGCCCTGGCCCCGACCACCGCCGTCGTGGAGGTCGGCGGGGTCGGCATGGCCGTCCAGTGCACCCCGAACACGCTCTCCACCCTGCGCATCGGCCAGCAGGCCAAGCTGGCCACCTCGCTGGTCGTCCGGGAGGACTCGCTCACCCTCTACGGCTTCCTGGACGACGACGAACGCCAGGTGTTCGAGCTGCTCCAGACCGCCAGCGGGGTCGGTCCCCGTCTCGCCCAGGCGATGCTCGCCGTGCATACACCGGACGCCCTGCGGATCGCGGTCGCCGGCGGCGACGAGAAATCGCTGACCGCGGTGCCCGGCATCGGCAAGAAGGGCGCCCAGAAGCTGCTTCTGGAGCTCAAGGACCGCCTCGGCGCCCCGCAGGGCACCGGCGCCCGACTGGCCGCACAGCGGTCCGCCCCCGGCCCCGCCCCCTGGAGCGAGCAGCTGCACACGGCGCTCGTCGGCCTCGGATACGCCCCACGGGAGGCCGAAGACGCGGTGACCGCCGTCACCCCGCAGGCCGAGGCCACCGCCGACCCCAACGTGGGTGCGCTGCTCAAAGCCGCCCTGCAGACCCTCAACCGCGCCCGCTGATCGAGAGACCCACCATGCTGCCTCCTCAGAACAAGTGGGACGATCCCGCCCCTGGCACCGAAGAGCGCCTGGTGGGATCCGACGCCGACGGTGAGGATCAGGCCGTCGAGGCCGCGTTGCGCCCCAAGGACCTGGACGAGTTCGTCGGCCAGGAAAAGGTCAGGCAACAGCTCGACCTGGTCCTCAGGGCGGCCAGACAGCGCGGCGCCACCGCCGACCACGTACTGCTCTCCGGCGCGCCCGGACTCGGCAAGACCACCCTGTCGATGATCATCGCTGCCGAGATGGGCGCCCCGATCCGCATCACCTCGGGTCCGGCGATCCAGCACGCCGGAGATCTCGCCGCGATCCTCTCCTCGCTCCAGGAGGGCGAGGTCCTCTTCCTCGACGAGATCCACCGGATGTCCAGGCCGGCCGAGGAAATGCTCTACATGGCCATGGAGGACTTCCGGGTGGACGTCATCGTCGGCAAGGGCCCCGGCGCCACCGCCATCCCTCTGGAGCTGCCGCCCTTCACCCTGGTCGGCGCCACCACCCGGGCCGGGCTGCTGCCGCCCCCGCTGCGCGACCGCTTCGGCTTCACCGGACATATGGAGTTCTACGAACCGTCCGAGCTGGAGCGGGTCATCCATCGCTCGGCCCGTCTCCTCGACGTGGAGATCGGCGAGGAGGGCGCCGCCGAGATCGCCGGCCGCTCCCGGGGCACCCCCCGGATCGCCAACCGGCTGCTGCGCCGCGTCCGGGACTATGCCCAGGTCGAAGCCGACGGCGTCATCACCCGGGAGGTGGCAGGGGCGGCGCTCGCGGTGTACGAGGTTGACGCCCGCGGACTCGATCGGCTGGACCGTTCGGTGCTCCAGGCGCTGCTCAAACTGTTCGGCGGCGGGCCGGTCGGCCTGTCCACCCTTGCGGTGGCCGTGGGGGAGGAGCGGGAAACGGTCGAGGAGGTCGCCGAGCCCTTCCTGGTGCGGGAAGGCCTGCTGGCGCGTACCCCGCGCGGCCGGGTGGCCACCCCCGCCGCCTGGGCCCATCTGGGACTCGTACCCCCGCAGGGCGGCGGTGGAGGGGCTCCGGGAACAGGACAAGGAGGCCTGTTCGGGGCGTGATGACGCGCAAGGGTGCACGCGGAGGAACCCGGGTGCCATGCTGGGCGTTGTTCCATAGAGGCGGACTCGCTTAGACTCCGCCGATGCCGCCCTTCCAAGTCGGCATGCCCCGCCCCCGAAGATCAGGCCGTGATCAGCACGGTCGTGCGAAGGAAGTTCCCTCCCGTGAGTCTCGTGACCCTCCTCCCCTTCATCGTGCTCATCGGGGCCATGTTCCTGATGACCCGCTCTGCCAAGCGCAAACAGCAGGCGGCCGCATCGATGCGTAATGAGATGCAGCCCGGCAGCGGCGTCCGCACGATCGGGGGCATGTACGCCACCGTCAAAGAGGTCAGCGAAGACTCGGTCCTCCTGGAGATCGCGCCCGGCGTGCACGCCGTCTACGGCAAGAACGCGATCGGTGCCGTGCTCGACGACGCGGAGTACAACCGCATCGTGCACGGCGAGACCGCCGTTGTTCCCGACGACGCCTCCTCGCTGACCGAGCTCGACGAGCCGGCGGACGACGCCAAGATCGACCTGGGCAAGCACGACGTCCCGGACGACGCAGAGCCCGAGGACGCCACGGCCGCCGACACGGACGCCGAGGCGAAGGCCGACGACCAGGCCGAGACCAAGGCCGACAAGACTGACAAGTCCGACAAGGCCGACGGCGAGGGCGACGCGAAGTAACACCCACGGGGACCCCGGGCGCCCGACGGCGCGCCGTGGTCCCCGAGACCGTGCTCCGCCGCGGCGGAGCAGGTCCTCCACATCACTTCGTGGCCGCCCACAGCGCATACCCGGCGCACGGCGGTAGGACAGGGAGAATCGACAAGGTGGCAGCACCGAACAAGGGCCGAAGGCAGACGGGAGCCCAGGGCAAGCCCGGGCGTGCCCTGGCCCTGATCCTGATCGTCATGGTTGCGCTCGTCGGCGGGATGTTCTTGTCGAAGCAAGCCACGCCGCGTCTCGGCATCGACCTCGCCGGTGGTACGAGCATCACGCTCGCGGCCAAGAACCAGCCGGGCAAGCCCAATGCGATCAACAAGAAGAACATGGACACCGCGGTCAGCATCATCAACCGTCGTGTCAACGGTCTCGGTGTGAGCGAAGCCGAGGTGCAGACCCAGGGCAAAGACCACATCATCGTCAACATCCCCAAGGGGACGAACGAGAAGCAGGCCAAGGAGCAGGTCGGTACCACCGCTCAGCTGTACTTCCGGCCGGTTCTGACCGCCGCCGCTGGGAAGCCGACGGCCACGCCCTCCGCCACCCCGTCGCCGAGCGCTTCGTCGACCGCCAAGGGCAAGGCGTCGTCGAAGGCCACCCCGTCGTCGAGCGCCTCCCCGCAGGGCCGTGCGGTCACCGACGCCCTCAAGGCCGACCCGACCCCGTCCGCTTCGGACAAGCCCGCGTCCTCCGCCACCCCGTCGCCCGCCCAGAGCGCCCAGGTTGCCAAGCTGCAGAAGGACTTCGCTGCGGCGGACTGCTCGACTGCGGCGGGACGTTCCAAGGTCGGCGCCGCCGCTGCCGCTGCCAAACCCACCGACCCGGTCGTCGCCTGTGACCAAAAGGGTGGCGAGAAGTACGTCCTGGACGCGTCCGCCGTCGCCGGCACCGACGTGGACAGCGCGAAGGCGGTCATCGACCAGCAGCGCGGTGAGTGGATCGTGCAGATGGACTTCACGAGCAAGGGCTCGAAGAAGTTCCAGACGGTCACCAAGAAGCTCTCGCAGCAGCAGGACCCGCAGAACCGGTTCGCGATCGCCCTGGACGGCGCGGTGGTGTCGGCCCCCAGCGTCAGCGAGACGCTCAGTGGCAGCGCCGAGATCTCCGGCAGCTTCACCCAGCAGTCCGCCGAGGACCTCGCCAACGTCCTGTCCTACGGCGCACTCCCGCTCTCCTTCCACGAGGAGACGGTGACCTCGGTGACCGCCGCCCTCGGCGGCGAACAGCTGCAGGCCGGTCTGATCGCCGGTGCGATCGGCCTCGCGCTGGTCATCATCTACCTGGTCGCGTACTACCGGGGTCTCGCGGCCATCGCGATCCTCAGCCTGACGGTCTCCGCCATCCTCACCTACGCGATCATGACGCTGCTCGGCAAGGGCATCGGCTTCGCACTGAACCTGCCCGCGGTGTGTGGTGCGATCGTTGCGATCGGTATCACCGCGGACTCGTTCATCGTGTACTTCGAACGCATCCGTGACGAGATCCGCGAGGGGCGCACCCTCCGCCCCGCCGTCGAGCGGGCCTGGCCCCGCGCCCGGCGCACCATCCTGGTCTCGGACTTCGTGTCCTTCCTCGCCGCGGCCGTGCTCTACATCGTGACCGTCGGCAAGGTGCAGGGCTTCGCCTTCACGCTGGGCCTCACCACCCTGCTCGACGTCGTCGTGGTGTTCCTGTTCACCAAGCCGATGGTGACGCTGCTGGCCCGCAGGAAGTTCTTCGCGAGCGGGCATCCCTGGTCCGGCCTCGACCCGAAGCGTCTGGGCGCCAAACCACCGCTACGGCGCACCCGCCGCCCCTCCGCCTCTACCGACCCGAAGGAGGCGTGACATGTCGCGACTCGGCACCATGGGCGCCCGGCTGTACCGAGGTGAGGTCGGTTACGACTTCGTCGCGAAGCGGAAGATCTGGTACGGCATCTCGATCCTGATCACCATCACGGCCATTGTCGGCCTGGCGGTGCGTGGTCTGAACCTGGGCATCGAATTCCAGGGCGGTGCGGTCTTCACCACGTCCAAGGACACCCACATCTCCGTGGTGGACGCCCAGCGGACCGCGCAGGAGGTCTCCGGTCACCCGGCGACCGTACAGAAACTGGGCGGCGGCGGACTGCGGATCCAGGTGGCCGGTATCAGCACCGGTACGGCCGACAAGCTGCACGACCGTTTCGCCAAGGATCTGCACGTATCGCCCAACCAGGTCGCGGCCGACGTGGTCGGTCCGAGCTGGGGTCAGTCGATCGCCAACAAGGCCTGGCAAGGTCTGGCGATCTTCATGATCCTGGTGGTGATCTATCTGGCCATCGCCTTCGAGTGGCGGATGGCCGTCGCCGCGCTGGTCGCCCTGATCCACGACCTGACCATCACGGTCGGGGTGTACGCGCTCGTCGGGTTCGAAGTCACCCAGGGCACCGTGATCGGTCTGCTGACCATCCTGGGTTACTCGCTCTACGACACCGTCGTCGTCTTCGACGGTCTCAAGGAGGCGTCGAAGGACCTCAAGAAGCAGACCCGCTTCACCTACAGCGAGATCGCCAACCGCAGCCTCAACGGCACCCTGGTGCGTTCCATCAACACCACGGTCGTCGCGCTCCTCCCGGTGGCCGGGCTGCTCTTCATCGGCGGTGGCTTCCTGGGCGCCGGGATGCTGAACGACATCTCGCTCGCGCTGTTCGTCGGCCTCGCGGCCGGCGCCTACTCGTCGATCTTCATCGCCACTCCGCTGGTCGCCGACCTGAAGGAGCGCGAGCCGGCGATGAAGGCGCTCAGGAAGCGGGTGCTCGCCAAGCGTGCTTCGGCCGCGGCCAGGGGCGAGTCCGCCACGGAGACCGCCGACGCGGATGACGAGCCCCGGGACGCCGACCCCGAGGGCACCGCCGTGGCGGGCTCGGTGGCCGGCCCCCGGCCGCCCGCCCCGCGCGGCGGCAGGGGCCGTACCCAGGGCAAGCGCCGATGACCGGCACCCAGGAGCTGCTGCTCAGCCGCATCCGCGACGTGCCGGACTATCCGAAGCCGGGCGTGGTCTTCAAGGACATCACCCCGCTGCTCGCGGACCCGGAAGCCTTCACCGCGCTGACCGACGCGCTCGCGGAACTGTGCCTGCGGCACGGCGCTACGAAGGTCGTCGGCCTGGAGGCGCGCGGGTTCATCCTGGCCGCACCGGTGGCCGTCCGCGCCGGTATGGGCTTCATCCCCGTCCGTAAGGCCGGCAAGCTCCCCGGCGCCACGCTCGCGCAGTCCTACGAGCTGGAGTACGGCAGCGCCGAGATCGAGGTGCACGCCGAGGACCTGGACGCGGACGACCGCGTCATGGTCATCGACGACGTACTCGCCACCGGTGGCACGGCCGAGGCCTCCCTCGAGCTGATCCGGCGGGCCGGTGCCCGGGTGGTGGGGGTGGCCGTGCTGATGGAACTCGGCTTCCTGAACGGGCGAGCCCGTCTGGAGCCCGCGCTGAGGGGCGCTCCGCTCGACGCGCTGATCACGGTCTGACCCACACGAGGCGACGCGGAGGCGGGCATCCGGAACCATCCGGGCGCCCGCCTCCGCTTCCGTATTCCGCCCCCGGCGAACCGGCCCGGGGCGAGCGGAGCCCCCGGGATCGTTACCATGGGTTTTCCGGACCTGACCGGGGAACCCGGACCCGCACGAGGAGTGCCCTTGCCAGACGAGGCCCAGTCCGCAGCCGCCGCGCAGCCCCATGAGCAGAACCAGAAGGCCGCGGTGGATTCAGCGCTGCCCCAGAAGCTGCCTGCGGAGAAGCCTCCCGCGGCGCCCGCCGCCCCGGTGGTGCGCCCGGACGGCAGCGCGCCGCTCTCGACGCCCAAGCCCGCTCCGCGGGGTGCCGTCGAGCCGGCCTCCCAGGGCGCTCCGGCCAGGCCGGCCGCCCCCGCTCCCGCCCCGGCCACCCGCTCCAGCGGCTCGTCGAACCGCGTGCGGGCCCGGCTCGCCCGCCTCGGCGTGCAGCGCTCCTCCCCGTACAACCCGGTCCTCGAACCGCTGCTGCGGGCGGTGCGCGGAAACGATCCCAAGATCGAGACCGCCACCCTGCGGCAGATCGAGCGTGCCTACCAGGTGGCCGAGCGCTGGCACCGCGGGCAGAAGCGCAAGAGCGGCGACCCGTACATCACGCACCCGCTGGCCGTCACGACGATCCTCGCCGAGCTCGGCATGGATCCGGCCACCCTGATGGCCGGTCTGCTGCACGACACGGTCGAGGACACCGAGTACGGTCTGGACACCCTGCGCCGTGACTTCGGCGACCAGGTGGCCCTCCTCGTCGACGGCGTCACCAAGCTCGACAAGGTCAAGTTCGGTGAGGCCGCGCAGGCCGAGACCGTTCGCAAGATGGTCGTCGCGATGGCCAAGGATCCGCGGGTGCTGGTCATCAAGCTCGCCGACCGGCTGCACAACATGCGCACGATGCGCTATCTCAAGCGGGAGAAGCAGGAGAAGAAGGCCCGCGAGACCCTGGAGATCTACGCTCCGCTGGCCCACCGCCTGGGCATGAACACCATCAAGTGGGAACTGGAGGACCTCGCGTTCGCGATCCTCTACCCGAAGATGTACGACGAGATCGTGCGGCTGGTCGCCGAGCGCGCCCCCAAGCGGGACGAATACCTCGCCATAGTGACCGACGAGGTCCAGGCCGACCTGCGCGCCGCCCGTATCAAGGCGACGGTCACCGGCCGACCCAAGCACTACTACAGCGTCTACCAGAAGATGATCGTGCGGGGCCGGGACTTCGCCGAGATCTACGACCTGGTGGGCATCCGCATCCTTGTCGACACCGTCCGCGACTGCTACGCGGCGCTCGGTACCGTCCACGCCCGGTGGAATCCGGTGCCCGGTCGGTTCAAGGACTACATCGCGATGCCCAAGTTCAACATGTACCAGTCGCTGCACACCACGGTGATCGGGCCCAGTGGCAAGCCCGTAGAGCTCCAGATCCGTACGTTCGACATGCACCGCAGGGCCGAGTACGGCATCGCCGCGCACTGGAAGTACAAGCAGGAGGCCGTGGCCGGCGCCTCCAAGGTGCGTACCGACGTGCCCAAGCACACCGGCAAGGGTGCGGGCCAGGACACCGTCAACGACATGGCGTGGCTGCGGCAGTTGCTCGACTGGCAGAAGGAGACCGAGGACCCCAGCGAGTTCCTGGAGTCCCTGCGCTTCGACCTCTCGCGCAACGAGGTCTTCGTCTTCACGCCCAAGGGCGACGTCATCGCGCTGCCGGCGGGTGCCACACCGGTCGACTTCGCATACGCGGTACACACCGAGGTCGGCGACCGGACGATAGGCGCCCGGGTCAACGGACGCCTGGTGCCGCTCGAGTCGACTCTGGACAACGGCGACCTGGTGGAGGTCTTCACCTCCAAGGCCGCGGGCGCCGGACCGTCCCGCGACTGGCTGGGCTTCGTCAAGTCGCCCCGGGCACGCAACAAGATCCGCGCCTGGTTCTCCAAGGAGCGCCGCGACGAGGCGATCGAGCAGGGCAAGGACTCCATCGCGCGCGCCATGCGTAAGCAGAACCTGCCGATCCAGCGCATCCTCACCGGCGACTCACTGGTCACCCTGGCCCACGAGATGCGCTACCCGGACATCTCCTCGCTGTACGCGGCGATCGGCGAGGGTCATGTCGCGGCGCAGGGCGTCGTGCAGAAACTGGTGCAGGCACTCGGCGGCGAGGACGCCGCCAACGAGGACATCGCCGAGAGCACGCCACCCTCGCACGGGCGCGGCAAACGCCGGGCCAACGCCGACCCCGGCGTAGTCGTGAAGGGCGTCGAGGACGTCTGGGTGAAACTCGCCCGGTGCTGCACACCCGTCCCCGGCGACCCCATCATCGGGTTCGTCACCCGCGGCAGTGGTGTCTCGGTGCACCGGGCGGACTGCGTCAACGTGGACTCGCTCTCACAGCAGCCGGAGCGGATCCTCGAGGTCGAGTGGGCCCCCACCCAGTCCTCGGTGTTCCTGGTCGCCATCCAGGTCGAGGCGCTGGACCGGTCACGGCTGCTCTCCGACGTCACCCGGGTACTCTCCGACCAGCACGTCAACATCCTGTCGGCGGCCGTGCAGACCTCCCGCGACCGGGTGGCCACCTCACGGTTCACCTTCGAGATGGGCGACCCCAAGCACCTCGGCCACGTGCTGAAGGCGGTACGCGGCGTCGAGGGCGTGTATGACGTGTACCGGGTCACCTCGGCCCGGCGCCCGTAGATACCTCCGCTCACGCCAGGGGCCCCGCACAGGACGGTGCGGGGCCCCTGGCGTACGGCGTCGGTGGCGTCAGCCGCCGAACTCCTGCAGGCCCTTCAGCGCCTGGTCGAGCAGTGCCTGCCGGCCCTCCAGCTCACGCGCCAGCTTGTCCGCCCTGGCGTTGTTGCCCGACGCCCGGGCCGCGTCGATCTGGGTACGCAGCTTGTCGACGGCGTCCTGCAACTGGCCCGTCAGGCCCGCGGCACGCGCACGCGCCTCCGGGTTGGTGCGGCGCCACTCGGACTCCTCGGCCTCCTGAAGCGCGCGCTCCACGGTGTGCATCCGCCCCTCGACCTTCGGGCGCGCGTCACGCGGCACGTGCCCGATCGCCTCCCAGCGCTCGTTGAGCCCGCGGAAGGCGGCCCTGGCCGCCTTGAGGTCCCGCACCGGGAGGAGCTTCTCCGCCTCGGCCGCGAGGTCCTCCTTCAGCTTGAGATTCTCGCTCTGCTCGGTGTCCCGCTCGGCGAACACCTCGCTGCGGGCCGCGAAGAAGACGTCCTGGGCGCCGCGGAAGCGGTTCCACAGATCGTCCTCGGCCTCGCGCTGGGCCCGGCCCGCCGCCTTCCACTCGGTCATCAGATCGCGGTACCGGGCGGCGGTGGCGCCCCAGTCGGTCGAGCCGGAGAGCGACTCGGCCTCGGTGACCAGCTTCTCCTTGGCCTTGCGGGCCTCTTCGCGCTGCGCGTCGAGCGAGGCGAAGTGCGCCTTGCGGCGCTTCGAGAACGCCGACCGGGCATGCGAGAAGCGGTGCCACAGCTCGTCGTCCGACTTCCGGTCGAGCCGCGGCAGGCCCTTCCAGATGTCCACCAGAGCCCGCAGCCGTTCGCCCGCGGCCCGCCACTGGTCGCTCTGCGCCAGCTCCTCGGCCTCGACGACCAGAGCTTCCTTCGCGTGCTTCGCCTCGTCCGTCTGCTTGGCCTTCTGGACCTTGCGCTCCTCACGGCGCGCGTCGACCGTCGAGACCAGGCCGTCGAGTCGCACCCGCAGGGCGTCCAGATCGCCCACGGCGTGATGCTCGTCGACCTGTCCGCGCAGGTGATCGATGGCGGCCCGGGCATCCTTGGCCGAGAGATCGGTGGTCTTCACCCGCCGCTCCAGGAGGCCGATCTCGACGACCAGGCCCTCGTACTTGCGCTCGAAGTAGGCCAAAGCCTCTTCGGGAGAACCTGCCTGCCAAGAACCGACGACCTTTTCGCCATCGGCGGTACGCACGTATACGGTGCCCGTCTCATCGACACGGCCCCACGGGTCGCTGGTCACAGCGCCTCCATCCACATGATGCCTGCGGGGACTGTGCGGCCCCCGGGCATCGTCCACAGTTTCTTCGGCCGGGCTGCATACGCCCCGCACACCGCCAACATAGGCGAACGGCAGGGTGGCTGTCCGCATCCGGCCCGTCCGAATATCCCCGGCCCCGCGATCGGTTTCCCGGCCGGGGCCCGATGTCCCGGCTCAGGAGGCGGCGACGGTGGCCTTCGTGACGGTGACGGACTTCTTGGGGGCGCCGTCCTGTCCTCCACCGGTCACTCCGGCCTTGGCCACGTCCTTGACCACCTTCAGGCCCGCGGCGTCGATCGTCCCGAACGGGGTGTACGTCGGGGGCAGCTTGCTGTCCTTGTAGACCAGGAAGAACTGGCTCCCGCCGCTGTGCGGCTGACCGGTGTTGGCCATCGCCACCGTCCCGGCCGGATAGGTCACCGTGCCCTCGGCCCCCGCCTTGCCGAGTGCGGTCAGGTTCTCGTCGGGGATGGTGTAGCCGGGCCCCCCGGATCCGTCGCCCTTCGGGTCGCCGCACTGCAGCACGTAGATCCCGCCGGTCGTCAGCCGGTGGCACTTGGTGCCGTCGAAGAAGCCCTTGTCCGCAAGGTACTTGAAGGAGTTGACGGTGTGCGGCGTCTTCGCGGCGTCCATCGCCAGCGCGATCGTTCCCCGGTTCGTCTTGAGCGTGAAGGTGTACTTCGCCTTCTTGTCGATCTTCATCGCGGGCTCGGGCGGAGTGGTGCTGCTCGCCGACGGCGCGGCGGACGGCGAGGCGGCAGCGTCCTTGCCGGTCGAGCTGTCGCCCTTGAAGGCTCCGGCTCCGTAGGCGACGGCGCCGGCCACGACCACCACGGCGACGGCCGAGGCGATCACGGCATTGCGACGGCGTCCCTTGCGCCGGGCCATGACACGGCGCTGCTGCTGCCGCTCGAATTTTTCCCTGGCGAGCTGCCGCCGCCGCTGATCGCTGCTGACCACCGGGTGTTCTCCCTCGAATGTGTGTCCTGAACCGGTCCGGGCTAGGCCGTACCGTATATGGGTTCGCTGTGCGATGAGGAGCGCCGGTAGGCTCTGATCTGCTGCAAACTCCCGCTGGACCGACATTTAAGGACGATCGTGCTCATTGCCGGGTTCCCCGCCGGGGCCTGGGGCACCAACTGTTATCTGGTGGCCCCCGCCGCAGGCGAGGAGTGCGTGATCATCGATCCGGGCCACCAGGCGGCCCAGGGAGTCGAGGACGCGCTCAGGAAACATCGGCTCAAGCCCGTGGCGGTCGTCCTCACGCATGGCCACATCGACCATGTGGCATCGGTTGTTCCGGTGTGCGGAGCACACGACGTACCGGCGTGGATCCACCCCGCCGACCGCTTCATGATGAGCGACCCGGAGAAGGGCATCGGCCGGACCATCGGGATGCCGCTGATGGGCGAGCTGACCGTGGGGGAGCCGGACGACGTCAAGGAGCTGGCCGACGGGACCGAGCTGGAACTCGCCGGTCTGGAGTTCGCCGTCTCGCACGCGCCCGGCCATACCAAGGGGTCTGTGACGTTCAGGCTGCCCGAGGCGGAAGACATTCCGCAGATCCTCTTCTCGGGCGACCTGCTCTTCGCCGGCTCCATCGGACGCACCGACTTCCCTGGCGGCGACCACGCCGAGATGCTCGAATCGCTGGCCCGTGTGTGCCTGCCGCTCGACGACTCGACCGTGGTGCTGCCGGGCCACAACGAGCAGACGACCATCGGCCGTGAGCGCGCCACCAACCCCTTCCTGCAGGGCCTGGCCGCTCCCCGACGAGGAATGTGACGAACTTTCCGTGAGTACTTTCCAGGCCCCCAAGGGCACCTACGACCTGCTTCCGCCCTCCTCCGCGAAGTTCCTCGCGGTGCGGGAGGCGATCGCCGCGCCACTGAGGAACGCGGGCTACGGCTACATCGAGACCCCGGGCTTCGAAAACGTCGAGCTCTTCGCCCGGGGCGTCGGCGAGTCCACCGACATCGTCTCCAAGGAGATGTACGCCTTCGAGACCAAGGGCGGCGACAAGCTCGCGCTGCGCCCGGAAGGCACCGCCTCGGTACTCCGCGCGGCGCTGGAGGCCAATCTGCACAAGGCCGGGAACCTGCCGGTCAAGCTCTGGTACTCCGGCTCGTACTACCGGTACGAGCGCCCGCAGAAGGGCCGTTACCGGCACTTCTCGCAGGTCGGCGCCGAGGCGATCGGCGCCGAGGATCCCGTACTGGACGCCGAGCTGATCATCCTGGCCGACCAGGCCTACCGCTCGCTCGGGCTGCGGAACTTCCGCATTCTGCTCAACTCGCTCGGCGACAAGGAGTGCCGCCCCGTCTACCGCGAGGCGCTGCAGACCTTCCTGCGCGGGCTCGACCTCGACGAGGACACCCGGCGCCGGGCCGAGATCAACCCGCTGCGGGTGCTCGACGACAAGCGCGCCGACGTGCAGCGGCAGCTGGCCGGCGCACCGGTGCTGCGGGACCACCTCTGCGACGCCTGCAAGGCCTACCACGAGTCGGTGCGTGAGCTCATCACCGCAGCGGGCGTCGACTTCGAGGACGACGAGAAGCTGGTGCGCGGCCTCGACTACTACACCCGTACCACCTTCGAGTTCGTGCACGACGGGCTCGGCTCGCAGTCCGCGGTCGGCGGCGGCGGCCGCTACGACGGGCTGTCCGAGATGATCGGCGGCCCCGAACTGCCGTCCGTCGGCTGGGCGCTCGGCGTCGACCGTACGGTGCTGGCGCTGGAGGCGGAGGGCGTGGAGCTGGAACTGCCCGCGACCACCAGCGTGTTCGCGGTGCCGCTCGGCGAGGACGCCCGCCGGGTGCTGTTCGGAGTCGTCACCGAGCTGCGGAGGGCAGGGATCGCGACGGACTTCGCGTTCGGCGGCCGAGGCCTCAAGGGTGCGATGAAGAGCGCCAACCGATCGGGCGCCCGGTTCACGATCGTGGCCGGCGAGCGTGACCTCGCCGACGGCGCCGTCCAGCTCAAGGACATGGAGTCCGGTGAGCAGAGCGCGGTACCGCTGGGCGGCATCGTCGAGGCGGTCCGCTCGAAGCTGGGCTGATGTCCGGGCCGGCCCGAACCACGTGAGGCCCGGACGGGAGCACATCCCCGTCCGGGCCTTTCGGCCGCTGTCACCCGGAGAACGCCCGGGCCGCGGTCAGGCGTCGCGCCGGTTCTTCCAGCGGAAGGTCAGCAGGCACAGCACGAGTCCGCCGACGCACCAGGCGCCCAGCACCAGGGCGGTCTTCCCGAACTCCCAGCCGCCTGCCTGTTCGAGCACCGACGCCGAGTCGGGCAGGAAGACTCCGCGGAAGCCCTGGCACATCCACTTCAGCGGGAAGACCGCGCTGATGTCGAGCAGCCAGTCGGGCACCGTACCGATCGGGATGTAGACCCCCGAGATGAACTGCAGGATCAGGAACGGCAGCACCACCACGGAGCTGGCGCTCTTCCCCGACCTGGGGAGGCTGCTGATGGCGATGCCCAGCAGCGCGCACGAGGTCAGCCCCAGGACGAAGAGCCACCCGAACGTCAGCCAGTTCATGGCGTCCGACGGGAGATCGAGATCGAAGAGCCCGGCGCCGACCACCAGCAGAATCGCCGTCTCCGCGAGCCCCGTGATCAGCACCATCCAGATCTTGCCGAGGAAGTACGCGGCGGGAGGCATCGGGGTGCCGCGCAGCCGGCGCAGCACCTTCTCGTCCCGTTCGATGGCGATCGAGATACCCAGGGACTGGAACTGGTCGACATGATGCCCGAAGCGATCATCCCGGCGGCGTACAGCTGTGAGGCGGTGATCCCGGCGCCCTCGACGTCGTCGCTGAAGATGGACGCGAACAGTGCCAGGAAGACCACCGGAAAGGCGAAGGTGAAGATCACCTGTTCGCGCTGGCGGGCGAACTGTTTGAGCTCGAGTGCGCCGCGGCTCAGCCCGATCCTCCAGGCGCCGGGGAGCCGGCCGGAGGCGGTCCGCAGCGGGGACGGCGTGGTGACGGCGGTCATCGGGCGTTCTCCTGTCCGGTGAGGCGCAGATAGACGTCCTCGAGAGTGGGGCGGCTGATTCCGAGGCCGGGGATCTCCCCGTCGAAGCGCTGCATGAGTTCGGCGACCGTGCGGGTCGGGGTCGCCGTCCGTTCCGAACGCTGGGCGCCGTCCGGTTCCGACCACTCGACCGTGGCGTCCGTCCCGTACTGCTCACGCAGCGCGGCGGGTTCGCCCTCGGCGACCACCCGCCCGGCCGCGATGACCGCGAGCCGGTCGGCGAGTGCCTCGGCCTCCTCCAGATAGTGCGTGGTCAGCAGAATGGTGGTGCCTTCGGCGGCGAGCTGCCGGATGAGATCCCAGAACTGCCGGCGGGCGGCCGGGTCGAAGCCCGTCGTCGGCTCGTCGAGCAGCAGGAGTTCGGGCCCGCCGATCACCCCGAGCGCCACGTCGAGCCTGCGCCGTTGCCCGCCCGAGAGCGCCTTGACGCGGCTGTCGGCCTTGGCCCCGAGACCGACCAGCTCGATGACCTCGGTGGCATCACGAGGTTTCGGGTAATAGCGGGCGAAATGGGTAACCGTTTCCCGGACCGTCAACTCGGCGGGTGCTGATTCGTCCTGCCAGACGATTCCGACACGTGAGCGCCAAGTACGGCTCCCGGAAGCCGGATCGGCGCCCAGAACGGACACCTCGCCGGCATCCCGGGAGCGGTGTCCCTGCAGGATTTCCACCGTCGTGCTCTTGCCCGCTCCGTTCGGGCCGAGGATGCCGAAGACCTCTCCCGGGTGAATCCCCAGGTCCAGGCCGTCGACGGCGGTCACTTCGCCGTACTGCTTGCGGAGTCCGCGTACTTCCACCGCGAGTGCTGTCATGCCGAGGAGTCTTCCGCCGTACTGAACGGGTGGGAACAGTCAGGCGTACATCCTTATGTCCATCGAACGGTGGACACCCCGCGCGGTACGGCACAATGAGCCCTGCCCAGCAGGCCACAGAAGCGACGGATCGGCATGATGACGACGACATTGGTGGAAGACGTGTCCGCGCAGCAGGATCGGAAGACCGGCAGTGGCCGTGCCCTTGCCTGGGTGCTGGCCGTCACAGGCGCCGCCGGGCTGCTCGCGGCGTGGGTCATCACGCTCGATGAGTTCAAGCTGCTGAAGGACCCGAACTTCACGCCCGGTTGCAGCATCAACCCGGTGCTGTCCTGCGGCAACATCATGAAGAGCGCCCAGGCGTCGGTGTTCGGGTTCCCCAACCCGATGCTGGGTCTCGCCACCTACTCGGTGGTGATCTGCGTCGGGATCAGCCTGCTGGCCGGCGGCCGCTTCAGCCGCTGGTACTGGCTCACCTTCAATGCGGGCTGCCTCTTCGGTGTCGGTTTCGTCACCTGGCTCCAGTACGAGTCGCTGTACTCCATCAATGCGCTCTGCCTCTGGTGCTGCCTGGCCTGGGTCGGCACCATCACGCTCTTCTGGTACGTCACCGCGCACAACATCCGGACCCGGCAGCTGCCCGCGCCCGCCTGGCTGCGGAGCTTCCTCGGCGAATTCACCTGGGTGCTCCCGGTGCTGCACATCGGCATCATCGGCATGCTCATCCTGACCCGCTGGTGGAGTTTCTGGACCAGCTGACGGCGGGGACTCTGTCAGTCGGGTGACATAGGGTTTTGAGCGTGGAACCCGATCTGTTCACCGCCGCCGCCGAAGAACGCAGCCGGCAGGACCCGTCCAGCAGCCCGCTTGCCGTACGGATGCGTCCGCGCACCCTCGACGAGGTCGTCGGCCAGCAGCATCTGCTGAAGCAGGGATCACCGCTGCGGCGGCTGGTCGGCGAGGCGGGCGGCGGACCGGCAGGGCCATCGTCGGTGCTGCTCTGGGGCCCGCCGGGGATCGGCAAGACGACGCTCGCCTACGTCGTCAGCCAGGCGACGCAGAAGCGTTTCGTCGAGCTCTCGGCGATCACCGCGGGGGTCAAGGAGGTGCGAGCGGTCATCGACGGCGCGCGCCGCGCCTCCGGGGGGTTCGGCAAGGAGACCGTCCTCTTTCTCGACGAGATCCACCGCTTCAGCAAGGCCCAGCAGGACTCGCTGCTGCCCGCCGTGGAGAACCGCTGGGTCACCCTGATCGCCGCGACCACCGAGAATCCGTACTTCTCGATCATCTCCCCGCTGCTCTCCCGCTCCCTGCTGCTCACCCTCGAATCGCTCACCGACGATGACCTGCGCGCCCTGCTGCACCGTGCGCTGACCGAGGAGCGGGGACTCGGCGGGTCGGTGACCCTGCGGCAGGACGCCGAAGCGCATCTGCTGCGGATCTCGGGCGGTGACGCGCGCCGTGCGCTCACCGCGCTGGAAGCGGCGGCCGGCGCGGCGATGGCCAAATCGGAGCCGGAGATCACCCTCGAGACGGTGGAGGAGACGGTCGACCGTGCCGCGGTGAAGTACGACCGGGACGGCGACCAGCACTACGACGTGGCGAGTGCCCTGATCAAGTCGATCCGCGGCTCGGACGTGGACGCCGCACTGCACTATCTCGCCCGCATGATCGAGGCCGGGGAGGATCCGCGTTTCATCGCCCGCCGGCTGATGATCTCGGCCAGCGAGGACATCGGTCTCGCCGACCCGGCCGCGCTGCCCACCGCGGTCGCCGCCGCCCAGGCCGTCGCGCTGATCGGCTTCCCCGAGGCCGCGCTCACCCTCAGCCACGCCACCATCGCGCTGGCTCTGGCACCCAAGTCGAATGCCGCCACCATGGCGATCTCGGCTGCCCGGGCGGACGTGCGCAACGGCCTGGTGGGCCCGGTCCCGGCGCATCTGCGTGACGGCCACTACAAGGGCGCCGCCCAGCTCGGCCATGCCCAGGGGTACGTCTATCCGCATGATGTACCGGGCGCCATCGCCGCCCAGCAGTACGCACCCGACGCCGTCCAGGGCAAGCGCTACTACGAGCCCACCCGGTACGGCGCCGAGGCGCGCTACGCGGATGTGGTGGAAAAGGTGCGCGAGCGGCTGTCGGCGGACGACCACCACTGATCCCGCGCTGCCACTGATCCTGCCGTCTCCGGACGCTGGTAACGAGCACCGCCACCGAGCAGGTACTCTGTAGGCGAGTTCGTGTGCGCTCGGCTGCTGACGGCATCCGGGCGGTTTCAAGTCCGCTGGGACGCGGCTGACCACGATCTGATCGGACCTCCGTCGTGTCGATGCCCTGAGCGTCGGCCTTCTTCGTGCTGTCCGTGAGGTGACGGGTTGTTCCCCGGGCATGACACGCGATCTCCTTGAGCAAGGTGAATGCAACCAACCATGGAGGTCTGGAGAACGTGCCTAACCAGTCGCGTCCCAAGGTCAAGAAGTCACGCGCGCTCGGTATCGCGCTGACGCCGAAGGCTGTCAAGTACTTCGAGGCCCGCCCGTACCCGCCGGGTGAGCACGGCCGTGGCCGCAAGCAGAACTCGGACTACAAGGTCCGTCTGCTCGAGAAGCAGCGGCTGCGCGCCCAGTACGACATCAGCGAGCGCCAGATGGCACGCGCCTACGACCGCGCCAAGAAGGCCGAAGGCAAGACGGGCGAGGCGCTGGTCGTCGAGCTCGAGCGTCGCCTCGACGCCCTGGTCCTGCGTTCGGGCATCGCCCGCACCATCTACCAGGCCCGCCAGATGGTCGTGCACGGTCACATCCAGGTCAACGGTGGCAAGGTCGACAAGCCGTCGTTCCGCGTCCGTCCCGACGACGTCGTGATGGTCCGCGAGCGCAGCCGCGAGAAGGTCCCCTTCCAGGTCGCCCGCGAGGGTGGCTACGACACCGAGGGTGAGACCCCGCGCTACCTCCAGGTGAACCTGAAGGCTCTGGCCTTCCGCCTGGACCGCGACCCGAACCGCAAGGAAATCCCGGTCATCTGCGACGAGCAGCTGGTCGTCGAGTACTACGCCCGCTGATCCGGACGTACCGCGCGCTTCAGCGTTCCGGCCCGTCGTCCCGCCGTTCCCTTCGGAGCGGTGGGCGGCGGGCCTTCGCGTGCCGGGCCGCGCGGCCCCGGGCGACCGCGACGTCCGCCGTCATCCCGCACCGTACGCAGCGGTAATCGGGTACAGGGGGCGAGCCCCGGCGCGATAGGCTCGGACCACCACAATCCGACGTGACGTCCGACGGGACGTCCGACGATCGACGTGACTTCCGACGACCAGAGAGCGGTGCGACGTGTCCGGTGGAGAGGTGGCCGGCCTTCTGGTGGCAGTCTTCTGGGCGATCCTGGTCTCCTTCCTCGCCGTGGCACTGGTGAGGCTGGCCCAGACGCTCAGGGCGACCACCAAGCTCGTGGCGGATGTGACGGATCAGGCCGTCCCGCTGCTCGCCGATGCTTCGGCGGCCGTGCGTTCGGCGCAGACCCAGCTCGACCGGGTCGACGCCATCGCGACCGACGTCCAGGAGGTCACCTCCAACGCCTCGGCGCTCTCGACCACCGTCGCCTCGACATTCGGCGGCCCCCTGGTGAAGGTCGCGGCCTTCGGCTACGGCGTACGCAGGGCTCTCGGACGCAAGGCGGACACCGAGTCCACGCGTTCCGGCGGGCCGGTCATCGTCGGCCGTACGGTGCCGGCCGCACGGCGTAGGAAGCGGAAGGGCTGACGCTGCAATGTTCCGCCGTACTTTCTGGTTCGCCACCGGCGCCGCAGCCGGTGTGTGGGCCACCACCAAGGTCAACCGCAAGATCAAGGCGCTGAGTCCGGAGAGCCTCGCGGCGCAGGCGGCGAACAGGGCCGTCGACGCGGGTCACCGGCTCAGGGAGTTCGCGATCGAGGTACGGGCCGGGATGGTCCAGCGCGAGGCCGAGCTCGGCGAGGCGCTCGGCATCGACGCGGCGCCCGGCCCCGGACTTCCCGCGCCGCGGCGCTTCGCCGCCATCGAGAACACGAGCACGGAACGCACGCGCGTTCAGTACACCAGGCATTCGCACACCAGGCATTCGGACAACCGGAATGAGGACCACTGATGGAGTCGGCTGAAATCCGCCGCCGCTGGCTGAGCTTCTTCGAGGAGCGCGGGCACACCGTTGTCCCTTCGGCGTCGCTCATCGCGGACGACCCGACTCTGCTGCTCGTCAACGCGGGCATGGTCCCCTTCAAGCCGTACTTTCTCGGTGAGATCAAGCCGCCCGCCCCGCGCGCCACCAGCGTGCAGAAGTGCGTACGTACACCGGACATCGAAGAGGTCGGCAAGACCACCCGGCACGGCACGTTCTTCCAGATGTGCGGGAACTTCTCCTTCGGCGACTACTTCAAGGAAGGCGCCATCAGCTATGCCTGGGAGCTGCTCACCAGCTCCGTGGCCGCTGGTGGTTACGGACTCGACCCCGAGCGACTGTGGATCACGGTCTACCTCGACGACGACGAGGCCGAGCGGATCTGGCGCGACACGATCGGCGTGCCGGCCGAGCGCATCCAGCGCCTCGGCAAGAAGGACAACTTCTGGTCCATGGGCGTCCCCGGCCCCTGCGGCCCGTGTTCGGAGATCAACTACGACCGCGGCCCGGAATTCGGCATCGAGGGCGGCCCGGCCGTCAACGACGAGCGCTATGTGGAGATCTGGAATCTGGTCTTCATGCAGTACGAGCGGGGTGCCGGAGACGGGAAGGAAGACTTCCCGATCCTCGGTGACCTGCCGTCGCAGAACATCGACACGGGCCTCGGCCTCGAACGGCTCGCCATGATCCTCCAGGACGTGCCGAACCTGTACGAGATCGATACCTCGCAGGTCGTCATCGACAAGGCCACCGAGCTGACCGGCGTGCGGTACGGCGACGACGAGAAGTCGGACGTCTCCCTGAGGGTCGTCACCGACCACATGCGCACATCGGTGATGCTCATCGGGGACGGCGTCACGCCGGGCAACGAGGGCCGCGGTTATGTGCTGCGCCGCATCATGCGCCGGGCCATCCGCAACATGCGTCTGCTCGGCGCCACCGGACCCGTCGTCGCCGAACTGCTCGACGTCGTGATCAACGCCATGGGCCAGCAGTATCCGGAGCTGATCACCGACCGCAAGCGCATCGAGACGGTCGCCCTGGCGGAGGAGGCCGCCTTCGTCAAGACGTTGAAGGCCGGCACCAACATCCTCGACACGGCCGTGAGCGACACCAAGGCCTCGGGCGGCCGGGTGCTGTCCGGCGACAAGGCCTTCCTGCTCCACGACACCTGGGGCTTCCCGATCGACCTCACCCTGGAGATGGCCGCCGAGCAGGGGCTGTCGGTGGACGAGGACGGCTTCCGCAGGCTGATGAAGGACCAGCGGGAGCGGGCCAAGGCGGACTCCAGGGCCAAGAAGACCGGCCACGCCGATCTCTCCGCCTACCGCCAGGTCGCCGACGTCTCCGGTTCCACCGAGTTCACCGGATACACCTCCACCGAGGGCGAGTCGACCATCGTCGGCGTGCTCGTCGACGGTGTGCCGTCGCCCGCCGCCACCGAGGGCGACGAGGTCGAGATCGTTCTGGACCGGACCCCGTTCTACGCCGAGGGCGGCGGCCAACTCGCCGACACCGGCCGGATCAAACTGGCCTCGGGCGCGATCGTCGAGGTACGCGACGTCCAGCAGCCGGTCCCCGGGGTCTCCGTGCACAAGGGCTCCGTCCAGGTCGGCGAGGTGACGGTCGGCGCCGCCGCCTACGCCGTCATCGACCTGCGCCGCCGCCGGGCCATCGCCCGCGCCCACAGCGCCACTCACCTCACCCACCAGGCGCTGCGCGACGCTCTCGGCCCGACCGCCGCCCAGGCCGGTTCGGAGAACTCGCCCGGCCGCTTCCGCTTCGACTTCGGCTCGCCCAACGCGGTGCCGGGCACCGTGCTCACCGACGTCGAGCACAAGATCAACAACGTGCTGGCCCGCGAACTCGACGTCATGGCCGAGGTCATGTCCATCGATGAGGCCAAGAAGCAGGGCGCCATCGCCGAGTTCGGTGAGAAGTACGGCGAGCGGGTGCGGGTCGTCACCATCGGCGACTTCTCGAAGGAGCTGTGCGGCGGTACGCACGTCGCCAACACGGCCCAGCTGGGCCTGGTCAAGCTGCTCGGCGAGTCGTCTATCGGCTCCGGTGTGCGCCGTATCGAGGCTCTGGTCGGGGTGGACGCCTACAACTTCCTGGCCCGGGAGCACACGGTCGTCGCCCAGCTCCAGGAGCTGGTCAAGGGCCGCTCCGAGGAGCTTCCGGAGAAGATCTCGGGCATGCTCGCCAAGCTGAAGGACGCCGAGAAGGAGATCGAGAAGTTCCGCGCGGAGAAGGTCCTGCAGGCCGCCGCCGGGCTTGCCGCCGGCGCCCAGGACGTACGCGGGGTCGCCGTGGTGACCGGCCAGGTGCCGGACGGTACCGGCGCCGACGACCTGCGCCGGCTGGTGCTCGACGTCCGCGGTCGGATCCCGGGCGACCGGCCGGCCGTGGTGGCCCTCTTCACCACCGCCAACGGCCGTCCGCTGACGGTCATCGCCACCAACGAGGCCGCCCGCGAGCGCGGCCTCAAGGCCGGCGAGCTGGTCCGTGCCGCTGCCAAGACGCTTGGCGGTGGCGGCGGTGGCAAGCCGGACGTCGCCCAGGGCGGCGGACAGAACCCGGACGCCATCGGTGACGCCGTGGCCGCCGTCGAGCGCCTCGTCGGCGAAACGGCCTGACCGCCGTGCGCAGAGGCCGCCGACTGGCGATCGACGTCGGAGACGCCCGGATCGGGGTCGCCTCCTGCGACCCCGACGGGGTGCTCGCCACCCCCGTGGAGACCGTGCCGGGACGTGACATCCCGGCCGCCCACCGGCGGCTGAAGCAGCTGGTGGCGGAGTACGAACCCATCGAGGTCGTGGTCGGCCTCCCTCGCTCCCTCAACGGGGGCGAGGGCCCGGCGGCCGCCAAGGTCCGGGGCTTCGCCCAGGAGTTCGCCGGCCGGATCGCACCGGTCCCGGTGCGACTGGTGGACGAGAGGATGACCACAGTGACAGCCACTCAGGGGTTGCGCGCATCCGGCGTAAAGTCCAAGAAGGGTCGCTCTGTCATCGATCAGGCGGCGGCGGTGGTGATCCTGCAGAATGCACTCGAATCCGAGCGAAGCTCGGGGAGCGCTGCGGGCGAAGCCGTCGAAGTGGTTGTCTGATCGCAATACGGTAACGTTCCGCGCCATGCGACAGTGTTCGAACAGCTGTCGCACAGCAAAAGAGGCGGACCGTCCGGAGGCCTCGCGGCTCTAGGGGACCGATGACTGAGTATGGCCGGGGCGCAGGCTTCGAACCGTGGCATCCCGAGGATCCGTTGTACGGGGACCAGGGATGGGGAGGTCAGCAGGACGCCGCCGACCAGGCCCCGTACGACGGTCGGACGCAGTACGACGCTCAGACCCCGTACGACGCTCAGACCCAGTACGGCGCGCAGTCGCAGTACGACGGCCGGCAGCAGTACCCGCAGGGACAGCAGTACGACCAGTACGGCAATCCGGTGTACCAGCAGTCCCAGGACCCCTACCAGCAGCAGGCCTACCAGCAGCAGGACCAGGGGCAGGCGTACCCGCAGACCCAGCAGCACTACCCCCAGGGGCAGACCTACCAGCAGGACCAGACGCATCAGCATGGGCTGTACCCGCCACAGGACCAGCAGGCCCCCTACGGCCAGTACCCACCGCAGGACCCCTATGGGCAGGGGCAGCAGCAGCCGCCACCGGGGCCGCCGGCGGCCCCTTACCACGACGGCGGCTGGGGCACCGGTCAGCAGCCGGGGATGCCGTACGGAGCCCCGGCCCCCGACCCGTACGCAGCGCAGCAGGGGGGCTACGGCGGCGAGAATCCCGACCCCTACCGCTCGCCCGGTGCCTATCCTCCGTCGCCGTCCCCTGACCAGCGGGAGCAGTGGCCGCCGCAGGCGCCCGCCGAGCCGGAGCCCGAGCCCGAGACACATCCCTTCTTCACAGGTGTCGACCGTCCGGGTGACACCGACGACAAGGGCCGCGACAGCGAGTACGACGACGACCCCGGCGAGACCCGCGAGGGCCCCCGTGACCGCCGCGGCAAGACCGGCCCGAAGAAGCGCCGCAGCGGTTACGCCTGTCTCGTGGTCGCCGCGGTCCTGGTCGCAGGGGTCGGCGGGGGCGGTTACTTCGCCTACGACTACTGGCAGAGCCGGCATGCCCCGCCGCCGGACTTCACGGGGGTGGGCAGCACGCCGGTTCAGGTCGAGGTTCCTGACGGCACCAGCATCGGCGGGATCGGGCGACTGCTGAAGAAGAAGGGGGTCGTCAAGAGTGTCGACGCATTCGTCGCGGCAGCGCAGAAGAACCCGAAGGGCAAGTCCCTCCAGGCCGGGGTCTACTCGCTGAACCAGCAGATGTCCGCGGCGAACGCCGTGACCGCGATGGTCGACCCGAAGAGCCTCAATGTGCTCATCGTTCCGCCCGGCACCCGCGACAAGCAGGTCTACGCGGCCATCGACGCGAAGCTCAAACTGAAGGCCGGAACCACCCAGGCCGTCGCCAAGGCCAAAGCGGACCAGCTGGGCCTGCCGAGCTGGGCGAAGGGTCACAAGGAGCTCAAGGACCCGCTGGAAGGATTCCTCTACCCGACCAGCTACCCGGTCGCCGACGGCATGAAGCCGGAAGACATCCTGAAGAAGATGGTCGGCCAGGCCGACGAGGCGTACGGCAAGCAGGACCTCGCCGGCGCGGCGCGGAAACTGGGATTGCAGGACGAGTTCCAGGTCATCACCGTGGCCAGCCTCGTCCAGGCCGAAGGCAAGTACAAGCACGACTTCGACAAGGTGGCGCGCGTCGTCTACAACCGGTTGAAGCCGGACAACACGGAGACGGTCGGGCGGCTCGAATTCGACTCCACGATCAACTACGTGCGCAAGCAGAGCACGCTCGACGTCGGCAGCGTGGACGCTCTGAGGAAGATCAAAGACCCGTACAACACCTACGACATAAAGGGCCTGCCACCCGGACCCATCGGCAATCCGGGCGCCGACGCCCTGCACTCGGCGATGCACCCCGCTCCGGGCCCGTGGTACTACTTCGTCTCGGTGACCGAGAACAAGACGGTGTTCGCGGTCACCAACGCCGAGCAGAACCGCAACCGCGAGAAGTATCAGAAGCAGCAGGAACAGGCAGCGCAGTGATCCCAAGGAAGCGGGCGGCCGTCCTCGGCTCGCCCATCGCACACTCCCTCTCCCCGGTCCTGCACCGCGCCGCCTATCGCGAACTCGGGCTCGAGGACTGGTCGTACGACCGTTTCGAGGTCGACGAGACGGGCCTCCCCGGGTTCTTCGGACAGCTCGACGAGACCTGGGCGGGTCTGTCGCTGACCATGCCGCTCAAGCGGGCGGTCATTCCGCTGCTCGACGGGATCAGCGACACGGCAGCCTGCGTCGAAGCCGTCAACACAGTGGTCTGCACGGAGGACGGCCGACGGCTGGGGGACAACACCGACATCCCCGGGATGATCGCGGCGCTGGGCGAGCGGGGTGTGGAGAAGGTGGACTCCGCCGCCGTGCTCGGCGCGGGAGCCACCGCGTCGTCGGCGCTGGCCGCGCTCTCCCGGATCTGTACCGGGCAGGTCACCGCCTATGTACGCGGCCCGGCGCGTGCCGCGGAGATGCGCGGCTGGGGCGAGCGGCTCGGTGTCGACGTCCGAACGGCCGACTGGGCCGACGCGGCAGCGGCGCTGCACGCCCAGCTCGTCGTCTCGACCACCCCGGCCGGCGTGACCGACGCACTCGCCGGGGCGGTCCCCGACGCACCGGGCACGCTTTTCGATGTGCTCTACGACCCGTGGCCGACCGCCGTCGCCGGCGCCTGGGCGGCGCGCGGTGGCGCTGTCGTCGGGGGACTCGACCTGCTCGTCCATCAGGCGGTCCTGCAGGTCGAGCAGATGACGGGGCGGGCGCCCGCCCCGCTGTCCGCGATGCGCGAGGCAGGGGAACGGGCGCTCGGAACACGCTGAGCACGACGGCCCGGCGCCGGTCGACCGCGGGTGCGGTCAGCCGCGGCGCCGGAGACCGATGGCCGTGTCGGCGGCGTACTCCTGGGTCCAGCTGCGGCCGGAGTCCGAGGCCCAGGTCACCTGGGTGGTGTGCCCCGCGTTCCGTACCCGGTCCACCGTCATCGAGCGGTCTCCGGCCCGTACGTCGCCGCGGCGCAGTTCCCGCGCCTCGACGGTGACCGGCTCGGCGGGTTCGGTGCGTTCCGCGTCGGCGGCGGCCCGCAGCAGAGCCGCGGCCAGCTCCCGTGCCTGGCCGGGGGCGCACCGGAGCGCCGGTTCGCCGACCGCCGACGGCGTGGGCCGCGCCGTGAGAACCACGTCGGCGCCGTCCGTTCCGACGGTCACGGCCGCGCCGTCACCGAGCTCCACCTTCACGTTCGCTCCTTCACCTCAGTGCAGCCTGAGGCTCTCCGGCGGGCCCAGGTAGCTGGGCTTGAGACCACCGGTGTCGACCACCAGATTCTGCAGGACCACTGTGGGGTCCACCATCCAGAATTTCAGCACATGCACTCCGGAACGGCGGATGCGGTGCGCGGTGCTGGTGACATTGACGTTGTCCGAGGTGTTCCGCGCCCACTGGGCGTTCATGGTGCTGTCGTCGGCCCCGGTCACCTCGGTGATGTTGACCGTCTGCGGCGCATCGTCGTCGAAGGAGACCGCGTACTTGAGACCGTCCGACGCCAGGGCGTCATTGCGGGGCGACAGATGCGCCCACACCGTGACCGGACCGGTGCTGAACAGGGTGAGCCGGTACTCCAGTCGCGGGGTCGACCCGCCGGGGCTCTGCCGGGAGGCGGTAACCGGGAAGGGTTCCATGCCCGATCCGGTACGGCCGATATGCGGGATCCGCCGCCAGGAGATTCCGGCGCCGCCGACGGACCGCGCGAAGTGGTCCGCCTCGATGGAGACATAGCCGTTAGCCTCGACGAAACCCGAGAGCCGGGAGCGGTGCACCGAGGGGTTGTCGACCACGGCCAGCACCTCCACCTCGTGTCCGTCCGGCCCGGACACCGTGACCGTCACCTGGGTGGTGCCCTTCGGCGCCCGTGACCAGTCGACCCGGAAGGTGACGCGTTCCTGCTGGGTGACCCGGCCGCGGGTGCGGTCGGCGGTCAGCCAGGAGACTCCCGTACGAATGCGGTAGTCGAATGGCGAGGTGCCCCGGTTGAAGACCTCGATGTACTGGGCCGGCTGGCTCTGGTAGGGGCTGAAGACCGGCAGGACCGCCGGGCCCTGCTCCGCGGGCCACCAGGCGTCCGAGCCGTCGACGGCGACGCCCATCTCGGCGCGCGCCGGAAGATCGATTCTTTTGACGGCGGGGAAGAGCACGTCCTTGAGGGCGACGTTGTCGATCTCCGGCTGCTGCCAGGGAGCGTTGGGCCCGTAGCGCTCCACATCGCCGTAATCGATGTGCGGCTGGGTCTGGAAGCCGGCCCACTTGCCGCCCGCGATCCGGGTGTTGAAGCGGTCAGCCATCGCCAGGTCGTCGGCGAGCCGGGCCTCCGCGGTGGCCGCCAGGTCATTGGTGAGCGCCCTGCCCTGGGCCGCGTAGTGCAGATTGGTGAACTCGGCCTCGCGCAGCGCGTACAGGTTGGCGGTCGCCTGCACCTCGTATCCGACGAGTTCGTACCAGGCGTCCTGGGCGGCGTGCGGAAGCCTTCTGCCGATCAGTTCGGCCGTTGCGCCCAGCCGGTGCCATTCCGCGGTCACCCGCTCGAGTTCCCGGTAGTCGGTGAGGCTGAAGGGGGTGGCGCGGTCGTCGTTGACGATCGCCGACGCGTCCTTGGCGGGGTCCTTGGCCGGGTCGAGGGTGATTCTGCGGTTGAGCAGTTCGGGCTTGCGGCGGGACTGCAACTGGGCGTAGGCGCTGAGCAGCGAAGCCACCGCGGTGGCCTGCTTTTCGCCGAAGGTCTGCCGGGCGTACTGCTCCTCCCACTCCGGGATCCGGTCCGCGGTCCAGCGGCCGGGATTCCAGGCGTAGTCCAGGAAGAACTGGGTGGCCAGCTCGTTTCCCTTCAGATCACCGACGTTGGTGACCCACAGTCCGTGATTGCCGTAAGCCACCGACTGGTGGAGCTGGTCCCACATATTGGGCAACGACGTGGTGTCCACCCACTTGTAGTTCCGGCCCGCGCCGACATAGTCGAAGTGGTAGTAGAGGCCGTAACCGCCGCTGCGCGGCTCGTTCTTCAGGTCGGGCAGCTTGCGCAGATTTGCCCAGTTGTCGTCGGTGAGGACCACGGTGACGTCGTCGGGGACCCGCAGCCCGCGGTCCCAGTACCTCTGCACCTCCTTGTACAGCGTCCACACTTGCGGAATCGTGGTGACGTCCTTACCGCTGACCTCGGCGAGGATCTTGCGCTGGGTCGCGATGATCTCGGTCATCAGGTCGATGCCGTCACCGTCCGGCAGCCCGGTGTCGCCGTTGCCGCGCATACCGAGCGTGACCACACCCTCGAAGCCCTGGTCGGTCATCCGGCGGATGCCCTCGGCCCAGTAGGCCTTGAGCGCTTCGGAGTTGTGGCGGTAGGACCATTCGCCGGTGCCGCCGTACGGATCGTGCCCCGGGGTGGTGACGCGTCCCGCGCTGTCGCGCACGGCCGGCACGGCGTGCCGGTTCCACTCCTCGATGCCGCGCATCATCGGCGCTTCGTGCGAGGTGCCCATCACGATGCCGTACGCCTTCGCGGTGGCGTGGTTCTGCGGATCGTCCTCGGCGAAGGCGCGGCCCCAGACGGCGGGCCACAGATAGTTCGCCTTGAGCCGGAGCATCACCTCGAAGATCTTGGCGTAGAAACCGGCGTTGAAGCCGCTCTCGTAACCCGCTGCCTTGCCCGGACCGAAGTAGGCCGGGGCCCACGTGCCGAGGGCCGGGTTCTCGTCGTTGATGAAGAAGCCGCGGTAGGTGACGGCGGGCGTGCCCTGGCTGTGCCGTCCCGGGAGTACGTGCAGTTCCGCGCGGTGCAGCGGTACCACGTCGTCCCACCAGTACCATGGCGAGACACCGATGCCCCGGGAGACGTCGTACGCCCCGAATATGGTGCCCCGCTGGTCGCTGCCCGCGATCACGAACGCCCGGTCGACTCCGGGCAGCGGTTTCTCCACCACGGTCTGCAGGGAGGTCTCCCACTTTCCTCGGATCCCGGTGACGTCGAGCTTGCCCGCGGCCACCAGACCGTCGATGAGGGGGCTGCGCCCGATGGTGCCCACGAGGGTGATCTCGCGGGCACCGGGCAGGTCGTCGTGGGAAATGACGGGGCGGATCCCGGTGACCCGCTCGATGTCGGCCCCGAGGTCACCGACGACCCGGACGACGCCCGGGTGGTCGCTGCCGCTGACCACGAGGGGTACCGCCTTCCCCGCTCCGACCAGGGGGAAGCTTCCCGGTGCCGGCGTGAAGGAGATGTACGCCCCGGAATCCGTCGAGCCCGCGGTGCGGCCGGTTCCGGCCGCCGCGAACGCGCCGGTCAGTCCCAGCAGGGAGCCGAGCGGTGTCGCCGTCAGCGCGGTGACCCCCAGGCCCAGCCCGAGAACCGTGCGGCGACTGGTGTGCGGTGTGAACTGCGGTGGGAAGTGCCTGTCCATAGCTGCTCTCCCGGAATCGGTTACGTGCGGGGACGTGGATGGTGGATGTGGACGGGCGGATGTGGGCGAGTGCCGGCTCAGTCGGTGGCGGCGGAAGCCGCGGGCTGCTTGTCCGGCGTGGTCACGCGCTCGCCCACCTCGTCGGAGCCCGGGGACACCGCGCTGACGATGGCGTCGGCGGTTCCGTTGCCCTCCGGACTCAGCAGGCCGACGCCGATGTGGACCGCCAGTGAGGTGACCAGCGGGGTGACGATCGCCAGGGTCTGGTCAGTGCTGTGGAGGACGAACTTCACCAGGACGTAGCCCAGCAACCCCACCGCCCACGAGGACAGCGCGGCCCGGGGATCGCACCGCCGGAAAGCCGGGGGCAGGCTCAGCAGCATCGGGATGGACATGGGCCCCATCACGGCCGCGACGAGACCGACGATGATGCCCAGGACACCGCCGAAGTGATCGGCCTCGAGGGCGACGATCATGCTGATGCCGATGAAGGTGACCGTACAGATCCGGGCCGCCGGCAGTCCGGCCTCGGGTGTGAGGGACCCGGTCCGCCGGGTGATCACCGGGATGATGTCCCGGAGACGCCGGACAACCGCCAGGGCATCCGGCCGCCGCCGGTGAAGTAGCCGCTCACGTCACCGACCCGTCGGTGCGACCAGAGGCCGATGAGCAGCATCACCAGGAAGTAGCCGCCGAGGGCGGTCCAGTCGAGCCGAGCCATGAGTGCGGAACTCCTCGGTCAGGGAGGGTGCGGGCGGAGCCGGAAGTCAGTGCCGGCCGGCGCTGAGCCTCAGGTCCTGGCTCAGCGCGGTGTAGGCGGCCTTGGCCCGGAAGTCTTCGTCGAAGATGTTGGCCGCCCCCTCACCGGTGAAGGTGCCGGGCACCCAGGAGTACTTGTCGGTGAAGCCCCACACGGTGAAGTCGGTGCAGTGCCGGGTCAGCAGACAGCCCTGGAGCAGCACGCTGTAGGCCTCCGCCTGGGCCTCCGACTCGGTACGGTCGACCGGCAACGTGATCCGGACGTCCGCCTCGGTGACAGCGGTCTCCAGCCCCAGGGCGTCGAAGCGCTGCATGTTCTGGGCGATGTCGTGCGGTGCGTCGTACTGGACGTCCAGGTGGCCCTGAATGCCGACGCCGTCGACCGGTACGTGCTGCTTCCGCAACTGCGCGACGAGCTGGTAGAGGGCGGTGCTCTTCGCGTTGACGCCCTCGATGTTGTAGTCGTTGATGAACAACTTCGCCTTGGGGTCCGCCTGATGGGCCCAGCGGAAGGCGTCGGCGATATAACCCGGGCCGAGCTTCTGCAGCCAGATGCTGTCCCGTAGCGTGCCGTCGTCGTTGAAGGCCTCGTTGACGACGTCCCACTGCCAGATCCTGCCCTTGAAGTGAGTCATCTCGTCGGTGATGTGCCGGTGCAGGATGTCGCGCAGCTCGTCGGCGCTGAAGTCTCCGTCGGTGAGCCAGGAGGGCAGCTGGCTGTGCCAGACCAGGGTGTGTCCGCGGACCAGTTGCCCGTGGGCCCGCGCGAAGCCGACCAGGTCGTCGGCGGCGCTCCAGTCATAGGTACCGCGGGTGGGTTCCACGACCTCCCACTTCATGACGTTCTCCGGCGAGACGGAGGAGAACTCGCCGGCGACCTTCGCCCGGTACGGCGCGTCGTCGGCCAGGGCCGAGGTGTCGACGGCCGTACCGATCCGGACTCCGGCCCGCAGCCCGAGACTGCCGAGCGACTGCGTGGAGGGCCGGTGCTGCTCCGGCTTGCCGTGCTGGTCGGTGGCCGAGGCCGTCGGGAGGGTGAAGGCGGAGACGAGCAGTGCGGTCCCGGCGACTGCGGAGGCCACGGCGGCAGATCTGGTCCTGAGCATGGGAGGTCCCTTTCGATGCGCGGAAGCTGGGTGTTCCCTGCGAGGGAAGAGAAAGGAAACGATCGAAAGTTTCGACATATATTCCGCAAGTTTCTGGGAACCTAGAGCCTGCGTATGCGGCGGTCAATCCCCGTGCACGAGAATTCGTGAGGAGGTCGGGGCGGGCGGCGAAGAGGGCGCGGCAGGCAGCGAACGGCCCCGGACGGCGAGGAGCCGGCCGGAGCCGTGGGGGAGGGGGCGACAGCTCGATCGGAGCCGGTGATGCTGCGTTCCGCAGGTGTCAGACCCCGTCCGGGACAGGACTGAGGGACGTGTCGCAGACCAGACGGCGACGGTGGTCCACGGTGCGCTCGGGGCCGGTGAGACGCAGCCGCACGGTGTGCCGGACATCGGCCGCAGCACTGGAGGTCGCGAAGCGCAGCTCCAGATCGCCCGGCTCGACGACCCGTCTCCCGTCCACGCCGGTGAAGGAGGTCAGATCGGCGTCGAAACGGAACCGGACACGCCGTGCCTGTCCGGCGACCAGCGGCACTCTGGCGTAACCGATGAGCCGTGCGTCGGGGCGGGTGGTCTGGGCGACCGGGTCGTGCAGATAGAGCTGCACCACCTCGGCGCCGTCGCGTGTCCCGGTGTTGCGGACGACCAGTTCGATGTCCGCCGCTCCATCGGTGGGCAGCTCGGCGGGGACCGGACCGACCGGGTCCCAGCCGAAGGTGGTGTACGAGAGCCCGTGGCCGAAGGCGTACAACGGCGTCGGATCGAGGTTGCTCACGCCACCCGCGAGCCCCAGCGGGGGCTGCAGATACGTCCACGGCTGGCCGCCCGGTCCGTGCGGCACTCCGACGGGCAGCCGGCCCGATGGATTGACCCGCCCGGAGAGCACTCCGGACAGGGCGGGTCCGCCCTCCTCACCGGGGAAGAAGGCCTGGACGACGGCGGCCGGCCCGCTGTCCCAGCGGCCCAGTGCATACGGACGGCCCGTCAGCAGCACCAGCACCACCGGGGTTCCGGTGGCCAGCAACGCGTCGAGAAGTTCGCCCTGGACGCCGGGCAGGGAGAGGTCGGCGGCATCACAGCCCTCGCCGGAGGTACCACGTCCGAACAGCCCGGCGCGGTCGCCGAGTACCGCCACGCATATCTCCGCCCCGCGGGCCAGTTCCGCCGCGGCCGGGATGCCGGAGGTGTCGTCGCCGTCCACGTCACAACCGGGGGCGAAGGCCAGCCGGGCGTCGGGAAGTTCCGTGCCGAGCGACTCCAGCAGCGTCGGGATGGCGATGCCCAGCGGCATCTCGGGGTGGGAGACGCCGACATGACTGGGGAACGAGTAACAGCCGAGCATCGCCAACGGGTCGTCCGCGCGGGGGCCGACCACGGCGATCCGGGCGTCGGCGCGCAGCGGCAGAGCCCCCGAGGGGTTGGCGAGCAGGACGCAGGACTGCTCGGCCAGCAGCCTGGCCAGCGACCGGTTCTCGGCGGGGTCGAGGTCGATGGTGCCGCGCGCCTGCTCCGGGTCGCCACCGCCGGTCAGGCTCGCGGGCAGCGGAGACCAGTCGGGGTCGAGCAGGCCGAGCTCGCACTTCTGCAGCAGCACCCGGGTCAGTGCCCGGTCGACCATTCCCTCCGCCACCGCGCCCTCCCGTACGGCGGTGGCAAGAGCGTCACCGTAGGAGCGGACGGTGGGCAGTTCCACGTCGACGCCGGCGGTCAGGGCTATGCGGCCGGCGTCCGCGCGGCTTGCGGCCACCTTGTGCAGGGTTTCCAGGAAGCCGATGCCGAAGTAGTCCGCGACGACAGTGCCGTCGAAGTCCCAGGTGTCCCGGAGCAGATCGGTGAGCAGGGCGGGGTCGGCTGCGGCGGGCACACCGTCGATCTCGGAGTAGGAGCTCATCACCGAGCGGGCGCCGCCCTCCCGAAGGGCCATCTCGAAGGGGGGCAGAATCACGTCCGCCAGTTCGCGGCCGCCGGCCCGCACCGGGGCGAGATTGCGGGCACCCGCCGATGCGGAGTACCCGGCGAAGTGCTTGAGGGTGGCGACGATACCGGCGGCCTCCAGCCCGCGGACGTAGGCGGTGCCCACGGTGGCGACCAGGTAGGGGTCCTCGCCGATGGTCTCCTCGACACGGCCCCAGCGCAGATCGCGGACCACGTCCAGAACCGGCGCCAGCCCCTGGTGGACGCCGACGGACCGCATGTCGCTGCCGATCCGGTGGGCCATCTCGGCGACCAGCGCCGGGTCCCAGGCGGCGCCCCAGGCCAGCGGCACCGGGTAGGCGGTCGCGCCGAAGGCGGTGAAGCCGGCCAGGCACTCCTC
The DNA here is from genome assembly GCF_040682175.1 of Streptomyces sp. NPDC051320. Classification (NCBI taxonomy): domain Bacteria; kingdom Bacillati; phylum Actinomycetota; class Actinomycetes; order Kitasatosporales; family Streptomycetaceae; genus Streptomyces; species Streptomyces sp. NPDC051320. Next base: position 282,042 of record NZ_JBFBAL010000008.1, read on the forward strand.
GTGGGCCAGTGCGGGAATGCTGAACCGCCCCGCACCGGCGATACGTTGCTGGGCGCGGGCCAGCGAGACGGCGCCCACACCGGCGTCCACCGGGGCAGTGCCGAAGGGCCGCGTGAGCTGTCCGAGACCGCGGATGATCAGCTCCTCCCAGTCGACCGGATCCACCATGTCGTTCTGATGCGGTGCGACCCCGTCGCCGTCGGAGTCGGCGCCCACCCAGACCCCGTAGAGCTGTGCGGTCTTCTCCTTCAGGGTCATCCGGGCGATGAGATCGGCCACTCGCTCATCGGGCGCGCGGGACGGGTCGCGCCAGGGTGCCGTGGCAGCCGGGTCTTCGGCTGACGGATCTCCGAGGGCCGGGCTTTCCACGGCGGGGCTTTCGTCGGCGGCGGTGGTGGTGACGGGGGCGGCGGCGCGTGGGGCTTGCGGAACGGGGCGGGATGCCATCGTGCAGGGGTTCCTCTCCGGAGTGGCGGTGATGCGGTACTGCTGTGCTCGGCCCTACTTGCCGCCCACCCCCATCAGGCCGTTCACCAGGGCGCGCCGGGCCACCAGATAGACCGCGAAGATCGGCACCACGGAGAGCGTGATCGCGGCCAGCGTGGCCGGGATGTTCACTCCGAACTGGGACATGAAGTTGAAGAGGCCGAGTGTCAGGACCCGGTTGCTCTCCGACTGGGTGAGGATCAGCGGGAAGAGGAAGCCGTTCCAGGCCTGCAGCGCCGAGTAGATGGCCACCGTGCTGATGCCGGCCCGGGACAACGGCACCGCGAGCTGGACCAGCATCCGCAGGGGGGACGCACCGTCGAGCGCCATCGCCTCGTACAGCTCTTCGGAGACATCCCGCATCGTGCCGCTGAGTACCAGGACCGACACCGGCATCGCGAAGGCCGCGGTGGGCAGGATGATCGCAGGCAGGGTGTCGTAGAGCCCCATCTTCCCGATCAGCAGGTACAGCGGAACGATCACTGCCTGCGCCGGGATCGCGACCCCGAGCAGGAAGGTCCTGAAGGTGAGCGACGACCAGCGGTTACGGGTGCGTACCGCGACATAGGCCACCGGCACCGAGAGCACCAGCACGATGACCACGGTCGAAACGGCGACGATCGCGGTGTTGGCCAGCAGCGTGAAGAAGCCGCTGTGCAGCACGGTGTTGTAGTTGTCCAGCGTGGGATGCGTGGGGAAGGCCAGCGGGTCGCCGTCGAGTGCTTCGTCCTGGTGCATCAGGGACGAGGAGATGAGCGTGTAGAGCGGGACCAGCACGATGACCAGCCAGACCAGCGAGCCGAGGCCGGCCAGGGGGTTCGCTCGGCGCAGCAGCCGGCGGCGCCGGGGCGCGCCGGCGGCCGGACCCGGCGGCAGGGGCGTTACGGCCGGCGCCGCGGTGCGGGTGTCGGACGACATCGCGTTACATACCTTCCCGGGTGGAGCGCATGGTCCCGAAGCCGCTGAAGCGGACCAGGACCAGCGAAATACTGGTGGCCACCACGACCAGGGCGGTGGCGATGGCGGCGGCGTAGCCGAGGTCGTACGTCTGGAAGCCGGTGCGGTACATCAGGTAGGGCAGGATCGTGGTGTCGGTGCCCGGACCGCCCTTGGTCATGATCAGCACGGTGTCGAAGTAGGTCAGCGAACCCACGATCATCAGCACCGACGAGGTGGTCACGGTGTGCCGCAGTTGTGGCAGCGTGATGTGGAAGAACTGCCGCAGCATCCCCGCGCCGTCGATGGACGCTGCCTGGTAGAGGACTTCGGGTATCTGCCGCGCGCCGCCCTGGTAGATCAGGGTGTGGAACGGCATGAACTGCCAGCCGCCGACGAACGCCACCACCAGCAGCGCGCCGGTGGAGTTACCCATCACGTTCGGGTCGACCCCGATCCAGGGGCCGATTTCCTTGATCACGCCGAAGTTGGGGTCCAGCAGGGCGTGGAAGAGCAGCGCGATGGCGGTGGTGGACAGCAGCAGCGGGACGAAGAAGATGGCGGAGAGTACGGCGCGGCTGCGCTGGCGTCCGGCGGCCCAGACCCCCAGCAGCAGGGCGACCGGGGTCTGGAAGGCCCAGCTGATCACGGTGAGCAGCAGACTCAGCCAGGCGGCCTGGCCGAAGTCGTGGTCCTTGAAGAGCCGCGTCCAGTTGTCGAGACCGGTTGCGGTGGGTGAGTTGAGGCCGTCCCACTTGCAGAAGGACAGATAGACGGCGAGCGCCAGCGGGACGATCGCGAAGACGGCGAAGAAGAGCAGACCGGGGAGCGCCCAGCCGACGTGCGGGCGGCCGACATTGCTGCCGGCCGCCCGGCCGCCTCCGCGCTTGACCGGCCGAACCGCTTTCGCGGCCCGGGCGGGCTTCGTGACGAGCGGAGTGGTGGACATCGTTACTTGACGGCCTTCATGGCGGAGACGAACTGCTCGGGGGTGGACTTCCCGGCGAACAGCTTGCTGACCTCGGTGAGCAGCGGGGTGGCGATCTGGGACTCCAGTGCCTGGTCCCACGAGAGAGTGAAACTCGGGGCTTTCTGCACCATGTCGTACTGATACTTGGAGAACGCCGGGTTGGGCGACGAGCCGAACAGCGAAGCGGCGTTGGACGTGGTGGGGACGTCACCGTTGGCGATCAGGGCCTTGGCGTACGACTCCGTTGCCATGGCCTTCAGGAACTTGATCGCCACGTCCTTGTGCTTCGTCCTGGCGTTGATCGACCAGTAGTTGGTGGGGTTGCCCACCACGTCCTGCACGTCGCCGACCCCGCCGGCCACGGTCGGGAACGCGGTCCAGGCCAGGTCCTTCTTGGCGAACTGCGGGGCCTTGCCGAGCTGGGTCGAGTACTCCCACGAGCCCATCAGGTGCATGGCGGCCTTGCCCTTGCTGAACAGAGTGGGCGCGCCGGCGTTGGTGTAGTCGACCGAGTTGTAGTTGGAACCGAAGGCGCCCTCGTCCACCAGCTGCTTCACGGTCTGCGCGGTCTTGAGCACCGCCGGATCGCCCCACGCCGAGGAATCACCGCCCTGGATCTTCTTGAAGACGTCCGGACCTCCGACCCGGTCCAGCAGGTATTCCATCCACATCAGCTCGGGCCACTTGTCGGCGCCGCCGAGGGCGAAGGGGGTGATGTTCTTCGACTTGAAGGTGGTGATGTCCTTCTGCAGGTCGTCCCAGGTCTTCGGGGCCTGGAGGTGGTTCTCCGCGAAGAGCGTCTTGTTGTAGAAGAGCACCACCGGCTGCATCCCGCGCATCGGAACGCCGTAGATCTTCCCGTCGAGGCTGCCCGCGGTCATGATCGACGGCAGGAAGCCGTCCTTGAGCGTGGCATCGCTCTTGACCGTCGAGGTGAGGTCGACCAGTTGACCGGCGTCGACGTACGGTTTGATGGAGCCGCCGCCCCAGTTGTAGAAGACATCCGGAGCGTTGGGTGATCCCATCGCACTGCGCAGCTTGTTGACGTAGTCGGAGCCGGGTATGGACACCAGCTTCACCTTGACGTCGGACGTCTTGTTGAACTTCGCGACGGCCGCCTTCTGGATCTTCACCGCGTCGTCGCCGTACACGTAGGCGGTGATGGAGCCGCCACCGCCGCCACCGCTGCTCGAACCGCAGCCGGCCAGGACCCCGGCCATCACCATCGCGGCCCCTGCCGCGGTCCATCTGGCCGTACGTGTACCGCTGCTGAGAATGCCCGACCCCATGACCGCACCTCTGTCGAATGTTTCGAATTGTCCAGCGAATGTTGCCGGAACCGTACGGGTGGGTACCGGGCTCGTCAAGAGGGTGCGCAGGAGTTTCCCTGAACAGTGCACCGGGGCTGATGTGAGCTGGATCGAGAGCTACGATCCCGGTATGCGCCCCGCGAACGCCCCGTCCCCACAGCGAAGGACGACTGCCGGAGATCAGCCGGAAGTCGCCGCGACCCTGGCCGAGATCGCCCGTGCTGCCGGAGTCTCGGCTCCGACAGTTTCGAAAGTTCTGAACGGACGTGCCGACGTCGCCGCCGGCACCCGCACCCGGGTCGAGGAGCTACTGCTCCATCACGGCTACCGGCGCAGGCGCGGCGCCTCGCAGCAGTCCCAGCTGATCGACCTGGTCTTCCACGAACTGGAGAGCGCCTGGGCGATGGAGGTCATCAGGGGGGTCGAGAACGTCGCCAGGGAGGACGGGCTGAGCCTCGTGCTCTCCGAGAGCGCAGGCCGGCTGACCCCCGGTCAGACCTGGGTGGACGGAGTGCTGGCCCGCCGCCCCGTCGGGGTGATCCTGGTGCTCTCGGACCTCAACGCCGCCCAGCGGGCTCAGTTGACCAGCCGGGACATTCCCTTTGTCGTCGTCGACCCGGCCGGCGATCCGGGGGACGAGGTCCCTTCGGTGGGCACCACCAACTGGCAGGGCGGGCTCGCCGCCACCCGCCACCTGGTGGAGCTGGGGCACCGGCGGATCGGCGTCATCGGCGGCCCGGCCAGCATGATGTGCAGCCGCGCCCGGATCGACGGCTACCGGGCCGCCCTGGAGACCGCGGGCCTTCCGGTGGACCCACAGCTCGTGCGGGAGGGCGACTTCCACCACGAGGCCGGCTACACCGCCGGTCTCGACCTGCTGCGGCTCCCGGACCCGCCCACCGCCATCTTCACCGGCAACGACCTGCAGGCCCTCGGGGTCTTCGAAGCCGCCCGCGAGACCGGTCTGCGCATTCCGGAGGACCTCAGCGTCGTCGGATTCGATGATCTGCCGATCACCCGCTGGGTGGGGCCGCCGCTCACCACGGTGCGCCAGCCGCTGCTGGAGATGGCCGAGACCGCGGCCCGGCTGGTCCTCGACCTCAGCCGGGGCAAACAGCCCGCCACCGCCAGGGTCGATCTCGCAACCAGCCTGGTGGTCCGCAGCAGCACCGCCCCGCCCCGTCGCTGAGCCGGCCGCCGGACCCGCGGTGCCCGCCGTGGCCGCCGGCGGAGCCGGAGCTGCACCGGTGGTACGTCCGCCCACTGGACCCATGACCGGACAGCGGCCCGGTCGTGGGAGGATCGGACAAGGCGGGCCAAGGCCGCGCACCTGGTCGCGCCGTCGCAGACCGAGGCGCGAGCATGAGGAGCACCGTTGAGCAGGTTGCGTTGGCTGACCGCGGGGGAGTCGCACGGCCCCGCACTGGTGGCGACGCTGGAGGGCCTTCCCGCCGGTGTCACGATCACCACGGACATGGTGGCGGACGCCCTCGCCCGGCGACGGCTCGGCTACGGCCGCGGCGCCCGGATGAAGTTCGAGAAGGACGAGGTCACCTTTCTCGGCGGGGTACGGCACGGGTTGACCATGGGTGGCCCGGTGGCCGTCATGGTGGGCAACACCGAATGGCCCAAGTGGGAGCAGGTCATGTCGGCCGACCCGGTCGACCCCGAGGAGCTGGCCAAGCTGGCCCGTAACGCCCCGCTCACCCGTCCCCGGCCCGGCCACGCCGACCTGGCCGGGATGCAGAAGTACGCGCTCGACGAGGCCCGTCCGATCCTGGAGCGCGCCAGCGCCCGCGAAACGGCGGCCCGGGTCGCCCTGGGCACCGTGGCGCGGTCGTACCTCAGGGCGACGACCGGGATCGAGATCGTCTCCCATGTCGTGGAACTGGCGGGGGCGAAGGCTCCGTACGGCGTCGTTCCGGTCCCCGCCGACGAGGCCAGGCTCGACGAGGACCCGGTGCGCTGTCTGGACGCCGGCGCCTCGAAGGCGATGGTCGCCGAGATCGACCAGGCGCACAAGGACGGCGACACCCTGGGCGGTGTGGTCGAGGTGCTCGCCTACGACGTGCCGGTGGGCCTCGGCTCGCACGTGCACTGGGACCGCAGGCTCGACGCGCGGCTGGCCGCCGCCCTCATGGGCATCCAGGCCATCAAGGGCGTCGAGGTCGGCGACGGATTCGACCTCGCCCGGGTGCCGGGCTCACAGGCCCACGACGAGATCGTGCCGACCGCGGACGGTATCCGCCGCACATCGGGCCGCTCCGGTGGGACCGAAGGCGGCATGTCCACCGGAGAGCTCCTGCGGGTGCGGGCCGCGATGAAACCGATCGCCACGGTGCCGCGCGCCCTGGCCACCATCGACGTGGCGACCGGAGAGGTCGCCGCCGCGCACCACCAGCGCTCCGACGTGTGCGCGGTCCCGGCCGCGGGCATCGTGGCCGAGGCCATGGTGGCGCTGGTCCTCGCGGACGCGGTCGCGGAGAAGTTCGGCGGCGACAGCGTCGGCGAGACCCGCCGCAACGTCCGCTCGTACCTCGACAACCTGCAGATCCGATGAGCGGGCCACTGGTCGTCCTGGTCGGCCCCATGGGCGTCGGCAAGTCCACCGTGGGCGAACTCCTTGCTGAACGGCTCGGCACCGCCTACCGGGACACCGACGCCGACATCGTGGCCGTCGAGGGCCGCAGCATCGCGGAGATCTTCGTCGACGAGGGGGAGGCGCGGTTCCGCTCCCTGGAGAGCACGGCGGTGGCCGCCGCGCTCGCCGAACACACCGGGGTGCTGTCGCTCGGCGGCGGCGCCGTGCTCGACGCGGCCACCCGTGCACTGCTCGCCGGCCACCGCGTCGCCTACCTCTCGATGGACGTGGAGGCCGCGGTCAAGCGTGTCGGGCTGAACACCGCGCGCCCGCTGCTCGCCGTCAACCCGCGTCGCCAGTGGCGTGAACTGATGGAAGCGCGCCGCTCCCTCTACACCGAAGTCGCCGACGTCGTCGTCGCCACCGACGACCGCACTCCCGAAGAGGTCACCCAGGCGGTCATCGACGCTCTGGGACTCCCGCAGCTCCCGGGGACCACACCACCACCCGCGGTCGGCACCGCGGACCCCGGCACCACCGGCCAGGAGACCCGCATGACGCAGGAAGCCCCTATCCGTATCCAGGTCGGCGGCACGGAAGGACACGCCCCTTACGAAGTGCTGGTCGGCCGCAGCCTCCTGGGCGAACTGCCCGTGCTGATCGGTGACCGGGCCAAGCGGGTGGCCGTGCTGCACCCGGAGGCACTCGCCGAGACCGGCGAGACGATGCGGCAGGACCTCGCAAGCCAGGGATACGAGGCCATCGCGATCCAGCTGCCCAACGCCGAGGAGGCCAAGACCGTCGAGGTCGCCGCCTACTGCTGGAAGGCGCTCGGCCAGACCGGCTTCACCCGCACCGACGTCATCGTCGGCGTGGGCGGTGGAGCGACCACCGATGTCGCCGGGTTCGTCGCGGCGACCTGGTTGCGCGGTGTGCGCTGGATCGCCGTACCGACCACGGTGCTCGGCATGGTCGACGCCGCGGTCGGCGGGAAAACCGGCATCAACACCGCCGAGGGCAAGAACCTGGTCGGCGCCTTCCACCCGCCCGCCGGGGTGCTGTGCGACCTGGCAGCGCTGGACTCGCTGCCGGTCAACGACTACGTCTCCGGCATGGCCGAGATCATCAAGGCCGGTTTCATCGCCGACCCGGCCATCCTCGACCTCGTCGAGTCGGACCCCGAAGGCGCCCGCACGCCCGCGGGCCCGCACACCGCCGAGCTCATCGAGCGCTCCATCCGGGTCAAGGCCGAGGTCGTATCCAGCGACCTGAAGGAGTCGGGGCTGCGCGAGATCCTCAACTACGGGCACACCCTCGCCCATGCCATCGAGAAGAATGAGCGCTACAAGTGGCGGCACGGCGCCGCCGTCTCCGTCGGGATGGTCTTCGCCGCCGAGCTCGGCCGTCTCGCGGGCCGCCTCGACGACGCGACCGCCGACCGGCACAGGGCCGTACTGGCCTCCGTCGGCCTGCCGCTGACCTACCGCGGTGACCAGTGGCCCAAGCTGCTGGAGACCATGAAGGTCGACAAGAAGTCCCGCGGCAATGTGCTGCGCTTCATCGTCCTCGACGGTCTCGCCAAGCCGACCGTCCTGGAAGGACCCGACCCCGCGGTCCTGCTCGCCGCGTACGGGGAGGTCTCCGCGTGACCAGGGTGCTCGTCCTCAACGGCCCCAACCTGGGCCGGCTGGGCTCCCGCGAGCCCGATGTGTACGGTGCGACCTCCTACGCCGGGCTCGTCGACGCCTGCACCGGCCTCGGCAAGGAACTCGGCTTCGACGTCGAGGTCCGCGAGACCAACGACGAGGGAGAGCTGATCCGTTGGCTCCACGAGGCGGCCGACGGTTCGATCCCCGTGGTGATCAACCCCGGTGCCTTCACCCATTACTCGTACGGCATGCGGGACGCGGCGGCCCAGCGGACCGCGCCGCTCATCGAGGTGCACATCTCGAATCCGTACGCCCGCGAGGAGTTCCGTCACAACTCGGTAATCGCTGCCGTCGCCAGCGGCACGGTCGCGGGCTTCGGAATCGGCTCCTACCGCCTTGCCCTGCGTGCGCTGGCCGGGGAACTGGCGTCCTGACGCGGCACTTCGACCACTCCCCGGCCGTTCACATGACGACGGCCGGGGAAGGTACCGTTCGGTAGCGCGGATCAGTCGGCCGAACGAGACGGAGTGGCACCGGATGCAGCACGCTGGAGGAGCCCCGCTGCCGCCACCCCATTCGGGAGCCGGGGGATGGATGCAGGGCGCCCTGCCCCCCGCCCAGCACCCCGCTCAGCCCCAGCACCCCGGTCCGGCGCCCGGCCGGCCGCCCGCCGCCCCGCCGCTGCCCCCCGCCCCGGAATCCACCGGCCATGTCCAGCTGCCGCCCGGTGGCCCGGTGCCGTTGCCGTCCCCGCCGCCCGCCAGCGTCCGGGCGGACACCGGCAACACCACGCTCGCCGTGCTGCTCATAGGACCCGCGGGCGCCGGCAAGACCACCGTGGCCCGGCACTGGGCGCAGAGCCGCCGGGTGCCCACCGCGCACATCAGCCTGGACGACGTACGGGAATGGGTCTGCTCCGGGTTCGCCGACCCGCAGACCGGATGGAACGACCACTCCGAGGCCCAGTACCGCCTCGCCCGGCGCACCTGCGGCTTCGCCGCCCGCAACTTCCTGGCCAACGGCATCTCCTGCGTCCTCGACGACGCGGTCTTCCCGGACCGGCCGGTCGTCGGTCTCGGCGGCTGGAAGCGGCATGTCGGCCCCGGTCTGCTTCCGGTGGTCCTGCTGCCGGGCCTGGAGATCGTCCTGGAGCGCAACTCCGCCCGCAGCGGTAACCGCCGTCTGAGCGATGAGGAAGTCGCCAGGATCCACGGCCGGATGGCCGGCTGGTACGGCTCGGGTCTGCCGATCATCGACAATTCGGCCTTCGACGTGGAGACCACCGCCCAGGTGCTCGACGACGTACTGGCGCGCTCCATCGCCTCCCCCCCGACCTGGTGAAGCTCCCCGGTCGGACGCGCTGAACCGGCTGACACCCGCTCCTGCTCCTACGCTCGGAAGCATGTCAGAGGTGTTTGCGGTCCGCCGGGAGAGGCTGCGCGACCGGTGCAGGGCAGCCGGCAGCGCTGCCGCCCTGGTCTCCCGCGCCGCCAACGTCCGCTACCTCGCGGGTGCGGCTCCGACCGGGTCGGTGCTGCTCCTCGGACCGGCCGGCGACGAGCTGCTCTGCCCCCGGGAGCCTGCCGACGACGCCGGCAACGGCCGGCCCGACGAGCACCTGCGTCTGCGCATGCTGCCCGCTTCAGGGGGCGATCCGGTGGTCGCCGCGGCCGGTCTGCTGAATCCGGCGGATGCTCCGTCGCTCGCCGTCGAGGAGCACCATCTGACCGTCGCCAGGCACCGCGCGATCGGCTCCGTCGCGCCCGGCATCCAGCTCACCGATCTGGCGGGCGCCGTGGAACAGCAGCGGATCATCAAGGACGAGGAAGAGATCGCCAGCCTGCGGATCGCCGCCGAGATCGCCGACCAGGCGCTGGGCGAACTGCTCGAATCGATCCTCGTCGGGCGCACCGAACGCCATCTCGCTCTCGAGCTGGAGCGCCGACTGGTCGACCACGGCGCCGAGGGGCCCGCTTTCCCCACCTCGGTGGCCACCGGACCCAATGCCGGCCTGAGAAGACACCGCCCGTCGGACCGCCGGGTCGAGGAAGGGCATTTCCTCTCCGTCTGCCTGGGTGCCCGCTACCACGGATACCGCTGCGAGATCGGGCGTACGTTCGTCATCGGGACGTCGCCGGCGGACTGGCAGATCGAGCTGTACGAGCTGGTCTTCACCGCACAACGGGCAGGTCGGGAGGCTCTCGTGCCCGGCGCCGCCTGCCGCGACGTGGACCGTGCGGCCCGCCAGGTGCTGGGCGCGGCGGGCCACGGGGAGGGTCTGCCGACGGCCACCGGGCACGGCGTAGGACTCGAAATCGACGAGGACCCGCAGCTGACACCTGCGGCCATGGGTAAACTGGACGCTCGCGTGCCGGTCACCGTCGAACCGGGGGTCCACCTCCCGGGCCGGGGCGGAGTCCGGATCGATGACACGCTCGTCGTGCGCCCTGAGGCGGACGGCGGACCCGAGCTACTCACCATTACGACCAAGGAACTGCTCGCCCTCTAGCGAGTACCCGCGGTCCCACACACGCTGCAGTCCAGGAGAACCTCAACCGTGGCTTCCACGAACGACCTCAAGAACGGCCTGGTGCTCAAGCTCGACGGGGGCCAGCTCTGGTCCGTCGTCGAGTTCCAGCACGTCAAGCCCGGCAAGGGCCCCGCCTTCGTGCGCACCAAGCTCAAGAACGTGCTCTCCGGCAAGGTCGTCGACAAGACCTTCAACGCCGGGGTGAAGGTCGAGACGGCCACCATTGACCGGCGTGACATGCAGTTCTCGTACATGGACGGCGAGTACTTCGTCTTCATGGACATGGACACGTATGACCAGCTGATGGTCGACCGCAAGGCTGTCGGTAACGCCGCCAACTTCCTGATCGAGGGCTTCACCGCCTCGGTCGCGCAGTACGAGGGCGAGGTGCTCTACGTCGAGCTGCCGGCCGCCGTCGAGCTGACGATCCAGCACACCGACCCGGGCGTTCAGGGCGACCGCTCCACCGGCGGCACCAAGCCGGCCACCCTGGAGACCGGTTACGAGATCGGCGTCCCGCTGTTCATCACGACCGGCGAGAAGATCAAGGTCGACACCCGTTCCGGTGATTATCTCGGCCGGGTGAACAGCTAACCGTGGCTGCCCGGAACACGGCGCGCAAGCGCGCCTTCCAGATCCTCTTCGAGGCCGACCAGCGCGGGGTGCCCGTGCGGACGGTCCTCGCGGACTGGATCCGTCACGCCCGGACCGACGACCGGCAGCCGCCGGTCAGTGAGTACACGATGGAGCTCGTCGAGGGGTACACGGAGTACGCCGACCGTATCGACGACCTCATCGCCACCTACGCCGTGGGCTGGACGCTGGACCGGATGCCGGTCGTCGACCGCAACATCATCCGGCTGAGCGCCTATGAGCTGGTGTGGGTCGATGGCACGCCGGATGCGGTGGTCATCGACGAGGCCGTGCAGCTCGCCAAGGAGTTCTCCACCGACGAGTCGCCGTCCTTCATCAACGGCCTGCTGAGCCGTTTCAAGGACCTCAAGCCGAGCCTTCTCCGCGACCAGGCCTGAGCGGCCGGTCGCGACGCCGGCGGCGCGCTCCGCAGGGAGCAGGGACGTTCCGGGCCCGGGACGGGAAAGATGATTCATCTTCCCGTCCCGGGCCCGGTGCCGTTCGGGCAACGGCGAAGGGCGGACCCGGCTGGTGCGGGTCCGCCCTTCGGACGAGACGTTTCTGCTGTTGCGTCGACGAGGGTCGGCTGCTGGATCAGCCCTCGTCGTGCGCGACCGCCCGGCGGGCGTCCGCGTCCAGCACGCCCCAGCTGATCAGCTGCTCGGTGAGGACCGAGGGCGACTGGTCGTAGATGACGGCGAGGGTGCGCAGGTCGTCCTGGCGGATCGACAGCACCTTGCCGTTGTAGTCGCCGCGCTGGCTCTGGATGGTCGCCGCATAGCGCTGCAGCGGCCCTGCCTTCTCCGGCGGGACATGGGCGAGACGCTCCAGGTCCAGGACGAGCTTCGGCGGTGGCTCGGCGGCTCCACCCGGCGTGGTGCCGGGCAGCAGCTCCTGCACGGGAACCCCGTAGAAGTCCGCCAGTTCGGCGAGGCGCTGCACGGTCACGGCGCGGTCGCCCCGCTCGTACGAGCCCACCACCACGGCCTTCCAGCGGCCCTGGGACTTCTCTTCGACACCGTGGAGGGAAAGGCCTTGCTGGGTGCGGATGGCGCGGAGCTTGGCCCCGAGCTGTTTTGCGTATTCGCTGGACATATGGCTCCCCGGACGCTGTGGCGACGTGCGGCTCCGCCGCGCGGCTGGTAACTCACTGTGAGGTTACGCAGCGTTACTTGGCTGCGTCAAGCCGAATGGTCCGGACCGACCCCCTGCCCGGGGACTCCCACGGCCCTGGTACCGTGGGCTTGTAATTTCGACGTCCTTTAAGGTCCGTCCCGTGAGGCGGAGAAGGAGGTCCGTTTCCTATGGACGCAAGCACCACCGATGCACGCCCCGTACTCGAGGGCCCAGACATCGCGCGGGTACTGACCCGCATCGCGCACGAGATCGTCGAGCGCGCCAAGGGCGCCGATGACGTCGTGCTTCTCGGTATCCCGACCCGTGGCGTCTTTCTGGCCCGTCGGCTCGCCGTCAAGCTCGAAGAGATCACCGGCCGCGCCATCCCGGTCGGCTCGCTCGACATCACCATGTACCGCGACGACCTGCGGCTGCGCCCCGCCCGCGCCCTCGCCCGGACGGACATCCCGGCCGACGGCGTCGACGGACGTCTGGTCGTGCTGGTCGACGATGTGCTCTTCTCCGGCCGGACGATCCGGGCCGCGCTGGACGCACTGGGTGATATGGGCCGCCCCCGCGCCGTACAGCTCGCTGTACTGGTCGACCGTGGCCACCGCGAACTTCCGATCCGCGCCGACTACGTCGGCAAGAACCTCCCCACGTCGCTGCGGGAGACGGTCAAGGTCCAGCTCGCCGAGGAGGACGGCCGCGACGCGGTCCTGCTCGGTGCCGAGCGGACCGCCCCGACCGGCGAGCAGTAGCTCCTGAGCTCCGGCCCGCGACCCGGGCCGCAGCGCTGTGCCTGCCCGCTGTGCCGGAATGCTCCCGCACACCCAGAATCCTCCGCACACATGGAGAACACCCGGATGAAGCGCCACCTCATCTCGGCCGCCGACCTCACCCGCGACGACGCCGTCCTCATCCTCGACACCGCCGAGGAGATGGCCAGGGTCGCGGACCGGCCGATCAAGAAACTTCCGACCCTGCGCGGCCGTACCGTCGTCAACCTCTTCTTCGAGGACTCGACGAGGACCCGTATCTCCTTCGAGGCGGCCGCCAAGCGCCTCTCCGCCGATGTCATCAACTTCTCCGCGAAGGGTTCGTCCGTCTCCAAGGGCGAATCGCTCAAGGACACCGCGCTGACCCTGGAGGCGATGGGCGCGGACGCCGTCGTCATCCGGCACGGAGCCTCCGGCGCCCCCTACCGGCTCGCCACCTCCGGGTGGATCGACGGCGCGGTCGTCAACGCCGGGGACGGCACGCACGAGCACCCCACCCAGGCGCTGCTGGACGCCTTCACTATGCGCCGTCGGCTGGTCGGCGCGGACGCCGGTATCGGGCGCGACCTGGCCGGCCGCCGGATCACCGTGGTGGGTGACGTCCTGCACAGCCGGGTCGCCCGGTCGAACGTCCACCTGCTGCACACGCTGGGCGCCCAGGTGACCCTGGTGGCCCCGCCCACCCTGGTGCCGATCGGCGTCGAGCACTGGCCCTGCGAGGTGTCCTACGACCTGGACCGGGTGCTGCCCCAGTCCGACGCGGTGATGATGCTGCGGGTGCAGCGGGAGCGGATGAACGCCGCCTTCTTCCCGACCGAGCGGGAGTACGCACGCCGCTACGGTCTGGACGGCGACCGTATGGCGCGGACGCCCGAGCACGCCATCGTGATGCACCCCGGCCCGATGAACCGGGGCATGGAGATCACCGCCGACGTCGCGGATTCCGATCGCTGCACCGTGGTCGAGCAGGTCGCCAACGGTGTCTCCATCCGGATGGCCGTCCTGTATCTGCTGCTCGGCGGCTCCGAGCCCGCCCCCACCACGCGTACCGAGGAGAACAAGTAACGATGAGCAAGATCCTGATCCGTGGTGCGAAGGTGCTCGGCGGCGAGTCGCAGGACGTCCTGGTCGACGGCGAGACGATCGAAGCGGTGGGTACCGGCCTGTCCGCCGAAGGCGCCGAGGTCATCGAGGCGGAGGGCAGGATCCTGCTCCCCGGCCTGGTCGATCTGCACACCCACCTGCGGGAACCCGGCCGTGAGGACTCCGAGACCGTCCTCACCGGTACCAGGGCCGCCGCTGTCGGCGGGTTCACCGCCGTGCACGCCATGGCGAACACCTTCCCGGTCGCCGACACCGCCGGTGTCGTCGAGCAGGTCTGGCGGCTCGGCCGGGCGTCCGGCTACTGCGACGTGCAGCCCATCGGCGCCGTCACCGTCGGCCTGGAGGGCAAACAGCTCGCCGAACTCGGCGCCATGCACGACTCGGCCGCCGGAGTGAAGGTCTTCTCCGACGACGGCAAATGCGTCCACGACGCTGTGATCATGCGCCGCGCGCTGGAGTACGTGAAGGCCTTCGACGGAGTCGTCGCCCAGCACGCCCAGGAGCCGCGCCTCACCGAGGGCGCCCAGATGAACGAAGGCGTGGTCTCGTCCGAACTCGGGCTCGGCGGGTGGCCCGCGGTCGCCGAGGAGTCGATCATCGCCCGTGATGTGCTGCTCGCCGCACATGTCGGTTCCCGGGTGCACATCTGCCATCTGTCGACCGCCGGCTCCGTGGAGATCGTCCGCTGGGCCAAGTCCAAGGGCTGGAACGTCACCGCCGAGGTCACCCCGCACCACCTGCTGCTCACCGACGAGCTGGTCCGCACGTACAACCCGGTCTACAAGGTGAACCCGCCGCTGCGCACCGAGACCGACGTGATGGCCCTCCGGGAGGCACTCGCGGACGGCACCATCGACTGCGTCGCCACCGACCACGCCCCGCACCCGCACGAGGACAAGGACTGCGAGTGGGCCGCGGCCGCCATGGGCATGGTGGGCCTGGAGACCGCCCTCTCCGTGGTCCAGCAGACGATGGTCGACACCGGTCTTGTGGACTGGGCCGTCGTGGCCGACCGGATGTCCTTCCGGCCCGCGGCCATCGGCCGGCTGGCCGGACACGGACGCCCCATCGCGGCCGGTGAGCCCGCGAACCTGACACTTCTCGACCCGGCTTACCGTGGTGAGGTGGACCCCGCGGGCTTCGCCTCCCGCAGCCGCAACACTCCCTACGAGGGCCGCGAGCTGCCGGGACGCGTCACCCACACCTTTCTGCGGGGCCGGGCAACGGTCGTGGACGGGAAGCTGGCGTGACACCACTCAACACACCTCACCTCGCAGCTCTTCACCTCGCAGCGGATCAGAAGTCGGCGCAGGTCACCGACTGGTCGGGGCGGATCGGCTGGATCGTCGGCCTGCTGCTGTTCATCGCGCTCGTCTACTGGCTGATGCGCGAAGGCTGGAAATGGCGGGGCACCCTCCAGAGCGACCTTCCGGAACTCCTCGGCGCGCCGGCCGAGCCGGGTACGGCCAGACTGAGCATGCGGGGCCGCTACCACGGCTCCACCACGGCCGGTCAGTGGCTCGACCGGATTGTCGCGCACGGCCTGGGTACCCGGAGCAGGGCCGAGGTGACGCTCACGGACGCCGGAGTGGACGTCGTACGCCCGGGGGCGAAGGACTTCTTCATCCCGACCGCCCAGCTGCGTGAGGCCCGGCTCGACAAGGGCATCGCCGGCAAGGTCCTCACCGAGGGCGGACTGCTCATCGTCACCTGGCAGCACGGCGACAAGCTGATCGACTCCGGCTTCCGCTCGGACCACGCCGCAGAACAGAGCGCCTGGGTCGAGGCCATCAATTCCATGAAGCACCCGGTTACGACGGAAGGCACCGCACAATGACGATCTCCACCCGGGGGGCCGCCCCGGTTCCCGCCGTACTCGTCCTGGAGGACGGCCGAAGCTTCCGCGGCCGCGCCTACGGGGCCGTGGGGGAGACCTTCGGTGAAGCGGTGTTCAACACCGGCATGACCGGTTACCAGGAAACCCTCACCGACCCCTCGTACCACCGCCAGGTCGTCGTGATGACCGCCCCGCACGTGGGCAACACCGGCATCAACGACGAGGACGACGAGTCGAGGAAGATCTGGGTCGCCGGCTACGTCGTGCGCGACCCCGCACGCGTCCCGTCGAACTGGCGCTCCCGGCGCACCCTCGACGACGAACTGACGCGGCAGGGCATCGTCGGAATCAGCGGTATCGACACCCGCGCCCTCACCCGCCACCTGCGGGAACGCGGCGCCATGCGGGTGGGCATCTTCTCCGGCAACGCACTGCCCGACGAGGGCACCCTGCTGGCCAAGGTGCGGCAGGCCCCCGAGATGAACGGCGCCGACCTCTCCGCCGAGGTCGCCACCACCGAGACCTACGTCGTCCCGGCGATCGGTGAGAAGAAGTTCACCGTCGCCGCTCTCGACCTCGGCATTAAGGGCATGACCCCGCACCGACTGGCCGAGCGCGGCATCGAGGTGCACGTGCTGCCCGCCACCGCAACCGTCGACGAGGTGTACGCGGTCGCCCCCGACGGTGTGTTCCTGTCCAACGGACCCGGTGACCCGGCCACCGCCGACCTCACCGTCATCAAGGCGGTCCTCGACCGCAGCACGCCGCTCTTCGGTATCTGCTTCGGCAACCAGCTGCTCGGCCGTTCGCTCGGCTTCGGCACGTACAAGCTGAAGTACGGCCACCGCGGCATCAACCAGCCCGTGCAGGACCGCAGCACCGGCAAGGTCGAGGTCACCGCGCACAATCACGGGTTCGCCGTCGACGCGCCGCTCGACACGGTCTCCGACACCCCCTACGGCCGCGCCGAGGTCTCGCACGTCTGCCTCAACGACAACGTGGTCGAAGGCCTCCAGCTGCTCGACCGACCCGCGTTCAGCGTCCAGTACCACCCCGAAGCAGCCGCCGGCCCGCACGACGCCGCGTACCTCTTCGACCGCTTCACGTCTCTGATGAACACAGCCCAGATGGAGGGCCAGCGTGCCTAAGCGCACCGATATCCAGTCCGTCCTGGTCATCGGTTCCGGACCGATCGTCATCGGCCAGGCCGCCGAGTTCGACTACTCGGGCACCCAGGCCTGCCGGGTTCTCAAGACCGAGGGCCTGCGGGTCATCCTGGTCAACTCGAACCCGGCCACGATCATGACCGACCCGGAGATCGCCGACGCCACCTACGTCGAACCGATCACACCGGAATTCGTCGAGAAGATCATCGCTAAGGAACGCCCGGACGCCCTGCTGCCGACCCTGGGCGGCCAGACCGCGCTCAACACCGCCATCTCCATGCACGAGAACGGTGTCCTGGAGAAGTACGGCGTCGAGCTGATCGGCGCCAACGTCGAGGCGATCAACAAGGGCGAGGACCGCGACCTCTTCAAGGGTGTCGTCGAAGCCGTCCGCAGGAAGATCGGCTACGGCGAGTCCGCCAAGTCGGTCATCTGCCACACCATGGACGACGTCATCGGTGGCGTCGACGAACTCGGCGGCTACCCCGTCGTCGTGCGCCCCTCCTTCACCATGGGCGGCGCCGGCTCCGGCTTCGCGCACACCGAGGAGGAGCTGCGCCGGATCGCCGGCCAGGGCCTGACGCTCTCGCCCACCACCGAGGTACTCCTGGAGGAGTCCATCCTCGGCTGGAAGGAGTACGAGCTGGAGCTGATGCGCGACCACCACGACAACGTGGTGGTGGTCTGCTCCATCGAGAACTTCGACCCGATGGGCGTGCACACCGGCGACTCGATCACCGTCGCGCCGGCGATGACGCTGACCGACCGCGAATACCAGCGGCTGCGTGACATCGGCATCGCGATCATCCGCGAGGTCGGGGTGGACACCGGCGGCTGCAACATCCAGTTCGCCGTCAACCCGGACGACGGCCGGATCATCGTCATCGAGATGAACCCGCGGGTCTCCCGCTCCTCCGCGCTGGCGTCGAAGGCGACGGGCTTCCCGATCGCGAAGATCGCCGCCCGTCTCGCTGTCGGCTACACGCTGGACGAGATCCCCAACGACATCACCGAGAAGACCCCGGCATCCTTCGAGCCGACTCTCGACTACGTCGTGGTGAAGGTGCCGCGCTTCGCCTTCGAGAAGTTCCCGGCCGCCGATGCCACCCTCACCACCACCATGAAGTCGGTCGGCGAGGCCATGGCCATCGGCCGCAACTTCTCCGAGGCGCTCAACAAGGCGCTCCGCTCGCTGGAGAAGAAGGGCTCGCAGTTCTCCTTCACCGGTGAACCGGGCGACAAGGACGCGCTGCTGGAGACCGCCGGGACCCCCACCGACGGCCGGATCAACACCGTCATGCAGGCCATGCGAGCCGGTGCGACCCCCGAGGAGATCTTCGAAGCGACGAAGATCGACCCGTGGTTCGTCGACCAGCTCTTCCTGATCAAGGAGCATGCGGACGAGCTCGCCGCCGCCGGGAAGCTGGATCCCGAGCTGCTCGCCGACGCCAAGCGGCACGGCTTCTCCGACAGTCAGATCGCCGAGATCCGGGGACTGCGCGAGGAAGTCGTCCGTGAGGTGCGGCACGCGCTGGGCGTCCGCCCGGTCTACAAGACGGTGGACACCTGCGCCGCCGAGTTCGCCGCGAAGACCCCGTACTTCTACTCCTCCTACGACGAGGAGAGCGAGGTCGCGCCGCGCGAGAAGCCCGCGGTGATCATTCTGGGCTCGGGTCCGAACCGGATCGGGCAGGGCATCGAGTTCGACTACTCCTGCGTCCACGCCTCCTTCGCGCTGAGCGACGCGGGCTACGAGACGGTGATGGTCAACTGCAACCCCGAGACCGTCTCCACCGACTACGACACCTCCGACCGGCTCTACTTCGAGCCGCTCACCCTGGAGGACGTCCTGGAGATCGTGCACGCCGAGACCCTCGCCGGCCCGGTCGCCGGAGTCGTCGTGCAGCTCGGCGGCCAGACCCCGCTCGGCCTGGCCCAGGCGCTCAAGGACAACGGCGTGCCGGTGGTCGGCACCCCGCCCGAGGCGATCCACGCCGCCGAGGACCGCGGCGCTTTCGGCCGGGTGCTCGCCGAGGCCGGTCTGCCCGCGCCCAAGCACGGCACCGCGACCACCTTCGACGAGGCCAAGGCCATCGCCGACGAGATCGGCTACCCGGTGCTGGTACGCCCGTCGTACGTGCTCGGCGGGCGCGGCATGGAGATCGTGTACGACGAGGCCAGGCTCGCCTCGTACATCGCGGAGTCCACCGAGATCAGCCCCACCCGCCCGGTGCTGGTCGACCGCTTCCTCGACGACGCGATCGAGATCGACGTCGACGCGCTCTACGACGGCACCGAGCTCTACCTCGGCGGCGTCATGGAGCACATCGAGGAGGCCGGCATCCACTCCGGCGACTCGGCCTGCGCGCTGCCCCCGATCACCCTCGGCGGCTTCGACATCAAGCGGCTGCGTACCTCCACGGAGGCCATCGCCAAGGGTGTCGGGGTGCGCGGACTGATCAACATCCAGTTCGCCATGGCGGGTGACATCCTCTACGTCCTGGAGGCCAACCCGCGAGCCTCCCGCACCGTGCCCTTCACCTCGAAGGCGACCGCGGTGCCCCTCGCCAAGGCCGCCGCGCGCATCTCGCTGGGCGCGACCGTCGCCGAACTGCGCGCCGAAGGCATGCTGCCGGCCACCGGCGACGGCGGAACCCTGCCGCAGGACGCGCCGATCTCCGTCAAGGAGGCCGTGATGCCCTGGTCGCGCTTCCGCGACATGCACGGACGCGGCGTCGACACCGTGCTCGGCCCGGAGATGCGCTCCACGGGCGAGGTCATGGGTATCGACTCGGTCTTCGGCACGGCGTACGCCAAGTCGCAGGCCGGCGCGTACGGTCCACTGCCCACCAAGGGCCGCGCGTTCATCTCGGTCGCCAACCGCGACAAGCGCTCGATGATCTTCCCGGCCCGGGAGCTCGTCGCGCACGGCTTCGAACTGCTCGCCACCTCGGGCACCGCCGAGGTGCTGCGCCGCAACGGCATCAACGCCACCGTGGTCCGTAAGCTGAGCGAGGGCGAGGGGCCCGCCGGTGAGCGGACCATCGTCCAGCTCATCCACGACGGCGAGGTCGACCTCATCGTCAACACCCCGTACGGAACCGGTGGTCGCCTCGACGGCTACGAGATCCGCACGGCGGCCGTGGCCCGCTCCGTGCCCTGCCTCACCACGGTCCAGGCGCTGGCCGCGGCAGTCCAGGGCATCGACGCGCTCAACGGCGGGGACGTCGGAGTGCGTTCCCTCCAGGAACACGCACAACACCTGACCGCCGCGCGCGAGGTCTAGCAGCCCACGAGGGGGACACCGGACACGGTGTCCCCCTCTTCATGAGCCCGGTCTTCATGAGGAAAAACCTGATGTACAAACTCTTCTTCACTCTGGTCTTCAAGCGGATGGACCCGGAGCAGGCGCACCACCTGGCCTTCCGCTGGATCCGTTTCGCTGCCCGCGTCCCGGTACTGCGCACCTTCGCGGCGGCTGCCCTGGCTCCCCGGTACGAGGAGCTGCGTACCGAGGCCTTCGGCCTGCGGATGCACGGCCCGTTCGGGCTCGCCGCGGGTTTCGACAAGAACGCGGTCGCCATCGACGGCATGGCCATGCTCGGCTTCGACCACATCGAGGTCGGTACGGTCACCGCCCAGCCGCAGCCGGGCAACCCCAGGAAGCGCCTCTTCCGCCTTGTGCAGGACCGTGCGCTCGTCAACCGCATGGGCTTCAACAATGAGGGCTCCGCGGCCGTAGCGGCCCGGTTGGCGGCCCGGAAGGCCGTGTTCCGTACCACCGTCGGCGTCAACATCGGCAAAACCAAGGTGGTCCCCGAGGAGGAAGCCGTAGCCGACTACGTCGCTTCGGCCGAGCGGCTGGCCGGGCACGCCGACTACCTCGTGGTGAACGTCTCGTCCCCGAACACCCCGGGGCTGCGGAACCTGCAGGCCACCGAGGCGCTCCGCCCCCTGCTCACGGCGGTCCGCGCGGCGGCGGACCGCGCGGTGCCCTCCCGGCACGTACCGCTCCTGGTGAAGATCGCTCCCGACCTGGCCGACGAGGACGTGGACGCCGTCGCCGACCTGGCCGTCGAACTCGGCCTCGAGGGCATCATCGCCACCAACACCACCATCGCCCGCGACGGCCTCGGCCTGCGGTCGCACCCGGCGCTCGTCAAGGAGACCGGCGGCCTCTCGGGTGCGCCGCTCAAGGAACGCTCGCTGGAGGTCCTGCGCCGCCTGTACGGCCGGGTGGGCGACGACCTCACCCTCATCGGGGTCGGCGGAGTGGAGAGCGCGGAGGACGCCTGGCAGCGCATCCTCGCCGGTGCGACCCTCGTCCAGGGATACAGCGCCTTCATCTACCGGGGCCCCTTCTGGAGCCGCGCGATCCACAAGGGACTTGCCGCCCGGCTCCGGGCCAGCCCGTACGCCACCCTCGCCGACGCCGTCGGCGCCGAGCACCGGAAGGCCACCCGATGAATCTGCCCGAACCCTTCGGCGCCCGTCTGCGCCGTGCCATGGACACCCGCGGTCCGCTCTGCGTGGGCATCGACCCGCACGCCTCCCTGCTCACCGCCTGGGGCCTGGGCGACGACGTCGCGGGCCTGGAGCGCTTCACCCGCACGGTCGTCGAGGCACTGGCCGACCGGGTCGCCGTACTCAAGCCGCAGTCCGCCTTCTTCGAGCGCTTCGGCTCGCGCGGGATCGCCGTGCTGGAGACCGCCGTCGCCGAGGCGCGCGCGGCGGGTGCCCTGGTACTGATGGACGCCAAACGCGGAGACATCGGCTCCACCATGGGGGCCTACGCGGCGACCTACCTGGAGAAGGACTCACCGCTCTTCTCGGACGCCGTCACCGTCTCGCCGTACCTCGGCTTCGGCTCGCTCCGTCCGGCGCTGGACGCGGCCGTCATCAGCGGCTCCGGCGTCTTCGTGCTCGCGTTGACCTCCAACCCCGAGGGCGCCGAAGTCCAGCGGTCCGTCGCGGCCGACGGGCGAGCGGTGGCCCAGCTGATGCTCGACCGGGCGGCGGCCGAGAACGAGGGCGTCGCCCCGCTCGGCTCGGTCGGCGCCGTCGTCGGCGCCACGCTCGGCGACGCCGGGGTGCGGCTGGACATCAACGGTCCGCTGCTCGCCCCGGGCATCGGGGCTCAGGGAGCCACGCCGGCCGACCTGCCTGCCGTCTTCGGCTCGGCGGTCGGCAATGTACTGCCCAGCGTCAGCCGGGGGGTGCTGCGCCATGGTCCGGATCTCGCCGGTCTGCGCGATTCGGCCGCCCGCCTCACCGACGAGGTGCGCACCGCGGTCGCCGGCTGAGGAGTGTCCGAGGTCCGAGACGGATGACAGCTGAAACCTCGGACGGCAGCGCACAGAATCAGCCAGCCGGTGCCCGGAGGGCCGAAAACCGGGTGGTTATGCCCTAAATGTCGGCCCGAGTCTCAGCTGACCAGGACTTTTCGTCTGTTCTCGCTGACTGGAGCGGTCCTGGCCGCTAGTCTCCGTCGAGAGCGGACAAGCAATTTCCTTGCAACGCCGCTCATCAGGTGTGGAGCGATCACGTTCCGCACCGGTCCGTATCCGACAGTTCGACATCCGAGGTGACGTAGGCGTGGCTCTTCCGCCCCTTACCCCTGAACAGCGCGCAGCCGCGCTCGAAAAGGCCGCCGCGGCTCGCCGGGAGCGGGCCGAGGTCAAGAATCGACTCAAGCACTCCGGTGCCTCCCTCCACGAGGTCATCAAGCAGGGCCAGGAGAACGGCGTCATCGGGAAGATGAAGGTCTCCGCTCTCCTTGAGTCCCTGCCTGGCGTGGGCAAGGTCCGTGCCAAGCAGATCATGGAGCGGCTCGGCATCTCCGAGAGCCGCCGGGTGCGTGGTCTCGGCTCCAACCAGATCGCCTCCTTGGAGCGCGAGTTCGGTGGCGGCGCTGCCTGATTCCGTCGGGTGACTGCCGGTTGCCAGGTGAACGGGCCCTGGCGCACTGCGTTCGCTTCGCTCTCTCCGTCTCGGCTCTTCATTCGATCCTTCGGAGGCCGAGCGCGATCGCAAGGCGCCGGAGCGTCCTCAATGGGCGTCCCCCTGGCCTTTTGAAGGCCTTGGGTGAGTGCGTGCCAGGGTTCGGGCGCCGGACCGGGGGTCACCCGACAGGCTCTGCCGTCCCAGGCACCCCTGGGAAGCTGGAATAATCGCCGCATGGCTGTAACACCCCGGGGGACGACCCCCGTATCCCCGGACCCCTGTCCGCGGCTGACCGTGCTCTCCGGCCCCTCCGGGGTCGGCAAGAGCACGGTCGTCGCGCACCTGCGCAAGGTTCATCCCGAGGTATGGCTCTCGGTGTCGGCGACGACCCGCAAGCCGCGCCCCGGGGAGCGCCACGGTGTCCAGTACTTCTTCGTGGACGACGGCGAGTTCGACAAGCTCGTCGCCAACGGCGAACTGCTGGAGTGGGCCGAGTTCGCGGGCAACAGGTACGGCACGCCGCGCCGCGCCGTACTTGAGCGCCTGGAGGCCGGCGAGCCGGTACTCCTGGAGATCGATCTCCAGGGTGCCCGGTTGGTGCGGGAGTCGATGCCCGAGGCCCAGCTGGTGTTCCTGGCTCCGCCGAGCTGGGACGAGCTGGTCCGCCGGCTCACCGGCCGCGGCACCGAGGCGCCCGAAGTCATCGAGCGCCGGCTGGACGCCGCCAAGATCGAACTGGCCGCCGACGCGGAGTTCGGTACCACCCTTGTCAATACCTCCGTCGAGGATGTGGCCCGCGAGCTGCTAGCCTTGGTGAAGGTTCTTTGATTTTCACTCCATCGGAAGGCAGAGAGTGTCCTCTTCCATCACCACGCCCGAGGGCATCATCAACCCGCCGATTGATGAGCTGCTCGAGGCAACCGACTCGAAGTACAGCCTCGTGATCTACGCCGCCAAGCGCGCGCGCCAGATCAACGCGTACTACTCGCAGCTGGGCGAAGGCCTGCTCGAGTACGTCGGTCCGCTGGTGGACACTCACGTCCACGAGAAGCCCCTCTCGATCGCGCTCCGCGAGATCAACGCGGGTCTGCTGACCTCCGAGGCCATCGAGGGCCCCGCGCAGTAACGCAGACGGCGAGAATTTCGTCACCATTCTCTTCACCACAGGCCCGGCAGCGCGACTGCCGGGCCTGTGGTGTGTCATGGGGGTACGAATCCGAAGCGGAAGCCGGGGAGAGGCATGGACGTGGCGGACAGGCCGAAGGTCGTTCTGGGGGTCAGCGGGGGCATCGCCGCGTACAAGGCGTGCGAGGTGCTGCGCCGGCTGACCGAGTCGGGCCATGACGTACGCGTCGTACCGACGGCGTCGGCGCTCCACTTCGTCGGCGCCGCGACCTGGTCGGCGCTCTCCGGTCACCCGGTGTCGACCGACGTGTGGACCGATGTGCAGGAAGTGCCGCACGTACGGATCGGCCAGCACGCCGACCTCGTGGTGGTCGCTCCGGCCACCGCCGACCTGCTCGCCCGGGCGGCCCACGGCCTGGCCGACGACCTGCTGACCAACACCCTGCTCACCGCACGCTGTCCGGTGGTCTTCGCCCCGGCCATGCACACCGAGATGTGGGAGCACCCGGCCACTCAGGAGAACGTGGCCACCTTGCGCCGCCGCGGCGCCGTGGTGATCGAGCCCGCCGTCGGCCGGCTCACCGGTGTCGACACCGGCAAGGGCCGGCTGCCGGACCCCGATGAGATCTTCGAGGTCTGCCGGCGGGTACTCGCCCGTGGCATCACCGGACCGGACCTCGCGGGCCGCCATGTCGTGGTCAGCGCCGGCGGCACCCGGGAGCCGCTCGACCCGGTGCGCTATCTGGGGAACCGTTCCTCCGGAAAGCAGGGCTACGCCCTCGCCCGTACGGCCGTGGCCCGCGGCGCGCGAGTGACGCTGATCGAGGCCAACACCGGCCTGCCGGATCCGGCAGGCGCGGACGTGGTGCACGTCGGCACCGCCCAGCAGTTGCGGGAGGCCGTCGGCAAGGCCGCGGCCGACGCCGACGCGGTGGTCATGGCCGCGGCCGTCGCCGATTTCCGTCCTGCGGCCTACGCCCAGGGAAAGATCAAGAAGAAGGATGACCAGGAGCCCGCGCCGATCGGCCTGGTCCGAAACCCGGACATCCTGGCGGAGATCTCCGCCGAGCGCGCCACGCCCGGGCAGATCATCGTGGGATTCGCCGCCGAGACCGATGATGTCCTCGCCAACGGCCGGCGGAAGCTGCAGCGCAAAGGCTGCGACCTGCTGGTGGTGAACGAGGTGGGGGAGCGCAGGACTTTCGGCTCCGAGGAGAACGAAGCGGTCGTCCTGGACGCCGAAGGAGGCGAGACCCCGGTGCCGCACGGCCCGAAGGCCGCTCTCGCCGACACGGTCTGGGATCTGGTGATACCTCGACTCGGATGAAATTCTTGTGTCGTTCCACCCGATGGTGAAACCTGACACAGCACGCCGTACACCCCCGGAAACCGGGGTACCGGCCGTACCGGAAGGAGCACTGCCCGGGTCACAGGGCTCCCACGTGTCGAGACACGTGGCCCACCGGCCGGGGCTGACCGATAAACTGGTCGCGGAACGAGTCGGGCGCAGCCCCCGGCCGTTCCATCCATGATCAGCCAGCAGCCGCTGCAACCCCAGGGAGCGTTGTGTCCCGTCGTCTGTTCACCTCGGAGTCCGTCACCGAGGGCCACCCCGACAAGATCGCTGACCAGATCAGCGACACGATTCTCGACGCACTGCTGCGTGAGGACCCGACCTCCCGTGTCGCCGTGGAGACCTTGATCACCACAGGCCAGGTGCATGTGGCCGGTGAGGTCACCACCAAGGCTTACGCGCCGATCGCACAGCTCGTGCGCGACAAGATCCTCGACATCGGCTACGACTCCTCGAAGAAGGGCTTCGACGGCGCCTCCTGCGGCGTCTCGGTGTCCATCGGCGCGCAGTCCCCGGACATCGCCCAGGGCGTCGACACCGCCTACGAGAAGCGGGTCGAGGGCGATGAGGACGAGCTCGACAAGCAGGGCGCCGGCGACCAGGGCCTGATGTTCGGTTACGCGTGCGACGAGACGCCCGAGCTCATGCCGCTGCCGATCGACTTGGCCCACCGGCTTTCGCGCCGGCTGTCCGAGGTGCGCAAGAACGGCACCATCCCTTACCTGCGCCCCGACGGCAAGACCCAGGTCACCATCGAGTACGACGGTGACAAAGCGCTGCGCCTCGACACGGTCGTCGTCTCCTCGCAGCACGCGAGCGACATCGATCTGGAGTCGCTGCTCACTCCCGACATCCGTGAGTTCGTCGTCGAGCACGTCCTCAACCAGCTCATCGAGGACGGCATCAAGCTGGACACCGAGGGCTACCGGCTGCTGGTCAACCCGACGGGTCGCTTCGAGATCGGCGGCCCGATGGGCGACGCCGGCCTGACCGGCCGCAAGATCATCATCGACACCTACGGCGGCATGGCCCGGCACGGCGGCGGCGCCTTCTCGGGCAAGGACCCGTCGAAGGTGGACCGTTCCGCGGCGTACGCGATGCGCTGGGTCGCCAAGAACGTGGTGGCCGCGGGTCTCGCCTCGCGCTGCGAGGTCCAGGTCGCCTACGCGATCGGCAAGGCCGAGCCGGTCGGTCTGTTCGTCGAGACCTTCGGCACCGCCGCGGTCGACGTCGAGAAGATCGAGCAGGCCATCGGCGAGGTCTTCGACCTGCGCCCGGCCGCGATCATCCGCGACCTCGACCTGCTCCGGCCGATCTACGCCCAGACGGCGGCCTACGGGCACTTCGGCCGCGAGCTCCCCGACTTCACCTGGGAGCGCACCGACCGGGTGGACGCACTCCGTAAGGCCACCGGTCTCCTGTAGTACCGACCCCGGAGCACCGACTCCGGAGCACTCGAGCGGCACGGCCCCGGACCCGACGGTCCGGGGCTCCGTTCGTCTGCCCACCGGGCCCGCGAGGTCAGTGGGGCCGGTCTGTCAGTGGTGTCTGGTAGGAATTTGGCTGTGAGCAGCGAGAACGAACCGAACCCGGAACCGCGGCCGGCCGCGCCTCCGGAGCAGCTCGCGCTCATCCGGGAGACCGTGCGGACGGCCAAGGTGCCCCGGGCCAAGCCGAGGACCTGGCGAGGGGCCGCGCTCGCCAGGGAACGTCCGGTGGCGCGGGTCGTGGTGAACAAGGGCGTGCTCCACCTCGACCAATTCTTCGACTACGCGGTGCCGGAAGAGCTCGACGAGGCCGCCCAGCCCGGTGTGCGGGTGCGGGTGCGCTTCGGCGCGGGCAACCGCAACGTTCGGGACGGCCGGCGGGAGGGCGGCGGACTGATCGACGGCTTCCTCGTCGAACGGCGCTCCGATTCCGACTACTCGGGGCCGCTTGCCGCGCTCGCCGCAGTGGTGTCGCCGGAGCCGGTGCTCAGCCCCGAACTGCTGGGTCTCGCCCGGGCGGTCGCCGACCGCTACGCGGGCAGCCTCGCCGACGTACTGCAACTGGCCGTGCCACCGCGGAACGCCCGCGCCGAAGGCCGGCCGTCCCCGGAGCCGCTGGAGGCACCCGCGCCGCCGGAGCCGGGGACCTGGGGCCGCTATCCGCAGGGGCCGGCGTTCCTGCAGGCGCTGGCGTCGGGCGGGGCGCCGCGCGCCGTGTGGACGGCGCTGCCGGGGCCGCACTGGCCGCAGGAACTGGCGAGCGCCGTCCGGGCCGCACTGGCATCCGGACGCGGGGCGCTGGTGGTGGTCCCCGACGGACGGACGGCGGCGCGGGTGGACGCGGCTCTCACCGAGGCGCTGGGGGCCGGCCGGCACGCCCTGCTCACCGCCGAGGCAGGCCCCGAGAAGCGGTACCGGCAGTGGCTCGCGGTGCGGCGCGGAGCGGTGCGCGCCGTGGTGGGCACCCGCGCCGCGATGTTCGCGCCGGTCCGCGATCTCGGCCTGGTCGTCATCTGGGAGGACGGGGACTCCAGCCACAGCGAGCCGCACGCCCCGCTGCCGCACGCCCGCGAGGTGCTGCTGCTGCGGGCGGCGCACGACAGGTGCGGCTTCCTGCTCGGCAGCACCAGTTGCACCGTGGAGGCCGCCCAACTGGTGGAGAGCGGCTGGGCCGCGCCGCTGACCGCCGACCGGGAGCAGGTCCGGCTGGCGGCACCCGTGGTGCGCACCGTGGGGGACGTGGACCTGGCCCGGGACGAGGCGGCCCGCGCCGCGCGGTTGCCCAGCCTCGCCTGGCAGGCCGCGCGCGAAGGCCTGAAGAGCGGGCCGGTCCTGGTGCAGGTGCCCAGGCGCGGCTATGTGCCGCGCCTCGCCTGCGAGCGTTGCCGGACGCCCGCGCGGTGCGCGCACTGCTCAGGACCGCTGGAGGCGCCGGACGAAAAAGCGTTGCACTGCGGCTGGTGCGGACGCGATGCCACCGGCCGGCGCTGCGCCGAGTGCGGCCACGCGGGGCTGCGGGCCCAGGTCGTCGGGGCCCGGCGTACGGCGGAGGAGCTGGGCCGGTCGTTCCCCGCCGTGCCCGTGCGGACGTCGGGACGTGACCATGTGCTCGACACCGTGGACGCCCGGCCCGCCCTGGTGGTCAGCACCCCGGGCGCCGAACCGGTCGCCGAAGGTGGCTATGCGGCGGCTCTTCTGCTCGACGGCTGGGCCATGCTCGGGCGGCCCGATCTCCGGGCCGGCGAGGAGGCGTTGAGACGCTGGATCGATGCCGCCTCGCTGGTGCGCGGTCAGGGTGAGGGCGGCACGGTGGTGGTCGTCGCCGAGCCGACGCTGCGTCCCGTCCAGGCGCTGGTGCGCTGGGACCCGGTGGGACACGCGGTGCGAGAACTGGCCGAGCGGGCCGAGCTGGGTTTCCCGCCGGTCTCCCGGATGGCCGCGGTGTCCGGGCAGGCCGACACCCTGGAGGCCTTCCTGGCGACCGTGCAACTGCCTGCGGAAGCAGAGGTGTTGGGTCCGGTGGCAGTCCGGGACGCGCGCAGGCCCCGCGGGCCGGGCGACGCACCACCCGGCGAGCAGGGGCAGCGCGCTCTCATCAGGGTGCCGCCCGGCAGCGGCGCGGCGCTCGCCGCGGCACTGAAGACAGCGCAGGCGGCCCGGCTGGCGCGGGGCGGTGACCCGGTGCGGATCAGGGTGGATCCGCCGGAGATCGGCTGAAGCCGGTCCGTGGGGAAACCCGGTCAGCCGTTGCGGGGACCCGGAAAGGCACTGGGACGAGTCTCGTCACGCAGCGGCTGACCGCCCGGCGCCGGCTGCGGCGGCATCGAGCGTGCGGCGGGGACGGAAGGAATCCCCGGCGAGCCGGACAGCGGTGCGCTGTCCGCATCGGGGCATTCGGGCTCGCCGGAGCCGGTCGTCGGGCCGCCCGACGCGGTGGCCGCAGCGGTGGCCCGACGGGTGCCGTACCTGCGGTGTACGGCCTGTTTGGTGACCCCGAGCGCCGAACCCACCGCGTCCCACGAGAAGCCCAGCGAACGGTCGAAGTCCACCGCGGCCGTGACCAGGGTCTCGACGCTGTCCCGCAGCTCCTGGGCCAGCCGGACGGTGGGCGCGGGCGCCCTGCCGTAGACGACGAAGCCCGCCGAAGGGCCTGAGCGGCGCGGGCGGTACACATTGCCCAACTGGGCGGTCAGCGTACGAAGTGCGTCCACCTGTCGGCGGACCCGCTCGATGTCCCGCACCAACAGGTGGAGACTGGCCCGCGCTTGGGCGTCGTGGGATGCGTGGTCGGCCATGAACAAGCCTCTCGAACCGGCGTTGAAAAGGATCGGGCCGCATCTGCGGCCCCTGTCGTTACGGTCAATCTCTCTTGACCAACGCGCCACCCGCTGTCGGGGTCACGCTGCGGGGGCGTATGGGCATATGCGAGGGGCGCGCAGTGGTGCGTACGCCCCTGCGGCGCCGGCGGGCACCCGGTCAGCGGACGGCGGCGTAGTACCCTGTGGCCCTGCCCCTGGTCAGCGGTCAGGGCTTGGCTGTCATGAGGCGTTGCGGAGCCGAGTGAGAAGCCGCCCCGTTCGCGGGGCGGAGGAGTCACGGACTGGTGCGCTGCTGGAATCCCGTACCGGCTTGAGAGGCCCTCAGATGAAGCTCGTCCTCGCAGGCACCCCCGAGGTCGCCGTACCCGCACTGGATGCCCTGATCGCTTCCGACCGGCACGAGGTGGCCGCCGTCGTCACCCGCCCCGACGCACCTGCGGGCCGCGGTCGCAGACTGGTCGCGAGCCCCGTCGCAGAGCGCGCGCAGGAGGCCGGCATCGAGGTGCTGAAACCCGTCAGGCCGCGGGACGAGGACTTCCTGGCCCGCCTGCGCGAGATCGGTCCCGACTGCTGCCCGGTCGTGGCCTACGGCGCGCTGCTGCCCAGGGGCGCCCTGGACATCCCGCCCCGCGGCTGGGTCAATCTGCACTTCTCGCTGCTGCCCGCCTGGCGCGGGGCGGCGCCCGTGCAGCATGCCATCATCTCCGGCGACGAGGTCACCGGCGCCTCGACCTTCCTGATCGAGGAAGGCCTCGATTCCGGCCCGGTGTACGGGGTGGTGACGGAGGACGTACGCCCCACCGACACCAGCGGTGATCTGCTCACCCGGCTGGCCTTCGCGGGCTCCGGACTGCTCGTCGCCACCATGGACGGCATCGAGGACGGCACCCTGCACGCCGTCCCGCAGCCGGCCGACGGTGTCTCGCTGGCCCCGAAGATCAGTGTCGAGGACGCCCAGGTGGACTGGAAGGCCCCGGCCCTCGGGGTGGACCGGCTGGTGCGCGGCTGCACCCCTGCGCCCGGCGCGTGGACGGTCTTCCGCGGCGAACGGCTCAAGCTGATCGGTCTGACCCCGGTCGGCGACCACACCGGTCTCGCCCCCGGCGAGCTGTCCGTCGCCAAGAACAACGTCTACGCGGGCACCGGCTCGCACGCCGTGGAACTGCGCTGGGTCCAGCCCCAGGGCAAGAAGCCGATGCCGGCCGCCGACTGGGCGCGCGGGGTGCGGATCGCGGCGGGGGAGCAGCTCGGCGGGTAGCTCCCGGCGGACACCCCCTGCGGCGGGCGAGCGCCCGCGGTGTCGGACGTAGGCTGGCAGGGTTCGCCCTTCTCACCATCAGCGGAGCACCTTTCACGTGACCGACCAGCCGCGCCGCCGCCCCGGCCAGCAGCCGAAACACCCGTCGAAGCGCCGGACCGACCACCCGTCGAAGCCGTACCGCAGGCCGCAGAAGGATCCCGTGCGGATCCTCGCCTTCGAGGCACTGCGGGCGGTCGACGACCGGGACGCGTACGCCAACCTCGTGCTCCCGCCGCTGCTGAAGAAGGCGCGGGAGAACCCGCAGTTCGACGGACGGGACGCGGCGCTGGCGACCGAGCTGGTCTACGGCACGCTGCGCAGGCAGGGCACCTACGACGCGATCATCTCGGCGTGCATCGACCGGCCGCTGCGGCAGGTCGATCCGCCGGTGCTCGATGTGCTGGCGCTGGGCGTGCACCAGCTGCTGGGGACCCGCATCCCCACGCACGCCGCGGTCTCGGCCAGTGTGGAGCTGGCCAGGGTGGTACTCGGCGACGGACGGTCGAAGTTCGTCAACGCGGTACTGCGCAAGGTCGCGGCCGACGACCTCGAGGGGTGGCTGGAGCGGGTCGCACCGCCCTACGACGAGGACGCCGAGGACCATCTGGCCGTGGTGCACTCGCACCCCCGCTGGATCGTCTCCACGCTGTGGGACTCGCTCGGCGGCGGCCGGGCCGGCATCGAGGACCTGCTGGAGGCGGACAACGAACGGCCCGAGGTGACGCTGGTCGCCCGGCCGGGACGGGCCACGACGGACGAGCTGATCGAGGCGGTCGGTGAGGAATCGGCGCTGCCGGGACGCTGGTCGCCGTACGCGGTACGGCTGGCGGAGGGCGGCGAACCCGGCGCCGTCGACGCGGTGCGGGACGGCCGGGCCGGCGTCCAGGACGAGGGAAGCCAGCTGGTCGCCGTGGCCCTCGCCAACGCTCCGCTGGAAGGTCGTGACGAGCGCTGGCTCGACGGCTGCGCGGGCCCCGGTGGCAAGGCCGCGATGTTGGCCGCGCTCGCCGCACAGCGTGGTGCCTCGTTGCTGGCCGCCGAGAAGCAGCCGCACCGGGCCCGTCTCGTCGAGCGGACCCTGGCCGGCAACCCCGGCCCGTACCAGGTGGTCGCGGCGGACGGCACCCGGCCGCCGTGGCTGCCCGGCTCTTTCGACCGGGTGCTGATGGACGTGCCGTGCACCGGCCTCGGCGCACTGCGGCGCAGGCCGGAGGCGCGCTGGCGGCGGCGCCCGGAGGATCTGGAAGGCTTCGCACCGCTGCAGCGCGGCCTGCTGCGGGAGGCACTCGCCGCGGTGCGCGTCGGCGGCGTCGTCGGGTACGCGACCTGCTCGCCGCACCTCGCCGAGACCCGGGTGGTGGTCGACGACGTACTCAGGGGGCGCGGCGGCGAGCCGATCGAAGCGGAGTGGATCGATGTCCGGCCGCTGATGCCCGGGGTGCCCGCGGTGGGAGAGGGCCCCGACGTACAGCTGTGGCCGCATCTGCACGGTACGGACGCCATGTACCTCGCGCTGCTGCGGCGAACGGCCTGATTCTTCCGGCCCGCCCGGCTCCAGGGAGGAACACCGGAGCCTTCCGGTGTACCGACGGGACGAGAAACGCCGGGATTGCGCGGTGTGTACGCATCCCCGTGGACCTCGGTCCCCACCGTGGCGGGCAACCGCGCCGGTCCATGGCAGGCTTGGGGCATGGCCGTGCAGATCAACCCCAGCATCCTGTCCGCCGACTTCTCGCGCCTCGCCGAGGAAGCGAAGGCCGTCGAAGGCGCCGACTGGCTCCATGTCGACGTGATGGACAACCACTTCGTCCCCAACCTGACGCTCGGCGTCCCGGTGGTGGAAGCCCTCAGCCGGGCGACGGACACCCCGCTCGACTGCCACCTGATGATCGAGGACGCGGACCGCTGGGCCCCGCAGTACGTCGAGGCGGGCGCCGGCTCCGTCACCTTCCACGCCGAGGCCGCTGCCGCCCCGGTACGACTGGCGCGCGAGATCAGGGCGAAGGGCGCTCGCGCCTCCATGGGCCTGAAGCCGGCGACCCCCATCGAGCCCTACGAGGATCTGCTTCCCGAGCTCGACATGCTGCTGATCATGACGGTGGAGCCCGGCTTCGGGGGGCAGTCCTTCCTCGACATCATGCTGCCGAAGATCCGTCGTACGCGTGAGCTGATCTCCAAGCACGGACTGGAGCTGTGGCTGCAGGTCGACGGCGGGGTGTCCGCATCGACCATCGAACGGTGTGCGGAGGCCGGCGCGGACGTCTTCGTCGCGGGCTCCGCCGTGTACGGCGCGGAGGACCCTGCGGCAGCCGTCCGCATGCTGAGGCATCAGGCGAAGGAGACCACCGCCACGGCGGCCTGGTCATGCGGCCACTGAGCTGCCGGCAGATGAACGGAGCCCTTCCGGGCTGATCAAGATGTGCCGGATCTGACAGGATGGTTGATCCGGGGAGCAAAACAGCAGTGAGGAGATCGCGGTGTCTGGTATGTCGTCGGGCAGACCGGCCCTGCGGATGGGACCCGCGGAGCTGGTACAGGCGGCGGCCATGGCGCGCCGCTTCTACCTGGAGGGCAAATCCAAGATCCAGATCGCGGAGGAGTTCGGCGTCAGCCGCTTCAAGGTCGCACGGGTCCTGGAGACCGCTCTCGAGCGCGATCTGGTACGGATCGAGATCCGTGTCCCCGCGGAACTGGACGCGGAGCGTTCGGACGCCCTCCGCGCGCGCTACGGGCTGCGCCACGCCGTCGTGGTCGAGTCCCCGGCCGACGCAGCGGACGACGCGCCCGACCCGGAGAACCTGGGTGAGGTGGCGGCCGATCTGCTGGGCGAGCTGGTGGCCGAGGGCGATGTGCTCGGCCTGGCCTGGGGCCGGTCCACCATCCACATGGCAGCGGCACTGAGCAGCCTGCCGCCCTGCACGGTCGTCCAGCTCACCGGTGTCTACGACGCGGGGACCGCCGAACGCGGCTCCGTCGAGGCCGTGCGGCGCGCCGCCCAGGTGTCCGGGGGAGAGGCGCACCCCATTTACGCCCCGATGCTGCTGCCCGACCCGGCGACTGCCGCCGCGCTGCGCAACCAGACCGGGATCGCCCGCGCCTTCGAGTACTTCGACAAGGTCACCGTGGCCGCCGTGTCCATCGGCTCCTGGGAGCCCGGCATCTCCACCGTCCACGACATGCTCAGCGACAAGGAACGGGAGCACTACGCCTCGCTCGGTGTCGCCGCGGAGATGTCCGCCCACCTCTTCGATGCCCAGGGGCGGCGGGTCGGACGGGACCTCGGCGAGCGGTGCATCACCGTCGAGGCCGACCGGCTGCGCCGAATCCCCGAGGTGGTGGCGATCGCGGGCGGCCAGCGCAAGGCCGCGGCGATCGGAGCCGTGCTCAAGTCCGGTCTGGTCACCAGCCTGGTCACCGACACGGCTGCCGCCGACATCCTGCTGACCGAAACGGGGCCCGGGCCGCGCCGGGCGCTGGACCGGGCCGACCCCGACGGAAGCTGACACTTCCCGGGCCTTGGAGGAAGACACCAGCACCACGCCCGGGACTCCGTCAAAAGGTCCAGAGCGAGCGGCGCGGCTCGCCAGAGCGCGGCATCATCGGCGATGATGGCCTAGGAGCCGCAGCCTGATCCCTTGCTGGACGGCGCTGACTTCCCGCCCGCCCATTCTGTAAAACCGCAGGTGAGAGAGTTAGCATGCGTTTCCTCAATGGCCTGAGCCCCTCCTACGACCTCACGTATGACGACGTTTTCATGGTGCCGAGCCGCTCCGCGGTCGGCTCCCGGCTGGCCGTCGATCTCGCCGCTCCGGACGGCACCGGCACCACCATCCCGCTGGTCGTCGCGAACATGACCGCCATCGCCGGCCGGCGGATGGCGGAGACGGTCGCCCGCCGCGGCGGGCTCGTCGTCGTTCCGCAGGACATCCCGATCGATGTCGTCACCGAGGTGATCTCGTGGGTGAAGACCCGGCACCTGGTGCTGGACACCCCGATCGTGCTGGCTCCCTCCCAGACCGTGGCCGACGCTCTGTCGCTGCTGCCCAAGCGGGCGCACAACGCCGGAGTCGTCGTCGACGATGCGGGCAGGCCGGTCGGGGTCGTCACCGACGAGGACCTGGCCGGCGTGGACCGCTTCACCCAGCTCTCCGAGGTCATGTCGAGGGATCTGCTGCTGCTCGACGCGGACATCGACCCGCGGGAGGCCTTCAACCGGCTCGACGGGGCAAACCGCCGCTACGCCCCCGCGGTCGACGCGGACGGCAAGCTGGCCGGCATCCTGACCCGTAAGGGCGCGCTGCGCGCCACCCTGTACACGCCGGCCGTGGACGCGAAGGGCAGGCTGCGCATCGCCGCCGCCGTCGGTATCAACGGAGACGTCGCGGGCAAGGCCAAGCAGCTTCTCGACGCGGGCACCGACACCATCGTGGTGGACACCGCGCACGGACACCAGGAGTCGATGATCGCCGCCGTCAAGGCGGTCCGTGCGCTCGACCCCGCGGTGCCGATCGTGGCAGGCAACATCGTGGCCGCCGACGGGGTGCGTGATCTCATCGAGGCCGGCGCCGACATCATCAAGGTCGGTGTGGGCCCCGGTGCCATGTGCACCACCCGGATGATGACCGGTGTCGGCCGCCCGCAGTTCTCCGCAGTGCTCGAATGTGCCACCGAGGCACGGAAGTTCGGCAAGCACGTCTGGGCCGACGGTGGTGTCAGGCACCCGCGTGATGTCGCCATGGCGCTGGCCGCCGGTGCGTCGAACGTCATGATCGGCTCCTGGTTCGCCGGTACGTACGAGTCGCCCGGCGATCTCCAGCAGTCCGCCGACGGCCGCTGGTACAAGGAGTCGTTCGGCATGGCGTCGGCCCGGGCCGTCCGGAACCGAACGAGCGAGGACTCGGCCTACGACCGGGCCCGCAAGGGACTGTTCGAGGAGGGCATCTCCACGTCGCGGATGTTCCTCGACCCGGCGCGCCCGGGCGTCGAGGACCTGATCGACTCGATCATCGCCGGCGTCCGCTCCTCGTGCACCTACGCCGGCGCCAACTCCCTGGAGGAGTTCGCCGAGCGGGCCGTCGTCGGCGTGCAGAGCGCCGCCGGATACGCCGAGGGTATGCCGCTGCACGCCAGTTGGGGCTGACCGTCCCGCCACCCGTCCGATGCCGGCCCCCGCAGGTGTGCGGGGGCCGGCTCGGTTGATACGGCGGACAACGATCGGCCGTCCGCTCCGTGCCTGCGCAACGATCGTGCGCCGATGCGCAAGATTGATGCATTACGGGCACACTCACCCACCTCGTAGGGTCTTGCGCAGTACGTGGAGTGGCGGGGACCGCCTGCTCGGCGGTCCCCCACCTGCGGGTTGCCTGCGACATCGGCATGCGCGCGGTCGGTGTCCGCTGCGGGTCCTTGTCGCCGGACCGGCAGCGATCAAGGAGCCACCTCAGTGTTGGATCAGGGCACAGCGCCATCCGCCGCGCAGGACGCGGTCGCCCCACAACGGACCCCTGTCGGCTTCGGCGCCCGCCTGGTGCGCCGCAAGCCGGTCGAGCTCCTCGTCGCCGAGGGGGGCCAGGGCCAGGGCGGCTCGCTGCGGCGCTCCCTCGGCATGTGGCAGCTGACGATGATCAGCATCGGCGCGACTCTGGGCACCGGCATCTTCGTGGTGCTCGGCGAGGCCGTACCGAAGGCCGGACCCGCCGTGGTCATCTCGTTCGTCATCGCCGGAATCACCGCGCTGTTCTCAGCCCTGTCGTACGCGGAGCTGGCGGGCACCATCCCGGTTTCCGGGTCCTCCTACTCCTACGCGTACGCGACGCTCGGTGAACTCGTCGCCTGGGTCTGCGGTTGGTGCCTGATCCTGGAGTACGGCGTGTCCGTCGCGGCCGTGGCCGTCGGCTGGGGGCAGTACCTCAACGAACTGCTCGACGGCACCATCGGCGTCACCATTCCCGCCGCGCTCGCCAATCCGCCCGGCGACGGCGGGGTGTTCAACCTCCCGGCGCTGCTCGTCGTCCTGCTCTGCATGGCCTTCCTGCTGGGCGGCGCCCGGGAGAGCGCCCGGGTGAACACCATCATGGTGGGCGTGAAGATCGTGGCCCTGCTGCTCTTCTGTGCGGTCGCGTTCACCGGCATCCGGGCGGGCAACTACCGGCCCTTCATGCCGCTGGGTATCGGTGGTGTCAGCGCCGCCGGCGCCACCCTGTTCTTCTCGTACATCGGATTCGACGCCGCGTCCACCGCGGGCGAGGAGGCCAAGAACCCCAAGCGCGACCTGCCGCGCGCGATCATGCTCTCGCTGCTGATCGTCACGGCGCTGTACGTCCTGGTCGCGGCCATCGCGGTCGGTGCGATGCCCTGGAAGGGCTTCCAGGGATCGGAGGCCGCGCTCGCCGGGATCATGAAGGACGTCACCGGTCAGAGCTTCTGGGCCGTCCTGCTCGCGGCCGGTGCAGTGGTCGCCATCGCCAGTGTCGTGCTGACCGTGCTGTACGGGCAGACCCGCATCCTCTTCGCGATGTCCCGCGACGGGCTCGTACCGAAGGTCTTCTCCCGGGTCCACGCGCCCACCGGCGTGCCGCGCACCAACACCGTCGTCGTGTCCCTCTTCTGTGGCGTCCTCGCCGCCGCCATTCCGCTCGGCCAGCTGGCCGACGCCACCAGCATCGGCACCCTCTTCGCGTTCGGCCTGGTCAATGTCGCGGTCATCGTGCTGCGCCGGACCCGCCCGGACATGCACCGGACGTTCCGGGTACCGCTCGCGCCGGTATTTCCGGCGATCGGCTTCCTGCTGTGCGTGTACATGATGGGCAGCCTCTCCCTCGTCACCTGGTTGGTCTTCGGAGGCTGGATGATCGTCGGGCTCGTGTTCTACTTCGGATACGGGATGCGCAGGTCCCGGCTCGGCCGCGAGGACCTGCCCGCCCGGGAAGCCCCGCAGGCACCAGCAGAGAAGTGAACCAGCCGCAGTGCGACAGATGAACGACCTCGACCAGCGCATCGTGCACGCCCTCGCCCAGGACGCGCGACGCTCCTATGCCGACATCGGTACGGAGGTCGGCCTGTCCGCGCCCGCCGTCAAGCGGCGGGTGGACAGGCTGCGTGCCGAGGGGGCCATCACCGGATTCACCGTCCGGGTGGACCCGGCGGCTCTCGGCTGGAAGACCGAGGGGTTCATCGAGATCTACTGCCGCCGGAACACCTCCCCCGAGTCGATCCACCGCGGCCTCTCCCGCTACCCGGAAGTAGCCTCCGCGTCCACCGTCACCGGCGACGCGGACGCCATGGTCCAGGTCTTCGCCTCCGACATGCGCCATTTCGAGCGGGTGCTGGAACGGATCGCGGGGGAGCCGTTCGTGGAACGTACGAGGTCGGTCCTGGTGCTCTCACCGCTGCTGCGCCGGTTCGGGTCCGGCGCGCCCGCCTGAGGCAGTCGTGGCGGGCCCGCGCAACGAATCGACGCGGAGGCCGCACAACGCGCAATGAATGCGGCTCGGCTGCGCAACGGTGGCGGCTTGTCCGGCCGGGGGCCCGCCCCGTAGCGTCGAAACGTCTCCTCCCCCCTCGTGTCACCTCCCGCCCGTCTCAGCTGAAGAGGTCCCATGGCGCCGCTGCGCACCGCGCTGTACCAAGGCCCCGCCGGCGTCCCCGACACCCCCTCGGTC
The DNA here is from genome assembly GCF_040682175.1 of Streptomyces sp. NPDC051320. Taxonomy (NCBI): domain Bacteria; kingdom Bacillati; phylum Actinomycetota; class Actinomycetes; order Kitasatosporales; family Streptomycetaceae; genus Streptomyces; species Streptomyces sp. NPDC051320. The sequence continues at coordinate 320,828 of NZ_JBFBAL010000008.1, forward strand.
ACCCTGGCCGCGTTGGCCGGAGCCGCCCGGCGCGCCGCCGATGAGGGCGCCCGGCTGCTGCTCACCAACGAGCTGTATCTCACCGGCTACGCGCTCGGTGCCACCGTCCTGGAGCGCGCCGAGCACGCGGACGGTCCCGGCGCCGAAGCCGTTGCCGCCATCGCCGCCGAACACGGCCTCGCCATCGGCTACGGCTACCCGGAACGCGAGCGCGACGCCGTCTTCAATGCCCTGCAGCTGTTCGGTCCGGACGGTGCCCGGCTGGCGAACTACCGAAAGACCCATCTCTTCGGCGCCTTCGAGACCACCTACTTCACGCCCGGCGACGAGCCCGTCGTGCAGGCCGACCTCGACGGCCTGCGCCTGGGCCTGCTGATCTGTTATGACGTGGAGTTCCCGGAACCCGTGCGGGCGCACGCCCTGGCGGGTACCGAACTGCTGCTCGCGCCGACCGCGCTGATGCGCCCGTACGAGATCGTTCCGCAGACGATCGTCCCGGCCCGCGCCTGGGAGAGCCAGCTCTACATCGCCTACGCCAACCGCAGCGGCACCGAGGGTGAGTTCACCTTCGCGGGCATGAGCTGCGTCGCCGCGCCCGACGGGACCGTACGCGCGCGGGCCGGCGCGGGCGAGGAGCTGGTGATCGCCGACGTCGACCCGGGCTGCCTGCGGGCGTCCCGCGCCGAGAACACCTATCTGAACGACCGCCGCCCCGAGCTGTACACCACGCTCGTCTGAAGCCCCGGAAGCGCCGTACTTCCCCGGCGGACGCAAGCCCCCAGCCACCCTTGCCAGTAGGAGAGTTCAGCCGATGACGTCCACGGTGCCCCCCGCCGTCCACGACGAGCAGCACGCCGAGGCCCAGGCCGAGCCGCCGATCACCATGTTCGGACCGGACTTCCCGTACGCGTACGACGACTACCTGGCCCATCCGGCCGGTCTCGGTCAGATACCCGCGACCGAGCACGGCGCCGAGGTCGCGGTCATCGGCGGCGGCCTGTCCGGCGTCGTCACCGCCTACGAGCTGATGAAGATGGGTCTCAAGCCCGTCGTCTACGAGGCGGACAGGGTCGGCGGCCGGCTCCGGACCGTCGGCTTCGAGGGCTGTGACGAGAGCCTGACGGCGGAGATGGGCGCCATGCGCTTCCCGCCGTGCTCCACCGCGCTGCAGCACTACATCGACCTGGTGGGCCTGGAGACCAAGCCGTTCCCCAACCCGCTCGCCGCGGACACCCCGTCGACCGTCGTCGACCTGAAGGGTGAATCGCACTACGCCACTTCGGTGGACGACCTGCCCGACGTCTACCACCAGGTCATGCATGCCTGGAACGCCTGTCTGGAGGACGGCGCCGACTTCTCCGACATGCAGCGGGCCATCCGCGAACGCGACATCCCCACGATCCGCACGATCTGGGCGCAGCTCGTCGAGAAGCTCGACAACCAGACCTTCTACGGCTTCCTCTGCGACTCCCCGTCCTTCACATCGTTCCGGCACCGGGAGATCTTCGGCCAGGTCGGCTTCGGTACCGGTGGCTGGGACACCGACTTCCCGAACTCGATCCTGGAGATCCTGCGCGTCGTCTACACCGGCGCGGACGACGATCACCGCGGCATCGTCGGCGGCAGCCAGCAGCTCCCGCTGCGGCTCTGGACACGCGAGCCGCAGAAGCTCGTCCACTGGGAGCGGGGCACCTCGCTCTCCTCGCTGCACGGCGGTGAGCCGCGCCCGGCCGTGACCCGGCTGCACCGCACCGCGGGAAACCGGATCACCGTGACGGACACGGACGGAGACATCCGTACGTACCGCGCGGTGGTGTTCACCGCGCAGTCGTGGATGCTGCTCTCCAAGATCACCTGCGACGACTCGCTGTTCCCCATCGACCACTGGACGGCGATGGAGCGCACGCACTACATGGAGTCGTCGAAGCTGTTCGTGCCCGTGGACCGGCCGTTCTGGCTGGACAAGGACGAGGAAACCGGCCGGGACACCATGAGCATGACGCTCACCGACCGGATGACCCGCGGCACGTATCTGCTGGACGACGGGCCGGACAAGCCCGCCACCATCTGCCTCTCGTACACCTGGTGCGACGACAGCCTGAAGTGGCTGCCGCTCTCCGCGAACGAGCGGATGGAGGTCATGCTCAAGTCGCTGGGCGAGATCTACCCGAAGGTCGACATCCGCCGCCATGTCATCGGCAACCCGGTCACCGTCTCCTGGGAGAACGAGCCCTACTTCATGGGCGCCTTCAAGGCCAACCTGCCCGGTCACTACCGCTATCAGCGGCGGTTGTTCACCCACTTCATGCAGGACCGGCTGCCGGAGGACAAGCGCGGGATCTTCCTCGCCGGAGATGACATCTCCTGGACGGCCGGCTGGGCCGAGGGCGCCGTGCAGACAGCGCTCAACGCCGTGTGGGGTGTGATGACCCAGTTCGGCGGGGCGGCGGACGCGACGAACCCCGGGCCGGGGGACGTCTTCGACGACATCGCGCCGATCGAGCTGCCCGAGGACTGACCGGGCCGGAGAAATCAGCGCAACGGCGTGAGCAGGTACCGTCCGAGAAGGCCGATCCCGGAGTCCATCCGGTCTCTGAACTCCTCGGCCAGCTGGGGCAGTCCGCGCAGGCCCCAGAGGATCCGCGCCGCCGACCAGGCGGCGTCCCTGGCCCGCTCCAGGCTCCAGGACCCGAGCAGGTGGGTGAGGGGGTCGGCGATCTCCAGGAGATCCGGGCCGGGCATCAGGTCCTCGCGGACCCGTTCCTCCAGCAGCACCAGGACGTCGCCGACCCGGTCGAATTCCCCTTCGAGTTCGGCCGGGTCGCAGCCGAGCAGGTGACAGCTGTCCACCACGGCGAGCGCCAGATCATGACCGATGTGGGCGTTGATCCCGGCCAGTGCGAACTGCAGCGGACGGACCCCCGGATGGTGCCGGTACTGGAAGAGCGGCCGCCAGCAGGCGGGCGGCCGCCGTCCCTCGGCCGCCGCTTCCACCGCGGCGAGATAGCGCTCCGCGAACAGCACATCCAGGGTTTCCGCCGAGCGGCGGCAGCCGAACTCCCGGACGTCGATGCGCCGGCCGAGCTCCTCGGTGACCGTCAGGTAGACCTGGTTGAAGACGGCGACACCGTCCGCGGGTGGCCAGGACGCGCGGAAGGCACGCATCCGGGCCACCACCCTGTCGACCGACAGCTCACCGAGGACCGTCGGCCCCCGGAGTACCGTCGGCTCCCCGAGGCCGGTTCGCGTCGCGGGACGTTCCGTCTTCGCCATGCGCACAGCCTGGCAGCACTCCGGCGCCCACGGGTGGCGTGACGCCCGTACTTCCTCAGAACGGGGGAAGCCGGCCGTCCGCGGCGCGGAGCGGCCGACTGCCGGTGGGTGCTCAGCCGGCCATCCGCCACTTCTGGTTGGCGCCTCCGGTGCAGTCCCAGATCTGCAGCCTGGTACCGTCGGCCGAGCTGTTGCCGGTCGCGTCGAGGCACTTGTTCGCGGCCGGATTGACGATGTCGTGTGCGGCGGTGAGGGTCCATTTCTGGGCGCCGGTGCCGTTGCAGTCGTAGAGCTGCACGGGGGTGCCGTTGGCGGTGCCCGCCGCGGTGACGTCCAGGCACTTGCCGAGCGCGCGCAGGGTCCCGTCCGAGCCGGCCGTCCAGGACTGGGCGGCGTTTCCGTTGCAGTTGTGGAGCTGGATGGGGGTGCCGTTGGCGCTGCTCGCCCCCGCCACGTCGACGCACATGCCGCCGATGCCGGTGATGGGGTGGGCGGTTCCGCCGCCCGAGCTGTCGCCGGTGGTGACGTGGACGTAGTCGACGACCAGTTGCTGCGGGAAGGAGGTGTTGCCGTCCGGGTCGCCCGGCCAGTAGCCGCCCACGGCCAGGTTCATGATGAGGTAGAAGGGATGGTCGAACACCCAGCGGTTACCGTTCAGATCGGCGGGTGTACGCGTCTCGTAGACCTGGCCGTCGACGGACCAGGAGATCGAGCCGGGCGCCCAGTCGACGGCGAAGGTGTGAAAGCCGTCGGAGAAGCTCTGGCCGTTCGGCAGGGTGTATCCGGCGCCGATGCCACCCGAACCGGAGTAGCCGGGACCGTGGATCGTGCCGTGCACGCTGCCGGGTTCGAAGCCGACGTTCTCCATGACGTCGATCTCACCGCTGTTCGGCCACCCGGCGGTCCCGATGTCGTTGCCGAGCATCCAGAACGCGGGCCACATGCCCTGGCCGCGCGGGAGTTTCATCCGGGTCTCGAAGTGGCCGTAGGCCTGGGTGAACTTCGTCGGCGTGGAGAGTCGCGCCGAGGTGTACTGACAGGTGCCGTACCAGCACTGGTAGTTGGCCGGGTTCTCCTTGCGGGCGGTGATGACCAGGTTGCCCTGTCCGTCCAGAGCGGCGTTGTGGGTGCCGCTCGTGTAGTACTCCCGCTCGTGGTTGTTGACGTTGTCACCGGTCTCGTAGCCCCACTTGGAGCTGTCGACGGCGCTGCCCGCGGGACCGTTGAAGTCATCGGTGAACGTGGCGGTCGCCGCGGCGGGGGCGACACCGGGGGAGTGCGCCGTATGCGCGGACGCGGCCTGCGGCAGCCAACTACCGAGCAGCAGCGCGGCCGATGCGAGCAGAGTGAGCGGGCGGATACGTCTGTGGGGGGCTGAAGCCGACATGCCGGACTCCTTGGTCGGGACCCATCGGAAGGTCATGCACCTGTCATCCAGTGCTTACCTCATGGCTTAGTTCACGGCTCGATTTAATGGCCGCGGTGAGGAGGCGTCAACACTTCCGGCACAGGTCCGTACCAAAAACTACCGCGGCTCCCGCGGCCCCTGGTCGTACGAGGAGGTCCCGGCGTCGAGCAGTGGTGCCTCTCGCGTCAGATGCGACGGGGCCAGCGCTCGCAGCGCGTGATAGCCGCTGAGCACGATCAGGGTGCCGAGGGCGATGCCGCTGAGCTCGAAATCGTCCGTGAACTTCAGGCTCACATTGCCGATGCCGATGATCAGACCGGCGGCGACGGGTGCCAGATGCAGCGGATTGGCGAGGTCGACGCGGGCGCGGATCCAGATCTGGGCGCCGAGAAGCCCGATCATGCCGTAGAGGATGACCGTGATCCCGCCGAGTACGCCGCCCGGAATCGCGGCGACGACGGCGCCGAACTTCGGGCAGAGGCCGAAGAGGACGGCAAAGCCGGCCGCGCACCAGTAGGCGGCGGTGGAGTAGATGCGGGTGGCCGCCATCACACCGATGTTCTCGGCATACGTGGTGGTCGCCGGGCCGCCGACGGCGGTGGAGAGAACGGTGGCCGCGCCGTCGGCCATGATCGCACCGCCGAGCCGGTCGTCGAGCGGATCGCCGGTCATCTCACCGACAGCCTTGACGTGCCCGGCGTTCTCGGCGATCAGTGCGACCACGACGGGCAGGGCCACCAGCACGGCCGAGAGCGAGAAGCTCGGGGCGTGGAACGAGGGAAGACCGATCCACTGCGCATGGCTCACTCCGGAGAGGTCGAGCCGCCAGTGGTCGGTGGCGGGCCCCGCCCCGGTGGCCGAGTGGATCCGGCCGAAGATCCGGTCGAAGAGCCAGGAGATCCCATAGCCGAAGACCAGCCCGAGGAAGATCGCCACCCGGGACCAGAAACCGCGGAGCACCACCAGGGCGAAACCGGTGAAGAGCATGGTGAGCAGCGCGGTCCACTGGTCCTGCGGCCAGTAGGTCCCCGCTGTCACCGGAGCCAGGTTGAAGCCGATCAGCATGACGACGGCGCCGGTGACGGCAGGCGGCAGCACCGCGTGGATGATGCGCGCGCCGAGCGCCCGGACGGCCGCTCCGCACAGGAAGAGCAACGCGCCGACGACCAGCAGGGCTCCGGTGAGCGTGGCGATGTCGCCGCCCTGTGTCTTGATGACCGCGGCCACCCCGACGAAGGACAGGCTGCTGCCGAGGTAGCTCGGGATGCGGCCGCGGGTGGCGAGCAGAAAGAAGACGGTGGCCACGCCGGAGGCCATCACGGCGAGGTTGGGATCCAGGCCCATCAGGACCGGCGCGACGAAACAGGCGCCGATCATGGAAACCACGTGCTGGGCGCCGAGTCCCGCGGTGCGCCCCCAGGTGAGCCGCTCGCCCGGTTTGACGACTTCGCCGGGTGCGAGGCTCTTGCCGTCGCCGTGCAGCTTCCACCCGAAGCCCGCCATGGTCCTGCTCCTCATGCTCTGTGCTGCCGGGGCCCCGCCCCGGAGCGGGTGCTCCCGCCGGCCTACGCCATCCGGCGTACGCCGGGTCATGTTATGCGGAACCGGAGCATCCCCTTTTCGGGGCCCACCACCGGCTCCTCTCAGCTCGGGGTTCCATCCGTGAATCGTGCGCGGGGCATTGTCAGGCAGGGCAGCCACCCCTACGCTCGCACGGTCTCGTTTATGAACTCTGTTCATGTATCTGATGGGAGCATTCCATGGGTGGAAGACCCCGACGGTGTCTGAGTGTGCTGATCGCCGCGGCGGCGACCCTCGCCGCTGTCCTCGTTCCCGCTGCATCCTCTGACGCGACGACTCACCACGGTGTCGCTCCGAAAGTCCCCAGGACCTCCGTGATCGACGGCCGTCGGCTCCAGCAAGCACGTATTCGCCTCGACCACGGCGACCCCGAGCTCCGCCGAGCCGTCACCTCACTCACCGCTGCGGCGGACAGCTGGCTCGGGCAGGGGCCGTGGACGGTGACCGACAAACCTCAGCCGGCGCCGGGCGGCGACCCGCACGACTATCTGAGCCAGGCCCCCTACTGGTGGCCCTCCCAGCCGAAGACCGCGAGCAATCCGTGGGGCTGCCCGTATGTCCAGCGGGACGGCGAACGCAACCCCGAGGTCGACACCGGCACGGACCGTCCCGACATCGGAAAGGTCTTCAACTCCGTCACCACCCTCAGCCTGGCCTGGTACTACACCGGCAGGAAGGCGTACGCCGAACACGCCGCCGAGATACTGCGCACCTGGTTCGTCGCCCCGGCGACCAGGATGAACCCGAATCTCGACCATGGGCAGTTCATCCCCTGCAAGTACGACGGCAGGGCGATCGGCATCATCGACTTCTCACAGCAGTTCACCAGCGTCCTCGACGCCATCGCGGTACTCGACACCGGCGCGCCCGGCTGGACGAGGAGTGACCGCACCGGCATGAGTAACTGGAACAAGGACTTCCTCGGCTGGCTGGTGAACTCCGACTTCGGCAAGCAGGAGTCGGCGGCGGAGAACAACCACGGCACGTTCATGGACATGCAGGTCGCCGGACTCGCGCTCGCCACCGGGGACAAGGCCCTGGCCCGCAAGGTGGTCCTGGACGCCCGCGCCAAACGGATCGATCCGCAGATCGCCGCGGACGGCACACAGCCCCAGGAACTGGCTCGCACCCGGAGCTGGCACTACTCCACCTTCGATCTGGTCGCTTACACCCGGCTCGCCGCCATCGGCAGCCATGTCGGGGTCGATCTGTGGGCCTATCGCGGACCACAGGGTCAGAGCCTGTTCAAGGCGGTCGACTATCTGCTGCCCGCCGCGACGGGCGCGGCCGCCTGGCCGTATCCGGAGCTCGAGTTCTACCGGTACGCGGCGAGTGACATCGTGCACGCGGCCGCGGACGCGGGCGACGGCAGGGCCCGCGCGGCGGTTCCGGAGTTGCAGGCGCCACCGGGCGGCGACCTGTGGGCACTGCGGCCCGCTGCCGAGCAACTCGACTCGATCGCGGGATGAACCGGCTGGATCGCCGGCTGAACCGGTAGGGCTGATCCGCCGGACCGGACGGCCGACGGGTGGTGGCGTCCAGCTCACCGGGACGCCGCCGCCCGGCCATGCGCCCCGGGAAGAGGATTGCCTCAGGGGCGCAGACCGGGGACTTCCGCGCCGGCCGGGCTGCCCTGCGCTGCCTTGCTTCCGGCGGCCGGGCGAAGTACGCCCGCCCCCAGCACCAGGCCGAACGCCAGCACGGTCACCAGGACGAAGGACTGCACCAGGGAGGTCGCGTTGGCGATCCCGCCGATCGCCGACGGCGCCACGAGCCCGGAGGTGTAGGTGATGGTGGCGACACCCGCGATGGCCTGACTCGGACGGGACCCGATCCGGCCGGCCGCCGCGAACGCCAGGGGTACGACCACCGCCACGCCGAGGCCGATCAGCGCGAAACCGGCCATGGCGGCCGGTGCGTTGGGCGCCAGCACGACCAGCAGCCCGCCGAGCGTCGCGAGCACGCCGCCGGCCCGCACGGTCCGCACCGCGCCGAAGTGGTCAACCACCCGGTCGCCGGCGAGCCGGGCCAGGGCCATGGTCAGGGAGAAGGCAGTGGTGGAAGCGGCGGCCAGGCCCGGCGAGGTGTCCAGGGTGTCCCGCAGGAAGACCGCCGACCAGTCGAGGCTGCCGCCCTCGGCGAAGACCGCGCAGAACCCGACCGCGCCGATGATCAGCGCCGACCGCGGCGGCAGCGCGAACCGCGGGGGCGCGGCCCCGCCCGGAGCACCCTGCACATCGAGCACGTTCCGGCATGCCACGAAACCCAGCACGGTGAGGATCACGGCGGCCGCGCAGTGATGCACCCGGCTGTCGGTGCCGAAGTGGGCGGCCGCCGTGCCGGCCGCAGATCCCAGCAGCGCGCCCGCGCTCCACATACCGTGCAGCCCCGACATGATCGACCGGCCCAGACGGTTCTCGGTCTCGACGCCCAGCGCGTTCATCGCCACGTCCGACATGCCCGCCGTGGCGCCGTAGACGAAAAGCGCCGCACAGAGTGTGAGCAGATTCGGCGAGAAGGCGGGCAGCGCCAGCGCCAGTGTCCACAGCGCGAGCAGCCCGCTGAGCGCCCGGCGCGCACCGAAGCGGTGGGTGATCGCACCGGACACCGGCATCAGCAGGACCGAACCGATGGCCGGAAAGGCCAGGGCGAGGCCGAGCTGCCCGGCGCTGACCCCGGCGTGTTCCTGGATCCACGGGATACGGGTGGCGAAACTGCCGGTGACGGCGCCATGCACGCAGAACACCGCGGCCAGTGCGTACCGCCCCCGCTTCAGCGTCTGCTGGCTGAAGCCTGTTCCGCCGGTCATGCGCCCTCCCCGGGTCTCGTGGTCACGGTCCCGTTCTCCTGGCTTCGCTGGGCCGGACCCTGACGCGGCAGAAAACTATCAGGTAACCTGCCTGATAAATAGATCTGGAAGGATCCCGGCATGCCCGCATCCTCGAGCACCGCCCGGGCCATCAACGACCGGATCGCCCTCCACCTCCTCCGGGACGAAGGGCCGTTGACGGCAGGTCAGCTGAAGACGCTCACCGGTCTCTCGCGCCCGAGCGTCGCCGATCTCGTGGAGCGCCTGCAGGGCGCCGGGCTCATCACGGTGGTCGGCGAGTCGGGTGCCAGGCGCCGCGGTCCGAACGCCCGGCTCTACGGCATCGTGGCCGACCGGGCGCACCTGGCCGCCCTCGACGTACGGACCGGAAGCGTCACCGTCGTCGTGACCGACCTGCTCGGCGTCACCCTCGCCGAGGCGACGCTGCCGATCGGCCGGAACACCGGTACCGGGCCCGCCGTCGAGCAGGCGGTCGCGCTGCTCGAACGCACGGTGCACGCGGCAGGCGCGTCCCGGCTGCACAGCGTCGGCATCGGTGCCCCGGGACTCATCGACCCGGTGACCGGCGAACTGCGAGCCACCACCGGGCTGCCCGCCTGGCACCGCAAGTTCGTCCTCGCTCTCCAGCAACGGCTGCCCGCCACGGTGCTGGTGGAGAACGAGACCAACCTCGCGGCCATCGCCGAACAGCGCAGCGGAGCCGCCCGCGGGCTCGGCACGTTCGTCCTGCTCTGGCTCGGCCACGGCGTGGGGGCTGCCGTCGTACTGGAGGGCAGGATCCGCCGTGGGGCCTCGGGCGGCGCCGGTGAACTCGGGTTCCTCCCGGTGCCCGGCTCGGGCGGGCTGCCGTCGGCCACCCGCTGCGATGACGGATTTCACGCCCTGGTGGGCAGCGCGGGGATCTGCGTGCTCGGCGCCGAGCACGGTATCGACGCCGTCCCCGCCGCGCAGGAACCGGCCGCCGCGGCCCTGGTGCGGACCGCGCCGTCCGCCGGGGAGCCGGGTGAGCGTTTCCTGGACGAACTCGCCACCCGTATCGCGGTGGGCGTCGCGGCGGTGGCGGCCGTGCTCGACCCCGGATGCGTGGTGCTCGCAGGCGAGGTCGGAGAGGCCGGCGGCGCGGCGCTCGCCACCCGGGTCGGCGCCCACCTGGCGCGGCTCTCGCCCCTGAACACGGAGGTCCGGGCCGGCATCCTGGGCGGTGGTGCGGTACTGCGCGGCGCGCTGTTGACGGCGCGGGACGCCGCTCAGGACGAGCTGTTCAGCGGCTGAGAGGCGACGCGGCCGGGAGAGGACGGCGAGCCGTTGGGCGCGCGTCTGTGAGCCACCCCACAGTGGTCGCCCGCATGGCCGATGGTCGAACGTGGCAGACTTACCCTGTACCAGTAGCAGCGCACTCCGGGGTCGGTGTAATTCCGAACCGGCGGTTATAGTCCGCGACCCGTCCGCATCCAGCGGCCGGTTGACCAGGTGAAATTCCTGGACCGACGGTGAAAGTCCGGATGGGAGGCAGTGCGCGGCGGGCCGTATGGGTACGCCGTTGTCGGTGACATGTCCAAGGATGTGACTCGCCTTTCACATCGGCGCCCCGTGTGTTCCCGCTCTCTGTCGTCATCGACAGGCCCCGGAGTCCGTGCCCGAAGAGGCAGGAGGACCCGGTGGCCACCGTGGACGCGGCATCCGTGCACGCAGCATCCGCAGACACGTCATCCGTGCACGCGAGCACCATGCGCCGGGCCGTCGAGCTCGCCGCCCGCGGACTCGGCTCCACCAGCCCCAATCCGATCGTCGGCTGCGTCATCCTCGATGCCGCGGGCGAGATCGTGGGCGAAGGCTTCCACCAGCGGGCCGGCGGCCCGCACGCCGAGGTGAACGCCCTCGCGGCAGCAGGTGAGCGAGCCGGTGGCGGCACCGCGTACGTCACTCTCGAACCCTGCAACCACACCGGCCGCACCGGCCCCTGCGCCCGGGCGCTCATCGACGCAGGCCTCGCCCGCGTCGTCTACGCGGTGGACGACCCGAACCCGCAGGCCACCGGAGGCGCCGACACCCTGCGCGCGGCCGGGGTCGACGTGACGGCCGGGGTCCTCACCGCCGAGGCCGAAGCGGGCAACGCCGCCTGGCTCACCTCCGTACGCCTCGGCCGACCCCACGTCACCTGGAAGTACGCGGCCTCCCTGGACGGCCGCATCGCGGCGGCCGATCGCTCCAGCCGGTGGATCACCTCGCCCGAGTCCCGCGCCGACGTCCACCGGCTGCGCGCCGAGTCGGACGCGGTCGTCGTCGGATCGGGCACCGCCCGCACGGACGACCCGCATCTCGCCGTACGCGGCGTCGAAGGCGTCGCCCAGCCGCTGCGGGTGGTCGTCGACACCCGGGCCACGGCCGTCCGACCGGGCGCACGCGTCCTCGACGACGCGGCACCGACCCTGATCGCGGTCGCCGCCGACGTACCCACGGACCTGCCCGACGTCGTACGCCTGCCACGCCGGGCCGGCGGGCTCGACATCCCGGCACTGCTCGCGGCGCTCCACGAGCGCGGCGTCCGCTCGGTCCTCCTCGAGGGCGGACCGACCCTGGCCGGGGCCTTCGTCGCGGCCGGAGCCGTTGACCGGGTCGTCGGCTATCTCGCCCCCGTACTCATCGGCGCGGGCCCCGCCGCACTCGCCGATGCCGGAATCACCACCATCACCGAAGCGTTGCGCCTCACGATCACCGAGACCGTACGCATCGGCCCCGATCTGCGGATCACCGCCACTCCTGAGGAGCGCTGAGCGCCGTGTTCACCGGAATTGTCGAAGAACTGGGTGAGGTCACCGCCGTCGAGGACCTCGGCGACGCCTCCCGCTTCCGCCTGCGCGGACCCGTCGTCACCGACGGCGCACAGCACGGCGACTCGATCGCCGTCAACGGCGTCTGTCTCACCGTGGTCGACTTCGGCAGCGGCGAGTTCACCGCCGACGTCATGGCCGAGACGCTCGACCGCTCCAGCCTCGGGGCGCTCGAGGTGGGCTCCCGCGTCAACCTGGAGCGGCCGATGGCGCTCGGCGGCCGGCTCGGTGGGCATCTGGTCCAGGGTCATGTGGACGGCACCGGCACCATCGTCGAGCGCAAGCTCTCCGAGAACTGGGAGATCGTGAAGGTCTCGCTGCCCGCCGGCCTCACCCGCTACGTCGTCGAGAAGGGCTCCATCACCGTCGACGGGGTCAGCCTCACCGTGGTCGACGCGGGCCCCGACCACTTCACCATCAGCCTCATCCCGACGACCCTCGCGCTGACCACGCTCGGCATCAAGCAGCCGGGCGACCCGGTCAACCTGGAGGTCGACGTGCTCGCCAAGTACGTCGAGCGGCTGCTCGGCGCCGGCGCGGTGCCCGGCGTCCCGGCGGGCTCCGCCACCGGCATCGGAGGACAGACCGCATGAGTGCCCTGTCCTGGCTGAACACCGAAGCCTTCACCGCCGTCGGCCAGCACATCATCTGGTCGGACATGCTCGGCAACACCATCGGTCTCGCAGCTCTCGCCCTCGGCTGGCGGCGGTCCATCTGGACCTGGCCCGCCCAGCTCCTGTCCGGGCTGATCCTCGTCGCCGCCAACGTCTCGGTGCAGCAGGCGGGTGGCGTCGGCAAGCAGCTCGTGGTCATCGCGGTGGCGGTCTGGGGCTGGCAGCGCTGGAGCTCCGGCCGGCAGCAGGCCCAGGACGGCGCCGTCGCCGTCCGTTTCGCCCGCCTCCACGAGCGCGGCTACCTCCTGCTGGGCGCCGCCCTCGGAACCCTCGCGGTCGGTGGCCTGTTCACCGCCTTCCCCTCGCTCTCCTGGAGCCCGTGGGCGGACGCGTACATCTTCGTCGGCACGGTGGTCGCGATGGTCGCCCAGGCGCGCGGCCTGGTCGAGTTCTGGCTCGCCTGGCTGCTTGTCGACCTGGTCGGCGTACCGCTCAACTTCCACAGCGGCCTCGCCTTCTCCGGCCTCATCTATGTCGTCTACGGCGCGCTCGTCCTCTGGGGCCTGCGCGACTGGTGGCTCCGCTCCCGTACGAGCCCCGAGCCCGCCATCGAAGGAGTAGCAGTATGACTGCGCAGCCCGTCTGGTACTCGACCGACAACACCGAGGACCTCTCCCTCGACCCCGTCGAGCAGGCCGTCCGCGACATCGCGGCAGGCCGTCCCGTGGTGGTCGTCGACGACGAGGACCGGGAGAACGAGGGTGACCTGGTGATCGCCGCGGAGATGGCGACCCCCGAGATCATCGCCTTCATGATGAGCGAATGCCGCGGTCTCATCTGCGCGCCGATGGAAGGCGCGGAGCTCGAACGACTCGATCTGCCGCAGATGGTCACGCACAACACCGAGTCCATGCAGACGGCCTTCACCGTCTCCGTCGACGCGGGCACCGCACACGGCGTCAGCACCGGCATCTCCGCGGCGGACCGGGCCACCACCCTTCGGCTGCTCGCCGGCGGCCGGGCCGAGGCCGGGGATTTCGTACGGCCCGGACACGTCTTCCCGCTGCGCGCCAAGGCCGGCGGCGTGCTGGTGCGCAACGGGCACACCGAGGCGGCCGTCGACCTGGCCAGGCTGGCCGGCCTGCGACCGGCCGGCGCGATCGTCGAGATCGCCGGCGAGGACGGCGTGATGCTGCGGCTGCCCGAACTCATCCCGTTCGCCCGCAAGCACGGCCTCACGATCATCTCCATCGAGGACCTGGTCGCCTACCGCCGCAGCTCCGAACCGACGGTCCGCCGCGAGGCCACCGTCCAGCTGCCCACCGTCTTCGGTGAGTTCACCGCCTACGGGTACCGCTCGACCGTCGACGGCATCGAACACGTCGCCCTGGTGCACGGCGAGATCGGCGACGGCGAAGACGTTCTGGTCCGGGTGCACTCCGAATGCCTCACCGGCGACATCTTCCGCTCCCAGCGCTGCGACTGCGGCCCCCAGCTGGAAGCCTCCATGGCCCGCATCACCGACGCGGGCCGCGGTGTCGTCGTCTACCTGCGCGGACACGAGGGGCGCGGTATCGGCCTGCTCTCCAAGCTGCGCGCCTACGAACTGCAGGAGCGCGGCCGGGACACGCTGGACGCCAATCTCGAACTCGGGCTGCCCGCCGACGCGCGCGACTACGCGGCCGGCGCCCAGATCCTGGAGGACCTCGGGGTGCACAGCCTGCGGCTGATGACCAACAACCCCGAGAAGACCGCGGCGCTCGTCGAGCACGGCCTGACCGTCACCGAGCGGGAGCCGATGCCCATCAAGGCGGGCGAACACAATCTCCGGTACCTGCGGACCAAGCGGGACCGGATGGGACACGACCTGCCCTGGCTGGACAACGCGTCCGCCTGCGGCAACCAGTAAGAGCAGAGGGAGAAGAATGAGCGGCAAGGGCGCACCCGAACTCACCGTGAAGAACTGCGGCGACCTGCGCGTGGCCGTGATCGCGGCCCAGTGGCACGAGAAGGTCATGGACGGACTCGTCGACGGCGCGCTGCGCGCACTGCGCGAGCTGGGCATCGACGAACCGACCCTGCTGCGCGTGCCGGGCAGCTTCGAGCTGCCGGTGGTCGCCAAGGTCCTCGCGGGACGCGGTTACCACGCCATCGTCGCCCTCGGCGTCGTCATCAGGGGCGGCACACCGCACTTCGACTACGTGTGCCAGGGCGTGGCCAACGGCCTCACCCAGGTCTCCGTCGAAACCGGGGTCCCGGTCGGGTTCGGCGTACTGACCTGCGACACCGAGGAACAGGCGCTGGACAGGGCGGGCCTGAAGGGCTCCAACGAGGACAAGGGGCACGAAGCGGTCACCGCCGCCGTGGCCACCGCGACCACACTGCGCACCGTCAGCGAACCCTGGCACTGAGTACGGGCGCGGACCCCGTATTCTGAGCACCATCATGGCGAACAAAACCTTCGAAGAGCTCTTCACCGAGCTCCAGCTCAAGGCCGCCGACGGCGACCCCTCCACCTCCCGTACCGCCGAACTGGTGGGCAAAGGCGTGCATGCCATCGGCAAGAAGGTCGTCGAGGAGGCCGCCGAGGTCTGGATGGCCGCCGAGTACGAGGGCAACGAAGCCGCCGCCGAGGAGATCTCGCAACTGCTGTACCACGTCCAGGTGATGATGGTCGCCCGCGGGATCTCGCTCGACGACGTCTACGCCCATCTCTGAGCACGGCCCTCCCGCACCACCGAACAACCCTGCCGTTGAACCCCGCTACCTAAGGAAACCGACCCACATGCTGCGCATCGCCGTCCCCAACAAGGGTTCACTCTCCGGGCCTGCGATGGCGATGCTCCATGAGGCCGGCTACCAGCAGCGCAAGGAGTCCAAGGAGCTCGTTCTCGTCGACCCCGAGAACGAGGTGGAGTTCTTCTACCTGCGCCCGCGCGACATCGCGATCTACGTCAGCTCGGGCAAGCTCGACATCGGCATCACCGGCCGTGACCTGCTGCTGGACTCGGGAGCGAGCGCGGAGGAGATCCTGGAGCTCGGCTTCGCCCGCTCCACCTTCCGCTACGCCACCAAGCCCGGCACGGCGCAAGGTCCCGACGACTTCGGGGGACTGACGATCGCCACGTCCTACGAAGGCATCGTCGCCAAGGACCTCGCCGACCGGGGGATCGACGCCTCCGTGGTGCACCTCGACGGGGCGGTCGAGACCGCCATCGAGCTGGGGGTGGCCCAGATCATCGCGGACGTGGTGGAAACCGGCACGTCGCTGCGCAACGCCGGTCTCGGCGTCATCGGGGAGCCGATCCTGAAGTCCGAGGCCGTCGTCATCCGGCGGACCGGCGCCGGGACCGAGGAGCCGAAGGTGCAGCAGTTCCTCCGGCGGCTGCAGGGCGTGCTGGTGGCCCGCAGCTACGTGATGATGGATTACGACTGCCGGGTCGAGCACCTGGAGCAGGCCGTGGCCCTGACACCCGGCCTGGAGTCGCCGACGATCTCTCCGCTGCACCACGAGGGCTGGGTCGCCGTCCGTTCCATGGTCGCCGCCAAGGAGGCCCAGCGGATCATGGACGGCCTGTACGAACTGGGCGCCCGGGCCATCCTCACCACGGCCATTCACGCCTGCCGCCTCTGACCGTCCGCACGACCAGGCCCACGACCAGCCCGAAGGACGCACAGAGCATGACCGCCCCCGTCGAACCTCCTCCGCTGCCGGCCACCTTCCGGCCGACCAGCACCCGGATCGTCCTGCTGACCGTGGGGACGGTCATGCTGGTGGTTCTCTGCTGGATCTCCGTGGCACTCGACACCCTGACCACGGGGGAGCGGGTCAGCTTCATCGTCACCGCACTGGTGTTCTTCGGCGTACTGGCCCTGCTCAGCCGGCCCAAGGTGGTGGCCGACGAGGACGGCGTCACTGTCGTCAACCTCACCTCCCGGCGCAGGCTGGAGTGGGCGGAGATCCTGCGGGTCAATCTGCGGCCGGGCGACGCCTGGGTCTTTCTCGACCTCAGCGACGGCACCACCCTGCCGGCCCTCGGTATTCAGCCCGGCATCGGCAGGGACCGGGCCATCAGGGACGCCCGCGCGCTGAGCGCCCTGGCGGAATCCCGCGGCACGGGCACACCCAGGCGCTGAGCCCCTGCGCCCGGACGCCGCTTGTTGATTACTCTGGTGGGCGGCGGCGCTCCGAGCGCCCCGCCCCGCACCCTGTGGCCCACGTGGTCCGCGGGGCCACCCCTGCGACATGAGGAGTGACTCCTTCCAGCAATGGACGGATCGTCCGGTAGTACCTGCGCCGCCCCCCATCCGGAGGCGGCGGCATGATGATTCCGCTACTGCTCCTCGGAGCAGCTTTTCTTCTGATCCTCGCCAACGGATTCTTCGTCGCGGCCGAATTCGGCCTCGTCACCGTTGAACGGGCGGACGCCGAGGGCGCCTCCGCCGCCGGCGACCGGCGCGCCCGTAAGGTCGTCGGAGCCCTCCGCGAGCTCTCCTTCCAACTCTCCGGCACCCAGCTCGGTATCACCATCACCTCGCTGGTGGTGGGCATGCTCGCCGAGCCCGCGCTGGCACAGCTGCTCACCGGACCACTCACTGCCACCGGACTGCCCGAAGGGGCCGTCTCCGGGATCAGCGTCGTCGTCGGCATGATGCTGGCGTCGGCCGTGCAGATGGTGATCGGCGAGCTGGTACCGAAGAACTGGGCGGTCTCCAAGCCGCTTCAGGTGGCCAAGGTCGTCGCCGGGCCCCAGCAGCTCTTCTCGGCCGCCTTCCGGCCGGTGATCGCCCTGCTCAACACCGTCGCCAACCGGCTGGTGCGGGCGCTCGGGGTGGAACCGGCGGACGAGCTGGCCTCGGCCCGCACCCCCGGCGAGCTGGTCTCGCTGGCCCGCCACTCGGCGCAGGCGGGCACGCTGGAGCAGGACACCGCCGACCTGTTCGTACGGACCCTCTCGCTGGCCGGGCTCACCGCCCAGCACGTGATGACGCCCCGGGTGAAGGTCAGCGCACTGCAGTCGTCGGCCACAGCCGCGGACGTACTCAACCTCACCCGGGCCACCGGACTCTCCCGGTTCCCCGTCTATCGGGAGCGTATCGACGAGGTCGTCGGCATGGTCCATCTCAAGGACGCCCTGGCCGTGCCCCCGCACGACCGGCAGCGGACCTCGGTGAGCCGGGTCGCGGTGACGCCGCTGCTGGTGCCCGAGACGCTGCCCGTACAGCAACTGCTCGAGCGGCTGCGTACCGAACAGCCGATTGCCGTGGTGGTCGACGAGTACGGCGGAACCGCCGGGGTGGTCACCCTCGAGGACATCATCGAGGAACTGGTCGGCGAGGTCAGGGACGAGCACGACGGCGCCGACGCCGACCGTCCCGAACTGGCCGCTGTGCCGCCCGAGGACGGCCGGCCGGCCTGGGAGGCCGACGGCAGCTGCCGGGTGCTCACCCTGCGGCGGATAGGTTTCGAAGTGCCCGAAGGGCCCTACGAGACCGTGGCGGGGCTCGTCGCCGACCTGCTGGGCCGCATCCCCGCCCCCGGCGACCGTGCGGAGCTGCCCGGCTGGCGGCTCTCGGTGCGCCGGGTCGACCGCTACCGGGCCGAACGCGTGCGGCTGGTCCGCACCACGGACGTACCCGCCGGTCTCACGGAGGGCGTGCGATGAGCGTGCTCCAGCTTCTCTTCGCGTTGCTGCTCGTGTTCGCCAACGGATTCTTCGTCGGCGCGGAGTTCGCCCTCGTCTCGGTGCGTCGCAGCCAGATCGAGCCGCTCGCCGCGGAAGGTTCGGCACGCGCCCGCAGGGTGCTGCACGGCCTGGAGAACCTGCCGCAGATGATGGCGGCCGCCCAGTTCGGCATCACGGTGTGCTCACTGACTCTCGGCGCGGTCGCCGAGCCGACCGTCGCCCACCTCCTCGAGCCGGTCTTCGCGGCGGCGCGGCTGCCGCACGAGGTGATCCATCCGCTCGGCTATGTCATCGCGCTCGCGTGCGTCGTCTCCCTGCATCTGATCATCGGCGAGCTGGTCCCGAAGAACCTCGCCATGGCGGCCCCGGAGAAGACCGCGCTCTGGCTCAGCCCCGGCCTGGTCGGCTTCGCGGGACTGTGCCGACCGGTGACGGCTGCCCTCGGCGCGTGTGCCCGGCTGGTGCTGAAGCTCTTCGGCGTCGAACCCAGGGACGAGGTCGAGGCCGTCTTCACCAGCGAGCAGCTCAACCGGCTCGTCGAGGACTCCGGTCAGGCCGGCCTGCTGGACTCCGAGGCCCAGGAACGACTCGAGGACGCGCTCGAACTGGGCAGCCGGCCGATCGCCGACGTGCTGATCGCCCGAGCCGAGCTGATCACGGTCACCCCCTCGGTCACTCCCCAGCAGATCGAGGAACTGACCGTGCGCACCGGATACTCCCGCTTCCCGGTCTGCGCGGACGGCGGCGCCTTCATGGGCTACCTGCACGTCAAGGATGTGCTCGACCTGGAGGAGCGGGACCGCGCGGTGCCGCAGCAGGTGTGGCGCCCGATGACCACTCTGCGCGCGGAGCTTCCGCTGGACGAGGCCCTGGCGGTGATGCGCAGGGCTGCCACCCATGTGGCGCAGGCCGCGGACGGCTCGGGCAAGGTGCTGGGGCTCGTGGCACTGGAGGATGTGCTGGAGATGCTGGTCGGGGAGGTACGGGACCCTGCCCACCGGGACGTCGCGGGGCAGGTCTCCGCCCCGCGCCTGGAACAGGCCGAACAGGCCCTGGCAGGCTGATCACCTTGCCCCCTCACACCCCCGGTGGCTCCTGGGACCCCCGGCCCACCGGCCCCCGCCCGGACAGCACCTCTCCGTACGCCTGCATGAGATCCGGCAACCGCAACGTGGCCAGATCGTTCCGATCGGGCACCCCCGCGTACCCCGACAGCCGCAAATCCCGGTACGCACAGCTCTTCTCGTACAGCGTGCGGAGGAACCGTCCATTGCCCAGTTCATCGATCCAGCCCTGGTCCACCACATGCCCGGCGATCGAGCGCAGCTCGTCCAGCGACTCCTCGTCCCAGACGTCCCCGTTCTCGGTGGCGAGCACCGTGCCGATGGCGGTGAGTTCCAGCGGACGGTAGCTGGGGAAGTCGACCCGGGTGGTGAAGCGGGAGGACAGCCCGGGGTTGGTGGCGAGGAGACGGTCCATACCCTCGGGGTAGCCGGCCAGGATGACGACCAGGTGGTCCCGGTTGTCCTCGGCGCGTTTCAGCAGTACCTGCAGGGCCTCGTCGCCGTAGGCGTCGCCCTTGCTGTAGCCGGAGTTGGAAAGGCTGTACGCCTCGTCGACGAACAGCACCCCGCCCAGCGCCGAGTCGATCAGCTCGTTCGCCTTGACGGCGGTCTGCCCGAGGAACTCGCCCACCAGGTCCGCCCGCTGGGCCTCCACCAGGTGGTCCCCGCCGAGCAGCCCCAGGGCGTAGAAGACCCGGCCCAGGATCCGGGCGACGGTCGTCTTCCCGGTGCCGGAGGGGCCCGAGAAGATGAAGTGGCGCTTCGGGGGCTGCACGGGCAGGCCCTCCCCGGTCCGCAGACGCGCCATGTTGAGCTGTGCCGACAGGGCCTTGACCTGACGCTTCACCGGCTCCAGGCCCACCATGCGCTCCAGCTCGGCCAGCGCCTCGGCGAGCAGCTCGGGGTCGGTCGGACCGGTGGGAAGTTCAGCGGTGAACGGCTCCGCGAGGAAGACATCCCGGTCGCGCGCCCGGTCGGTCGGCGCCGGACCGACGAGCGGGTCGCTGCCGGGACGCAGCTCCCGGCCCTCGACCGGATCGCCCTCCACGAGCGTCCCCTCGGCCTGCCCGTCCACCGTGTCCTGGCCGCAGCCGGCCAGCGAGACCGCCGCATAGTCCGCGGTCTCGTCGTACCCGTCCCCCTCGGAAATCGCCGCCAGTCGTGCCGAGGTGTCCATGAACGCGGGATCGACCCGGTGGACGGCCCGGTACAGCGGCAGGGCGGCCGCGCTGCGTCCGGTGCCCTCGTGCGCACGGGCCAGCCAGTAGCGCAGCTCCTTGCGCTGCGGCTGCTCGCTGCGGCAGCGCATCAGCGCGGCGGACAGCAGCGGCTCGGCCTGGCCGTACATCTCCAGACGGACCCGCGCCATTCCGCCGAACAAACCTGCCTCGATACCCAGCAGCGGGTCGTTGACCAGGGTCGCGGTGTGGCGCACCAGCCGCTCCCAGTCCTTGGCGAGGTAGGCGCGGCAGGCGTGCAGGAACCGCACCTGGGGGTCGGTGTCGACCGGGGGCAGTCCGGCGAGAGCCCGGTCGAGCTCGGGCACATGGCGGCCGTCGAGCCAGTGGGAGGCGTGGGCCAGCAGCAGATCGCGCGGACTCTCCAGTACCGGCTGCACCCACCAGCCCAGCCAGTACCAGGAGTTGAGCGCACGTCTCAGCCGGGAGCGCTGTTCGCCGAACCGTTCCCGGTGGCGGAACATCCGTAACAGCGCGGTGGTGGTGTCCACCCGCAGAGCGTGCAGCCCGAGCCAGCCGTCAGCCATGCCGGGATCGAGCCGCACCGCGGTCCTGAACTCCTCCTCGGCCTGCGGGTACGCGCCCATCGTGTAGGCGTCCACACCGCGCAGCCAGGCGAGATCGGCCGGGGCCCCAGTGCCCTGCATGCCGAAATCCATCACGTCCCCCACAGACCGTGTCCCCGTACCGTGCCGCCGGGCTCAGCGCCCTGCGGCCTGTGAACCGCCGTGCAGCGGACGGGAATTGCCGGTGCCGCCCGAAGGGCATCGTACCTGCGCAGCGGCCCTCTACCGAAGAGCGCCGGGGGAGTGGATCAACGTGTGCGCCACTTGCGGATGGTGACCGAGGGTGATCGCTCAGTGGGGCGGAGCGGCCGGTCGAGGAACAAATGAGCAGAACGAAGCCCCCGGTCACGGGGGAACAACCGGGGGCTTCGCGTCTGCGTCAGCTCCGAAAAGCCGCACATTGAGAACGTAAGACCTGTACGGGCCCTGGGTCAAGCGGAGTTGAGGCACTCGAAGGGAGGTTTTCCGCCGGGTCCGGCTCCCGCGGAGAGCCGGTCACGATCTGTCACGCATTGGCTCGCTCACGCTGTCACTGAGGGGTTCCGGAGCACCTCATATCCCATGGGGAACTCGTACACCAGGAAGTGCGCGAATGGCCGGGAAGGGTCCTCGGCGAAGTGCCGGGTTTCCGCAGCGGTCCACCCGTCCCAGAAGTCCCTGAGCCCGGGGCCGTCCCGGTGACGGCCGCGCTGCCACGACCCCTCGGCGTCCCGGTCCATCCAGAGCAGCCGTGCGAGATGCGGGCGCAGCGCCCGGCGCCCGGCACCCACTCCCTCGAGAATGACGACGTCAGCGGGGTGCAGGGTCCGTGCCGGCCCGAAGCGGCGCAAGGTCCAGTCGTACGGCGTGTACCGAGCGGCATCCCCCCGGGCGAACGGGCACAGCACCTGGGACCGCAGCCGCTCCGTCCAGTCGAACGGCTCCTGATGGGTGGCCAGGTCGTCCAGATGCAGTACAGGCGCTCCGTTCAGCGCGTCGGCCAGCTTGGCCGAGAAAGTGCTCTTCCCCGAGCCCGCGTGGCCGTCGACCGCGATCAGTCGAACGGGCCCGCAGGAGGCGGGCAGTTCACGGACCGCAGCCGCCAGGCGATCAAGGTCTTTCATGGGGTCAGCCTAGGAGCTGATGGCCGCGTCGCAGGTCACGCCAGTGGTCGATACCAATATTGGTGGCAAGACGCGAGGGGAATCACTGGCAGAAGTGCGCCGGTAGCCGCAATAGTTGCTCCACTGCCGTGCAGCTGCCGCCCCATCCGTACTCGACTGGGGGTCCACCACAGTGACCAGTTCAACTCCGCGCAGAACCGTGCTCGCCGCCGTACTCGCGGCCGCTGCGGGCACCGCCGCGGCCACCGCCGTGCCCGCGTCCGCGGCCGCCCCGACCGCGCCGGACAGCGAGGCCGTCCCGGCCGCGGCCAACGAGAAGACCGCACCTCCGCTCGTGGACAACAGTTCCTGGACCTCGTACACCGACTGGCGCTTCGGCGCCGCGTCAGGCACCGGAGCCATCGCCGGCCGGCGCCCCGGGCTGGTGATCGACACCCCCGCCGGCCGCACCGACTACACCGATCCGCATACCGGGAAGACCGCCACCTGGGAGTACGCCACCTGGACCTCTCCGGTCCATCACTCCCGCGTCCCCGCCACCGAGGTCATCGCCTCGTGGAACGCGCACACCCCGGCGGGCACCTGGCTCCAGGTCGAACTGTGCGGCACCTACACCGACGGCACCGCGACCCCCTGGTACGTGATGGGCCGCTGGGCGTCCGGCGACACCGACATCAGGCGCACCTCGGTCGACGACCAGAGTGACGGCAAGAGCTCCATCTGGACCGACACCTTCTCCATCGACGACGCCGCGAGCGGGCTGCGGCTGACCTCCTACCGGCTCCGGCTGACCCTCCACCGCAGGCCGGGCACCCGGCTCACCCCCACCGTCTGGCGGCTCGGTGCGATGGCCTCCGACATCCCGGACCGTTTCACCGTGCCGGCTTCCTCGCCGCATCTCGCGCGGGAGCTGCGCGTGCCGCGGTTCTCGCAGGACGTCCACGACGGGCAGTATCCCGAGTACGACGGTGGCGGCGAGGCGTGGTGCAGCCCCACCTCCTCCTCGATGATCATCAAGTACTGGGGCCGTGGGCCGACCGCAGCGGACCTCGCCTGGGTGAACCCCGCCTATCCGGATCCCGAGGTCTGCCAAGCGGCACGCTACACCTACGACTACCAGTACGAAGGGTGCGGCAACTGGCCGTTCAACGCGGCCTACGCGGCGAGCTATGAGGACATGAGCTCCGTTGTCACCCGGCTGTCCTCGCTCGCTGACCTGGAGACCCTGATCCGTGCGGGCATCCCGGCCATAACGTCCCAGTCGTTCCTCAAGGAGGAACTGACCGGCGCCGGATACGGCACCTCGGGGCATCTGATGACGGTGATCGGCTTCACGGCCGAAGGCGACGTGATCGCCAACGACCCCGCCTCACCCAACGACGATGCGGTGCGGCGTGTCTACCGGCGGGCCGAATGGGAGACCATCTGGCTCCGCACCAAGCGCCACAACGCGTCCGGCGCGGTGGTCTCCGGAACGGGTGGCGTCTGTTACGTGTACTGGCCGGCCCACCCGACACCCGCCCAGCGGTGTGCTCTGGCGGCCGTCGGAATCCGCTGAACCGGCGAACGGCCCCCGCGGCGTGACCACGCTCCCAGCCGCGGGAGCCGCATCCGCACCCAGGGGGAGGCCCGCCACGCGGAGGTCCGCCGTGCGGTGGTTCTGACATACTTCGGAATCCTGCGGCAGTGGGGGACCGGCTCAAGGTGAACAGCAGCCAACAGCGGACGACCGAGCGATCGCAGCTTCGTCGCGCAGAACTGATTACGACCGGGCGGAAACTGTTCGCTGACACCTCCTACGACGCGTTGTCGATGGACGACATCGCCCGGCACGCGGGGGTCGCGAAAGGGCTCATCTACTACTACTTCAAAAGCAAACGCGGCTACTACTTCGCCGTCGTCGAGGACTCGGTGGCCGGACTCCTCGTCCGCGCGGCGAGCGACACCCAGCTGCCCGGGGCCGATCGTGTGCACCGCACCATCGAGGGTTACCTGCTCTACGCGCAGCATCATCAGGCGGCCTTCCGCACCATCGTCACGGGTGGGGTGGGCTTCGACACCCAGGTGCAGGCGCTGCGCGACGCGGTACGCGAGGAACTCATCGCCACCATCGCGGAGGGCGCCTATGGTCACCGCGAGATCCCCCTGCTGGCCAGGCTCGCCCTGCTCGGCTGGCTGAGCGGCGTGGAGGGGGTCACCCTCGACTGGCTGAACCACCCGGAGCTGGCCCGCGAGACCGTCCGGACGATGCTGGTCAGGATGCTCCGTCACACCCTGGACACCATCGGCGAACTGGTACCGGAATGCCCGTCGCCGCCTCCCTCGGTCCGAGCCGCACCATGAGAGCCGGGGCCGGCGACCCTGGCCCCCGTGACGGGAGTCCGCCGATCGGGCATACTCAAGCCGCCACAGCCTCTGGTCAGGCCCTTCCGCGATCCGGGCGGGCAGCATCGGCTGAGGCGAGACCCGGCAGCGCTGCCACACCCTGGCTGCGCGCATGCCGCAGCGCCCGACAGGGAGGAGAGCGTCGCCATGCCCGACCACGCCCCGCAAGTGGTGGACCGTCAGCTGCCCACCGAGGAGTCCCGGGACCTGATCGCGCTTGTGCGTGACATCGTCCAGCGGGAGATCACGCCCGGCGCGTCCGCCGAGGAACACAACGGACACTTTCCGCGTGAGGTCTTCGCGCTGCTCTCCGAATCAGGGCTACTGGGCCTTCCGTACGCCTCCGAGTTCGGCGGCGGCGATCAGCCGTACGAGGTCTATCTCCAGGTTCTCGAAGAGCTGGCCGCCGCCCGGCTCACGGTCGGTCTGGGTGTCAGCGTGCACTCCCTGGCCTGTCATGCCCTCGCCCGTTTCGGGACCAAGGAGCAGCAGGCCACACACCTCCCGGCCATGCTCGGCGGCGGACTGCTCGGCGCCTACTGCCTCTCCGAACCCGCTTCGGGTTCCGACGCCGCGTCGCTGCGTACCAAGGCCGTACGGGACGGCGGGGACTGGGTGATCACCGGCACCAAAGCCTGGATCACCCACGGCGGTGTCGCCGACTTCTACACCGTCCTGGCCCGCACCGGTGGCGAGGGCGCCCGGGGCATCTCGGCCTTTCTGGTGCCGGGGGACGCCGCGGGGCTGACCGCCGCGTCGCCCGAGAAGAAGATGGGCATGAACGGCTCCCCCACCGCTCAGCTGCACTTCGACGAGGTCCGGGTGCCCGATGCACGGCGGATCGGCGAGGAGGGCCAGGGCTTCGCCATCGCGCTGTCCGCACTCGACTCCGGTCGGCTCGGTATCGCCGCCTGCGCCGTCGGAGTCGCCCAGGCGGCGCTGGACGAGGCGGTCCTCTACGCCACCGGGAGACAGCAGTTCGGCCGTCCCATCGCGGACTTCCAGGGGCTGCGCTTCCTGCTCGCCGACATGGCCACGCAGATCGAGGCGGGCCGTGCCCTCTACCTGGCCGCCGCACGGCTGCGGGACGCCGGGCGTCCCTTCTCCCGGCAGGCCGCCATGGCCAAGCTCTTCTGTACGGATGCGGCGATGCGGGTGACCACCGATGCCGTCCAGGTGCTCGGCGGGTACGGGTACACCGTGGACTTCCCGGTGGAGCGGTTCATGCGGGAGGCGAAGGTGCTGCAGATCGTCGAGGGCACCAATCAGATCCAGCGGATGGTCATTGCCCGCCACCTCGCGGGTCCGGAATCGCACTGAACTGCCCGACCCGGACAGTGGACGCGGTCAGCCGTGTCCACTCCGGGTCGCGACGGCCCGGCAGGGTCTTGCCCGCCCGGCCCCACTGATGGATCAGTGCCTGGTAGATCGGTGCTTCCGCAAAGCGCGGAAGCGATTCCTCCGGTGCGCAGGCGATCAGCCGACGGCGTCCGGACCCGCTCCCGGTCCCGTAGTGCAGAACAGTCATGACCGGTCAACGCCGGGCGGCGCCGCCGGGTCACCGTCCCGCCACCTCGGGCGTCTGTTCGCGGCATACGCCCAGACACCGGCGCGCGGACGCCGGCGCCCGGGCAGGCGCCCGGGCATCGGTGCGCCGGTGGCGTCACATGCGCCGTACGCTCCGACGGCCGGCGGCTCAGGCGGCGCGCCGTACGGCCTTGACCGGACGCGAGCCGGGGCCTCCGACGTGGGAGAAGGGCTGCTTCCGCCAGTCGAGCCCCTGAGGAAGCGTCAACAGCAATGCGGTGTCCTGCTGCTGTGCCTCGACGCTCTCATCGGCAGGCGCGGCCTCCGACGCGTCGCGGCCGGTCCCGGCGCACACGGTGAGACCGAACGGGTTCCACGGGCTGGTGCAGAGAGCGTGCTCGGGCAGCAGTTCCTCGTCGGCGAGCAGCGCGATCGGCTGAGCGCAGTCCGGGCAGATCACCCGGTACATCTCCCACGTGTCGTAAGCACCGTGATCAGGCTCGCCCTCCACATCGGCGAGCTCGGCGGCCGCGACGGAATCAACGCTTTTGAGTTTCTGCATGGAGAATCTCCCCCTCGGATGGGCCGACCAGCGACTGTGGTCTCGACCACAGCAAGCACTTCCCGTCCCGCCACCGCGATAATCGCGCGTTCCCCATGGATACCGCTCCAGACCTGTGGTCTTCATCACATGAGCCGGGAAGGCCCCGTTCGGAGCCCTCTTCGACTGGGCCTGGAGTGAACTGGGCAATAGGTTGATCCGTATGGAGGAGCTGGATCGCCGCATCGTGGAGTTGCTCGTCAAGGACGGGCGGATGAGCTACACCGACCTGGGCAAGGCCACCGGCCTGTCCACCTCGGCGGTGCATCAGCGGGTACGCCGGCTCGAACAGCGCGGAGTCATCCGGGGCTATGCCGCGGTGGTCGACCCGGAGGCGGTGGGTCTGCCGCTCACCGCCTTCATCTCGGTGAAGCCCTTCGACCCCAGCGCCCCCGACGACATCGCGGAACGCCTCGCCGGAGTCCCCGAGATCGAGGCCTGCCACAGCGTCGCGGGCGACGAGAACTACATCCTCAAGGTGCGGGTGCCCACGCCGCTGGCGCTGGAGAACCTGCTGACCAGGATCCGCTCGCTGGCCGGGGTCTCCACTCGTACGACCGTCGTGCTGTCCACCCCGTACGAGGCGCGGCCGCCCGAGATCTGAGAGATCCTAGGAGCGTCCCGGGCAGTCGCAGCGGTCCTCCGGCCCGCACCGGGGAGCACCCGGCGGACGCCCGTCGCGCACCGTCCGCCCCGGTGTGCGGAGCCCCCACCGGCAGGCGGGAGACTGTTCCCATGACCGACAGCACCGCCGCACAGGCCGACACCCACACCGTGCTGCTGCGCGGTGGAGACATCCACAGCCCCGCCGACCCGTTCGCCACCGCGATGGTCGTGGAACGCGGGCACGTCGCGTGGGTGGGTTCGGAGGGCGCCGCCGATGCCTTCGCCAAGGGTGTCGACGAGGTCATCGACCTCGAAGGCGCACTGGTGACCCCGGCGTTCACGGATGCACACGTGCACACCACGTCGACCGGCCTTTCACTCACCGGCCTCGATCTGTCGCCGGCCCGGACGCCCGCCGGTGCGCTCGCCCTCCTCCGGGTCCACGCGGCCTCCCGCCCGGCCGACCGGGTGCTGCTCGGCCACGGCTGGGACGCGTCGGCCTGGCCGGGGGAACGGCCGCTGTCCCGCACCGAACTCGACGAAGCGACGGGTGGCCGCCCGGTGTACCTGCCGCGGGTCGACGTCCACTCGGCCGTCGCCTCCACCGCGCTGCTCGACATGGTCCCGCGGATCACCGCACTCCCCGGATACCACTCCGACGCCCCGCTCACCGGCGCCGCGCACCACGCCGTACGCGCCGCTGCCCATGCGGCGATCACCCCGCACCAGCGCGCCGAGGCGCAGCGTGCGGCCCGCCGTCGGGCGGCATCCCTGGGGATCGGCGCGATGCACGAGTGCGGTGGGCCCGACATCTCCGACGAGGAGGACTTCACCGGCCTGCTCCGGCTCGCCGCGGAGGAGCCGGGCCCGCGCGTCTTCGGTTACTGGGCCGATCGCGTCGGCGACGCCAAGGAAGCGCGGCGCATCACGGAGCTGGGCGCGATCGGGGCGGCGGGCGACCTGTTCGTTGACGGCTCACTCGGCTCGCACACCGCCTGTCTGCACGAGCCGTACGCCGACGACGCGCACACCGGCAGCGCCCACCTGGACGCCGCAGGCATCGCCGCACACGTCACCGCCTGCACCGAAGCAGGGCTCCAGGCCGGCTTCCACGCCATCGGCGACGCGGCGATCACGGCGGTCGTCGAGGGCGTGCGGGCCGCCGCCGAGAAGCTGGGCCTGCCCCGGGTGCGCGCCGCACGGCACCGCGTGGAGCACGCCGAGATGCTCACCCCGGAGACCATCGCAGCCTTCGCCGAACTGGGGCTGACGGCCTCCGTCCAGCCGGCCTTCGACGCGGCCTGGGGCGGCGATGACGGCATGTACGCGCAGCGCCTGGGCGCCGAGCGGGCCCGCACGCTGAATCCGTACGCGGCCCTGCTGCGGGCCGGCGTACCACTGGCCTTCGGCTCGGACAGCCCGGTGACCGCACTCGGCCCCTGGGCGACCGTGCGCGCGGCCGCATTCCACCGCACCCCCGAGCACCGGGTCTCGGTGCGCGCCGCTTTCGCCGCCCACACCCGCGGTGGCTGGCGGGCGATCGGCCGGGACGACGCCGGTGCTCTGGTTCCCGGTGCGCCCGCCGACTACGCCGTTTGGCGCACCGCCGATCTGGTGGTCCAGGCCCCCGACGACCGGGTCGCCCGCTGGTCGACCGACCCGCGCTCCGGCACACCCGGGCTGCCGGACCTCACGCCGGGGGCCGAACTCCCGGTCTGTCTGCGGACGGTGGTGTTCGGCCAGACCGTCTTCACGAGGCCGGACGAGCGGCCGAACGAGTGACATCCGGACAATCGGTACCCCCGATCGATAGGCCGGGAGGTCTGCCATCTGGAGCGCCTCCTCCCCACTGACCTGCTGGTTCATGGAAACAGTGCAGCTCACACGGGTGTTGACAGGGAGCGGCCGGAGGCGGGTAGGTTCGGCCGAGTCCACCACAGGACGTCCGACCGGAAGACCTCCACGCAGTCGTCGAACGCCGCTGGGTCATGGGGTGGCGCGCCATGGTGCGCCACCACTGGGAGCCAGGTTCAGCGCCCGCGCCTCGGGGGCGAGGGAGGTTTCAGCCGGAAGGGTGTCCCCCCTGCTCCGCAGGAGCTCGCGGGGGAAGGTGCGACCCGGGTGGGGCCCGGACGTTCAGTAGACAACGGCCCTCGGTCGACCCGCAGCCAGCGGGCCCCAGGTCGGCCCGAAGGACACCGGGCCCCGATCCGCAGTTCTCGCACCCCTCAGGGCCGCCTTCCGCACGCCCACGGCACCTCCACCACAAGCTTCTGGCAGCAACATGCGCCATACCAGGGCTCGGCGGCGGTGCAAGGCGCCCACGCTCGATAGGGTGATGGTTCGGCAGTG
This sequence comes from Streptomyces sp. NPDC051320, assembly GCF_040682175.1. NCBI lineage: Bacteria > Bacillati > Actinomycetota > Actinomycetes > Kitasatosporales > Streptomycetaceae > Streptomyces > Streptomyces sp. NPDC051320. The sequence continues at coordinate 350,494 of NZ_JBFBAL010000008.1, forward strand.
ACAAGGTGAGGGGCAGCAGTGAACGACGGCGGTGAGCGGCAGTTCGGACCGCTCGGCAAGGCCTTGGTCATCATTCCGACCTACAACGAGGCCGAGAACATCAAGCCGATCGTCACCCGGCTGCGTGCCGCGGTGCCCGAAGCGGACATTCTCGTCGCCGACGACAACAGCCCGGACGGCACCGGGAAGATCGCAGACACGATCGCCGCCGACGACTCCGCGGTGCAGGTGCTGCACCGCGAGGGCAAGGAAGGCCTCGGCGCCGCGTACCTGGCGGGTTTCCGGTGGGGCATCGAGCACGGATACGACGTGCTCGTCGAGATGGACGCCGACGGTTCGCATCAGCCCGAGGAACTGCCGCGGTTGCTCACCGCGCTGAAGGGCGCCGACCTGGTGCTCGGCTCACGCTGGATGCCGGGTGGACGAGTCGTCAACTGGCCCAAGCACCGGGAGATGCTGTCGCGCGGCGGCAGTACCTACTCGCGGCTGCTCCTCAACGTACCGATCCGTGATGTCACAGGCGGCTTCCGGGCCTTCCGCAAGGAGACCCTCGAAGAGCTCGACCTCGACCAGGTCTCCTCACAGGGTTACTGCTTCCAGGTGGACCTCGCGCGCCGTGCCGTGGAGGCCGGCTGCCACGTCGTCGAAGTGCCGATCACCTTCGTGGAGCGGGAGATCGGCGACTCGAAGATGAGCCGGGACATCGTCGTCGAGGCACTGTGGCGGGTGACCGCCTGGGGCCTCGGATCGCGGGCCGACCGGTTGCTGGGCCGCAAGCCTTCCTGACGGCCCGCTGACGCCGTCTTCGCGCGTCGCCAGGCACACTGGGAACATGACAACCGGCACTCCGCCCCCGACCGCTCCCAGGCGTTCCCGCACCCGCACTCTTGTCCCGCTCGGCATCGCCGTCTGGCTGGTGGTCGAGATCTGGCTGCTGATTCTGGTGGCGGAGGTCGCCGGCGGGCTCACGGTGCTCGTCCTGTTGGTCGGCGGCGCCGTACTGGGCGGTGCCGTCATCAAGCGGGCCGGGCGGCGAGCCTTTCGCAATCTGACCGCGACGCTGCAGCAGCAACCGGGTGCGGAGTCCGACACGGAGCAGCCGGCGGGGGACCGGGAGAGCAGCGGCAACGGTTTTCTGATGCTCGGCGGGTTGCTGATCATGCTGCCCGGTCTCCTCTCGGACGTGGTGGGGTTGCTCTGTCTGGTGCCACCCGTCCGGTCGCTGTTGAGCCGGTACACGGAGCGCTCTCTGGAGCGCCGGATGAACCGCGCAGCGCCGGGCAGCCTGGGCGACGCCTTCCAGCAGGCCCGGATGCGGCGCCCGGACGGCAAGGTGGTCCAGGGCGAGGTCATCAAGGACGACCGGACAGAGCCGCGCGATTCCCACGGGGACGAGGGCCCGCGCCCGCCACTCACGCCGTGACACGGCCACTCACGCCGTGACACGGCCACTCACGCCGTGACACCGCCACTCACGCCGTGGCACCGCCGGGCGGCCGTGGCACCGCCGGGCCGTTCCGGGTCCGCGGTGCCACGCAGCAAAGCCGCGGGCTGCGGCGCACCTGAAGTGCGCCGCAGCCCGCGGCTGCTGTTCGTGCGTACGCGAACGCCTGGGCGTTACGCGGACTTGCGGCTGTCCCGCGGATGCACGGCAATGTTCATGGCGCCGGAGCGAAGGACGGCCAGCCTCTCGGCCAGCACCTCCTCGAGCTCCTCGCGTGTGCGCCGCTCCATGAGCATGTCCCAGTGCGTGCGCGCGGGCTTGCCCTTCTTCTCCTCAGGGCCGTCCCCGTCTACCAGGAGTGCTTGGGCGCCGCAGGCCTTGCACTCCCACTCTGGCGGAATGTCCGCCTCCACGGAGAACGGCATCTCAAAACGATGTCCGTTCTCGCATGCGTACTCCACGGCCTGGCGCGGAGCCAGGTCGATGCCGCGGTCGGTCTCGTAGCTGGTCACCACGAGGCGCGTGCCGCGAAGAGCTCGCTCACTCATGAATCGTGCCTCCCGGGCTTGTCGCCCACAGGACAGGTGTCGCTGTCGTCGTCATCCGTTCAACGTCCGGTCGGCGGTAAAGATTCCCGCACCTTGGTGGAGGCGCTGCGCGCCGCTGCCTTCCGTCGTGCCGCCCCTTGTTGTACCCACCAGTGCCCTGTTTGTCACATCTGACTAGGGATGTCACCCAGCGTTTTCATTTGGTGATCACGCAGTAACGGTCCGCCTGGTAAGCCAAAGGCGTACACTACCGGCCTTTCACTTCAGCGCCTAAATCCGGTCGGGCACCGTGTTTCCGGCGGCTGCCACGGCTCGTCGCACGGGGACCCGGGCCAGCAGGGCGAATCCCAGCACGAAGAAGAGCACCAACGAGATGATCGCCTGCCGGTAACTGCCGCTCAGCTGGTAGGTGAGCCCGAAGACCAGCGGCCCCAGCCAGCTCAGTCCGCGGTCGCTCATCTCGTAGGCGGAGAAGTACTCCGCCTCCTTGCCCCGCGGCACCAGATGCGAGAACAGCGAACGCGACAACGCCTGGCTGCCCCCGAGCACCACACCGATCGCCGCGGCCAGCAGATAGAACCAGACCGGAGTCCTGGCCGGCAGGAAATATCCCATGCAGAGGATCAGCGCCCATACGGCGAGCGAGCCGAGGACGGTCAGCTTCGCGCCATACATCCGGGCGAGCCTTCCCATGCCCAGGGCGCCCGCCACCGCCAGGACCTGCACCAGGAGAATGGCCGTGATCAGGGTGGTCTGGCCGAGCCCCAGCTCCTCGGAGCCGTACACAGAAGCCTGCGAGATCACCGTCTGAATACCGTCGTTGTAGACCAGATAGGCCAGCAGGAAGCCGAGCGTCAGCGGGTATCGGCGCATGTCCCGCAGGGTCGCCAGAAGCTGCCGCCATCCCGCGCCGACCGTGCCGCGCCCCCCGCCGGCCACCTGCCGGTCCCGCAGCCGGCTCAGCGGTACGAGAGTGAAGGCACCCCACCACACGCCGGCCGATGCGAGGCAGATCCGCACGGCGGTGGATTCCGAGACCCCGAAGCTGTCGTGTCCCGTATACAGCACCAGATTGAGCACCAGGACGACGGCGCCGGAGGTGTATCCGAACGCCCAGCCGCGCGAGGAGACCGTGTCCCGCTCGTCGGGCTCCGCGATCTGCGGGAGGTAGGCGTTGTAGAGGACCATGGAGACGGCCAGCGCGGAGTTGGCCACGATGAGCAGCAGCGCGCCCAGCAGGTAGCGGTGACCGTCCAGGAAGAACATCCCGGTGGTGGCCGCCGCGCCGAGGTACGCGGAGACGGCGAGCAGGGGCTTCTTGCGGCCCGTCCGGTCGGCGACCGCGCCGACCAGCGGCATGGCCACCACGGCGACGACGACCGAGACGGAAACCGTGTAGGCGAAGACCGACCCGGCCCGCAGCGGGATACCCAGCGGATGGACGAACCCTTCGGTGTCCGCCGCGGCCCTGGCCACCGAGGTCAGGTAGGGACCGAGAAACACGGTGAGCACACTCGTCGAGTAGACCGAGCACGCGAAGTCGTAGAAATACCAGCCATGCTGCTCGCGTCTGCGGTCGGCCGCCTCGGTCGTCCGCTCCACCGCTCCCGCGCTCAACCGCGCCCCCTGATCGTCAGTGCCACGCCCCCCGCTCGGTGAGGACCGTGCGCAGTGACTCGAGATGATCGGTCATGATGCCATCCACCCCCAGGTCGAGCAGGGCCGCCATCCGTACGGGGTCGTTGACCGTCCACACATGCACCTGCAGGCCACGGGCGTGCGCGGCCCGGACGAAGCGCCGGTCGACGACTCGGACCCCGCCGTGGAACTCGGGGACCTGGGCGCAGACCGCGCTGCCGCGCAGCGCCGCAGGCATTCCGTACGAGCGCAGCCGCAGTGCCAGGACGCCGCTCAGGCCGTAGGAGGTGGCAAGACGCGGTCCGCCGAGAGCCTGCGCCCTGGCCACCCGCCGCTCGGAGAACGATCCGACGCACACCCGGTCCCAGGCCTCGCTCCGGCGGATCAGATCGATCAGCGGGACGAGGACGGACTCCGCCTTGACGTCGATGTTCCAGCGGGCTCCCGGAAACGCGTCGAGCAGTTCGTCGAAGAGCGGGAGCGGCCGGCGGGCCGCCGTCCGGGCACGGCGCACCTCGCTCCACGGAAGTTCCGCGATCGGGCCCCGGAGATCCGTCATCCGGTCCAGCGTCGCGTCGTGGAAAGCGACGAGCCGGCCGTCCGACGTGGTGTGCACATCGGTCTCGAAGTACCGGTACCCGGCATCGGCCGCTCGCGCGAAGGCGGCGCTGGTGTTCTCCATGCCGTCGGCGGCGCCGCCGCGGTGGGCGAACGGTATCGGACCTGGGTGGTCCAGAAAGGGATGGCGCATACGGATGGCTCGGGTCACTCGGGAAGTATCGCGCCTTCGGGTACCGGGACCGCGGCCGAGGGCCGGGCGTTCTCCGCGGGGCTGCCGAACACCCGCAGGAAGAACTGTGCGAGCGGTCCGATGGCCAGGGCATAGGCGACCGTGCCGACGCCGACGGTGCCGCCGAGGGCGAAGCCGGCGGCGACCACCGCGACCTCGATGGCGGTACGCACCCACCGGATGGGCCGACCGGTGATCCGGTGCAGCGCGGTCATCAGCCCGTCCCGCGGTCCGGGGCCGAGGCGGGCGGAGATGTAGAGGCCGGTTGCCGCGCCGTTCAGCAGTATCCCCGCGACCATCAGCGGTATGCGGGCGACGAGCGCGTGGGCATCGGCCACCAGGCCGAGCGTCGCGTCCATGGCGATACCGATCACGAAGACGTTGGAGACGGTGCCGAGCCCCGGCCGCTGGCGCAGGGGGATCCACAGCAGCAGTACGGCGGCTCCCACGATGATGGACACGGTGCCGATCGTCAGCCCGGTCAGCGCGGCCAGGCCCTGGTGCAGGACTCCCCACGGCTCCAGCCCCAGTCCGGCGCGCACCAGCAGGGCGGAGCTGACTCCGTACAGCACCAGGCCGACATACAGCTGAAGCAATCGGTGGATGAGCTCTTTCGGCAATGCGGCCTCCGCGGTAGCAAGTGGACTGGCGCCAGTGGACTGATGCATGACACTCTGTGGCCGGTGATCGTGTGACAACCAGGGCCAATCGAGGATGGGTGGACTTGTTTCATGGCGCAGTGGACTTCAGCGGTCGGAGCGGCTCAGCTCGCCCGTCAGCTCAGCGGCCAGCATTCCCGGCCCGCCGGACCGGGCACTCGTAAGCCCCCCGCTTACCGGGCGCTGGCCGACGGTGTCCGGCTGCTGGTCCTCGAAGGCCGGGTGCCGGTCGCCGCGCGGCTGCCCGCCGAGCGCGAACTGGCGGTCGCGCTGTCGGTGAGCCGCACCACGGTGGCCGCCGCGTACGAGGCACTGCGCGCCGAGGGGTTCCTCGAGTCACGCCGGGGAGCCGGCAGCTGGACCGCGGTGCCCGCGGGCAACCCGCTGCCCGCCCGCGGATTGGAACCGCTGCCGCCCGAGGCCCTGGGATCGGTGATCGACCTCGGCACCGCCGCGCTGCCCGCGCCGGAACCGTGGCTGACCCGGGCGGTACAGGGGGCGCTGGAAGAACTGGCGCCCTACGCCCACACCCACGGCGACTACCCGGCCGGCCTGCCCGCGCTGCGGCAGATGCTCGCGGACCGCTACAGCCAGCGCGGCATCCCGACGATGCCGGAGCAGATCATGGTCACCACCGGAGCGATGGGGGCCATGGACGCCATCTGCCACCTCTTCGCCGGCCGCGGCGAGCGGATCGCCGTCGAGTCACCCTCGTACGCCAACATCCTGCAGCTGATGCGGGAGGCGGGCGCCCGGCTGGTGCCGGTGGCGATGGCCGAAGGGCTCGGCAGCTGGGATCTCGGCCGGTGGCGGCACGTGCTGCGGGACGCGGCTCCGCGGCTCGCCTACGTCGTCGCGGACTTCCACAATCCCACCGGGGCGCTGGCCGACGAGGACCAGCGACGCGGGCTGGTGGACGCCGCACGCTCGGCCGGGACGGTGCTGGTCGTCGACGAAACCATGTCCGAACTGATCCTCGACCCGGCCACGGAGATGCCGCGTCCGGTCTGCGCCTTCGACCCCGCGGGCAGCACGGTGCTGACCGTCGGCTCGGCGAGCAAGGCCTTCTGGGCCGGCATGCGGATCGGCTGGGTGCGGGCGGCCCCGGACGTCATCCGCAGCCTCGTTGCGGCGCGCGCCTATGCCGACCTCGGCACCCCGGTGCTCGAACAACTCGCGGTCAACTGGCTGATGAGCACCGGGGGATGGGAGAAGGCCGTCGCCATCCGGTGCGCCCAGGCCCGCGAGAACCGTGACGCGCTGGTCACCGCGGTCCGCCGTGAAGTGCCCAGCTGGGAGTTCGAGGTTCCGCACGGCGGACTGACCCTCTGGGTGCGGACCGGGGGCCTCTCGGGGTCCCGGCTGGCCGAGGTGGGCGAACGGGTCGGTGTCCGGGTGCCGTCGGGGCCGCGCTTCGGGGTCGACGGCGCGTTCGAAGGGTATGTGCGCCTGCCGTTCACTGTCGGTGGCCCGGTCGCGGACGAGGCGGCGCAGCGACTGGCCGCCGCGGCCAGGCTGGTGGAGAGCGGTGCGAGCAGCGCCGCGGAAGCCCCGCGCAGCTTTGTCGCTTGAGGGTGCCGTGTCGCCCGGGGTGCGGCCCGAGAGAGCGGACACCCCGTTCACTCAGCTCTCGGCGGCCACCGGATCGTGCACGGTCCCGGCGCGGGCGGGCGGGGCTTCGACCGCCTCCGATACGGCGTCCGCGGGACCCGGCGTCTTCTGGAGGGAGGCCGGGAGCGGAGCCGGCGCTGCCCCTTCTCCCGGACTCCCCGGGAGAAGATCCAGCACGGCCCGGCGGTGCGCCTCGCTGGCTTCTTCGTCGTACGGGTCAGGGGTGGCCGGCACCTGGATCCTGAGCACGGGGCCTGACCCGAGCCGTGCGTACCCCCTGCCCGGCGGGGTGCCGGGAGTGGGCGTGGTACGCGGTGGGGCGCCGAGCAGGACCTCGATCTGCTGGTGGCTGGCCGGTCCGAGGACGACACGGGCCCGGGTGTGACGGGCCACGGTCTCGCTGACAGCGTCCACCGAGTCGAACTGTTCGGCCACCACGACCGTGACGTTGGCCGCTCTGCCGTGCCGCAGCGGCACCTGCAGCAGTTCCTGCGGGTCGGTGCGGCCGGCGGCTGCGGCCAGATGCCCGAACGCACTGGGCCGGTCGAGCAGGATCCACAGCGGGCGCCGGATGTCGTCGGGCGTGGGATGCCCGGACTGCCTGGCCCGGTCCGCGGCGGTCAGCCGCCGTTCGGTTTCGTGCGCGGCCCATTCCAGCGTGGCCAGCGCGCCGGACAGCCCGCACTCGACGGCCAGCACCCCCGGCCGTCCGGACAGACACGCGTACTCGCCGATCCCGCCGCCCTCGACGATCACCACATCGCCGTACTGCAGGGTCTGGAGTGCGAGCGAGCGCAACAGCGTGGTGATTCCGCTGCCCGGTTCACCGACGACGAGCAGGTGCGGCTCCGTGGAGCGTGCTCCGGTACGCCAGACGACCGGAGGCGCGTCGTGGGTTTCCTCCCCCTCCTGGACCGGGACGGTGCGCTGCACCGCGTCGGCGTCGGTGAAGCCGAGGACGGTCTCGCCGGGAGCGGTGACGAAGGACTGGGCCGCGATCGAGGTGGACAGCGCGGGCAGCACGCTCATCGTGAGCCGGTTGCCTTCCTCGTCCCAGTCGAAGAGATACTCGCGGCCGCGGCCGGACTTGGCATGCAGCAGTTGTTCGACGCGGGCGCGGGACGCGGGTTCGCCGTCCGCGAAGTACGCGGGATACGTCACCCGCAGCTCGGTGAGCCGCCCGTTCTCGTCGAACGCGAAGTCACTGAAGGCCTGGTCCCACTCGCCGCCGTGGGCGAAGAGCGGAGCCGGGTCCTCGGGGAGCGAGAAACACGGCACGAGAGCCTCGTAAAGAGCCTGTAGCCGGGCCGTCTCGGCTTCGTCGGGCCCGGTCCGCACCTCCGCCCGCTCGTGGCCCTTCCAGGCGGCCGCGGCCATCACCGTGATCAGGGCGAGCAGCGGCCCGTACGGGATGAGCGCGACCACCAGGACACAGGCCGCGACGAAGACCAGCGCGGGACCGCGCCGGTCCCTGGGCATCGCGGCCCACCGCCGCCCGGTGGCCGAGGCCAGCCTTCGCAGGCCCCGGCCGACCGTGATCAGCGGATGAAGGACATCGGTGGCACTGTCGGCGGCCGTCCTGGCGATCTCGCGGCTGCGGATGATCGGTGCGCTGCTGCTGCTCAGAATGCGAGGAAGCGGTCGCCGGGCCACATCGGTCTCCTGGGTCGGGGGAGCGGGGTGCTGAGGGTCAGAACTTGATCCCGCCCAGCAGGCTGGCGAGGCTGGCACTGCCGGCCGTGATGCTCGGGGCGATGGCGGTGCCCGCGAGGAAGAAGCCGAAGAGCGCACAGACGATTCCGTGTGATGCCTTGAGCCCGCCTTTCCTGAAGAAGAGGAAGACGATGATTGCGAGCAGTACGACGCCTGACATGGACAGGATCATGAGGGTCTCCTGATTGAGGGGGACAGTCACCATGAGTCCTTCCAGCATCACCGAAAGTATCTGCCGGTTAAAAGCGGCAATCGGGTTATTTGTCGTCTTTTTCACTGGACCGGCCTACAAAAGGCACCCTGGGACCGCTCCTGCCAGGCCGGCGCACCGGGTGTCCGCGCTTCAGGTGATCCTTGCCGCAGCCGGGCCGGGGCATGTCCGACGCCGGGCAGTACGCTGTCGAATCACCCGTACGGCTGCCCTGCCGTACCCCGAGGTCAACGCTGTGAAAGGCGGTGCGCGCGATGAGCGGAGCCCCCGATCCCGAAGTGGTCGAGCTGGCTACGAAGGTCTTCGATCTCGCCCGGCAGGGAGAGGCCGGGCAGCTCGCCGCGTATGTGGACGCCGGAGTGCCGGCGAATCTCACCAACGACCGGGGCGACACCCTGGTGATGCTCGCCGCGTATCACGGTCACGCGGAGGCGGTGCAGGCACTGATCGCACGGGGCGCCGACGCCGACCGCGCCAACGACCACGGACAGACCCCGCTGGCCGGAGCCGTCTTCAAGGGAGAGGAAGCGGTGATCCGCGCGCTGCTGGCCGGCGGCGCGGACCCGGCGGCCGGTACGCCGTCCGCGCTGGATACCGCCCGGATGTTCGGGAAGACGGAACTGGTGGAGCTGTTCAGCGCCGGCTGAACCGGTCCGTCGTAAATGTGGTCGCGGTGGCGAAATGGGTGGGTCATCATGACGTCGCGGGTCCGATTCGGGCCACCGACGAGAGGCAGAGGAAGATGGACTGCATCAAGCAGAGGACAGCGGGCGGCCGGACATGTTGCTGCGCGGCCAGGTAATCCCCGTTTCCCGGTTGCGTCGACAGCTTGATGTGAGGCTTCTTCCATGATCGATCCAGTCATAGCGCCGAGCGGCACGTTGCTCGGCCTCCTCCAGAGGGGCCGGGGTGACGGCACGCTGCATGCGCTCGCCGCACCGCGCTCCGAGGCGCTGGCGGCGTTGAACCACTGCGTACTGAGTGATCCTCGCCACGACTGGCAGGTCGAGAACCGTTCGCTGTACTACGCGCGCCTCTGTCTCGATCTCGACGGTGGTCTTGACGAGATCGAGCAGCACCTCTTCTCCGCCGAGGACCACATCATCACCGAGGACACCAGGACCGGCTTGGCCCTCGCCGTGCTGGGGCACCTCGCCGCGTACGACAGGCGCGACGCGCTCGCTCTGCTCCGGCGATACGCGGCGAGCGGCGCCAACTGGGCGTGGGCGCTGGACGAACTCGCCCTGCGGGACGACGACGCCGGGCTTCGCTCGCTCGCCGTGCCTGTGCTCAGCCGGTTCCCCGCCACCGCGGAGGGTGAGGCAGAGCTGGCCGTGTCCGTGCGCGATGCCTACGAGCCCCGGCCCTGGCGACTGTGGGCCGAGGATCCGCGGGAATCCGTCGGAGCCCGGGTGAGGGCGGCCGGCGAACGGGGCTCCTTCGACCGCTGGCAACGACAGATGCGCCCGACGGGCCCGCGACCGGGCTGGAGCGTCCAGGCCGTCTTCGACTGGGCACAGCAGGGACTGGAGCGCGGCAGGGAACTGCACGTGCCGGCCGCCCGCTGCCTCACCGCCGTGGCGGGCCCGCAGGACCGCGCGGCGATCACCGAGGCTGCCCGCAACGGCACCGACGGCGCCCGGGGGGCCGCACTGCACTATCTCGCCGAGGCGCGGGACCCCGCGGTACTCGACCTGATCGAAGCGGCAGCGGCCGGCCCGGCGCGCACCGTCTCCGAAGCCGCCATCGCCGCGTTCGAGCGGATGTGCGGCGAGGAAGCGGTGGACCGCGCGCGGAGCTGGGCGCAGCGGCCCGACGCGCTGGGCGCGTCCGCCGCCGGAGTGCTCGCCTGCCGGGGTGGGGCGCAGGACGCCCATCTGGTGCTCGGTGCGCTGCGCGAGACCGTACGGTCCGAAGGGCCCGACGCCCGGCTGCTGTGGACGCTGGTCGACGGGGCCGGCCGGCTCGGTATCGCCTGCGCGGCGCCCGTACTGCGCCATGTGTACCGCGAGACCACCTCGTCCCATCTGCGGGGCAGCGCGGCGCGCGCGCTCGCGGCCACCGACCCCTCCTTCGGCGCCGGATTCGCCGTCGAGTGCCTCTGGGACTGCGAGGAGACCACCAGAGAGGTGGCCGCACTGCACGCCGAGACCGGTGACGTCCGGGTGGTCGACCGACTGCGCAGGCTGGCCGCGGACCCCGCAGAGGAGGCCGAGGTGCAGACCGCCGTCCGCAGCAGGATCGGCACCGAGGGGACCGCCCACTGAGCGGCGCCGGTGAACCCCGCGCCGCGGTGGCACAGCCGTACCGTCCGCGCCGTTTCGACCGGTGTCAGTGCGAGGACCTAATCTGTGCAGCGTGACTTCGCCTGCCTCGTCGGAATTCGTTCCGCCCCAGCTCAGCGCGGGGCCACGGCCTGCGCCGGGCCCGGCCGCCGACGAAGGACTGGCGCGCCGCCTGCGCGCGCTCGCCTGCACCGCCCCGCTGCACGACCTCGATGTGCGCAAGGCGAATCTGGCGGGTGAGTACACGGTCTACGCCATGGCGGAGGTCGCGCTCGCCGCGATCGACCTGGTCACGCTCAACATGGACTTCGACACCGGAGCCGATCACGACCAGATAGTGGCAAGACTGCTGCCCCGGGTCGCCGCCCAGGCCCCCGGGCGCCATGCGGCGGAGCACGAACGGGTGGCCCGCTGGGTGCTGGAGAACCTGATCAACGTCGGCAGCGTCGACCGGGGATTTCGCGCCGTGTACGGCACGTTCGGACCGGACGGTGCCTATGTCCGCAGGGACTACGACTTCAAGCTCGTCGAGGAAGTGCCCGGTTACGGCGGGAGCGTCTACCTCCGCACCACCGACGAGGCGGTGAACGTGCTGGTGGGCGCACTTGACACGGACGTCACCAGCGCACAGATCGCCGCCGAGGTGAAGCTCGAGGTGCTCATCAACCGCGGCCGTCTCGCCGACGCCCAGCACGCCGCCGAGCAGGCCAGGTACCGGACCGTGCAGTACGCGGAGACACTGCGCCGGACGCTGGAGGCCACCCGGCGCAACGTCCGGGCCGTCGACTGGCTGGAAGCCGTCCCCGACATGATCGACGAGGCGCTCGACCACGTCGCCGACCGCTACCGCCACGAGAACGCGATCCTCACCAACATCCGCCGGGCCAGGGACGAGACGGAGGAGCCGGAGCACAAGCGGCGAGCCGCCGAACTCGTCGACATCGTCAAGGACTGCATCCGCCGGCACACCCAGCTCCAGTCCCGCCTTCTCGAGGCAGGGCCGCTCTTCCGCGCCGAGCAGGACCGGCAGGCCTTCGCGACCCCGACGGCAGGAGCAGGCCTCGATCTGTACGGCCAACTCGTCGCCCCCGTGCTGCCGCTGCCGCTGGAGCAGGCCATCCGGGTCACCGACGCGTTCTTCGCACGCGGTACCGGCCCGCGTACCCCCGTCGCGGTAAGGGTCGGCGACCTGGTCGACGTCCTGCTGAGCCCGCCCGCCGAGCGTGAGCATCTCGGCGCCGAGATGCCCGAACCCGATCTCATCGCCACGCCTGACGACAGCCGTTTCAGCGAGGCGCAGTTGACCGGCGCGATGCAACTGCTCGACCTGGAGCACGACGCCCCGCGCAGACTCTCCGGCCTGCTTGCCGACGCCCGGCGCAGCGATCCCGAACTGCCGTACCTGGTCGCCCTGCTGGCCTTTCATGCGGCCAGTCCGCCCGTCGGCACCGCCTACCGGCAGGGCGAACAGCGCCTGCTGTTCGCCGTCGACGACGGCACCGAACTCGACGACCCGGAATTCGGTGGCGCCGACCTGATCGTCGGGACGGCGCTGCTCGACACGGCCGGCATGGCCGCGGGCCGTACGGAGACGACATGAGCTCCGGCCGGCGGACCGCACCGCACGCAACACCGACGGACCCGACCGAGGAGCACCAGCCGTGAGCGAGACCCACGCCGAGCAGGCCGCGTGGAGCGAACCGGACCGCACCGACGCGCCGGCGACGCCGGGAAGCGCGGCAGCGTCCGCGGTCACCCCGGCCGACGCCGCCGACGCCGCGCGGCTCGTCGCCTTCGGTCTGCAGCCCAAACTGCTGCCCGCCAGAGACGCCGAGTACGCCGAACTGCTCCGCAGATACCGCGAGGCGCCCGCCTTCGCCCGGCTCGCCGACGCGGTCGCCACCGGCCTCGGGCTGGTCGTCCTGGAGGTGTCGACCCGGGCGGGCATGGCGGTCACCGCCGGGGAGGACTCGGTTTTCGCCGTGCGGATGGGCGACTACGCCCGGCGTGCGTCGGCCGACTCGGCCGACCGCTTCCTGCACGGTCTGGCCCATCTGGCCGTCGCCGCCCTGGCCTTCCCCCGCCCGGAAGACCTCGCCGACGACGGCTACATCGGGCGGATCACGGTCAACGGTGTCGACACCTTCGTCCGCCAGGCGTGCCGCAGACTCGGCGAACGAGCCGAGGAGCAGGGCGAGAACAGCGACCCGGCCACCGGGGCGCCGGGGCTGGAAGCGGCTTGGCGGATCTACGCCAGGCGCAGTTCGACGGGCGCCACCAAGGACGCCCGGCGGCTGGCCGGTTCCACCACCGGAATCGTGGCCAAGGCCGTCGTCTTCCTCACCGATTCGGGCTTCCTGCAGCGCACCGGGGATGACGCCGGAGGCTCGTACCGCACCACCGCGCGGTATCAGCTCCAGGTCCGCGACATGGCGGGCAGCGCCGCGATGGCCGAGCTGCTCGAGCTCGGCGTCGTACCGGTGACGGACGGCGCCGCGACGCTGGTCGCCCCGACCGAGGCGGACGACCTCCACCTTTCCGCCGACGCCGGCCTGCCGTTCCACACCGCTTGAGGCACACCGCCTGAGGCGTACGCCCTGAGACACACCGCCTGATGTACCCACCACGACGAGAGTCCGCCGCCATGTACGAGCTGTCCCGGGTCCGCCTCTACTCCATCGGACCTGCCGGTGCGCGCTACGCCGACACCGTGCTCGACCTGCGGGGCGTGGGGGACACGGTGCCCCACCCGGCCCCCGCACAAGCGGAGTTCTTCCAGGACGAACAGGTCGGCCCGCCCCGCCGTCCGGCGCCGGCAGGCGTCCTCTTCCTGGAGAACGGTGGCGGAAAGTCGGTCCTGCTCAAGCTGATCTTCTCCGTGATGCTGCCCGGCCACCGCAACACGCTGGGCGGCGCGAGCTCCGGGGTGCTGCGCAAGTTCCTGCTCGCCGACGACTGCGGCCATGTCGCCCTGGAATGGCAGCACACCCTGACCGGGGAACTGGTGGTGGTCGGCAAGGCCAGCGAGTGGCGGGGGCGTCAGGTCTCCCACGACCCGCGGAAGTTCGCCGAGGCCTGGTATTCCTTCCGGCCCGGCCCCGGTCTCAGCCTCGACTCCCTGCCGGTAGCCGAATCCACCGCGGTACGCCCCCCGGTGGAGGGCGCGTCCGGCGCTCGCGGACGTCGCCGCACCATGAAGGGTTTCCGCGACGCGCTCACCGAGGCGGGCAAGGCCTACCCCCACCTCGACGTGCAGTGGGAGGAGATCCACGACCGCTGGAACGAACACCTCGGTGACCTCGGGCTCGACCCGGAACTCTTCCGCTACCAGCGGGAGATGAACGCCGACGAGGGTGAGGCGGCCGGCCTCTTCGCGGTGAAGAAGGACTCCGACTTCACCGATCTGCTGCTGCGCGCCGTCACCGACACCCGGGACACGGACGGACTCGCGGACCTGGTCGGCAGCTTCGGCAGTAAACTCGGCCGCCGCGCCGAACTCACCGCGGAGCGTGACTTCACCGCGGGCTCCGTCGACCTGCTCGGCCGTATCGTCGAAGCCGCCGCGGCGCGCGCGAGGTCCAGGGACATCCACACCGGCGCCGAACGCCGCACCCGTACCCTCGCCCGCAGGCTCTCCGCCCGCGCAGCGGATGAGCGCCGCCGCGCCGCGGACCTCGCCCAGCAGGTCACATCGGCCGCGCACCAGGTGACCGAGGCCGACAACGCGAGAGGCCGCAGCGCCCTGATCGCAGCCGAACTGGCCTACCGGCACGCCTCACTGGCGCTCACCGTCGCGGAGAAGTCCGCCGCCGCACAGCGCAAGGAGCTGGCCGAAGCCCGTACCCTCCACTCCGCCTGGCAGGCCGCCGAGGCCGTACTGCGGCACCGCGCCGCGGCCGACCGCTCGGCGCGCGTCGCGGCGGCCATCCGGGATGCCGAGCGGGACGCCGCGCCGGCCCTGGCCGCGCGGGCCACCGCGGCGGCCGAGCTCGTACGGGCACTGCACACGGCAGCCGAAGCGGGCGAGCAGGTGGCCGGCGAGGAGGAGGCGCGAGCAGCAGCCCTCCAGGAGGCCGGCGAGGCCGCGCACCGGGACGCCACCGCCGCGGCGACCGACGCCCAGCGCGCCCGCAGCGAGGCCGGACATCTGCGCCAGCGCCTCGCCGAGGTCGAGCAGGAGACCGCCGAAGCCGTGCGGGCCGGCTGGCTGGACGACACCGCACCCGACGCGGACCCGGCCAGGGCCGCGCTGGCGGCGAGCGACGCCGAGAAGACGGCGGCTGCCGCTTGGGAAGCAGCGCGAGAGGCAGCCGGCACCACCGCGGACCGGGCCAGGCAGGCGGCCGCGACCGAGAGCCGAGCGGAGCTGGCGGCGGCCCGCGCAGCGGACGCCGCCGGCGCCGCACAGAGCGCGTACGACGCCGAACTGCGCACCGCGCAATCCATCGCGGCCGAGACCCGTCTCGCCGAACTGCTGAGTCTCCCGGCGGTCATCGCGGAGCTGCCGCAGCCCCGCAGTGGCGGCGCACCGATGGCCCGGCAGCACGACCCGGGCCGGGACACCGCCGACCCGGCGAACGCGGCGGCCAGGGCAGGCACCGCAGCGGCTGAGGCGCCGGACCCCCCGGGCGCGGACCGCACCCCGGCGCGTACGGACCGGCCGCTCACCGCCGAGGACCTCGACCGCACCGCCGAAGAACTGCACGCCCTGCTCGACCAGGGGGTCACAGCAGCCGAGCGCCGGCTCTTCGAACTGCGCACCGCGGCCGCCGACGACGCCCGTATCCTCGGCGCGCTCGGTGACGGCGGGCTGCTGCCTCCGGGACCCGACGTGCTGGCCACCGTCGAGTTCCTCGGCGAACACGGCATCCCCGCGCTGCCCGGCTGGCGCTATCTCGCCCAGGCCGTCGACCCGGTCGACCACGCGGCGGTGCTGGCCGCCCGCCCCGAGCTGGTCGACGGCGTGGTCATCACCGACCCGGCCGCGCACGCCAGGGCCCGCGAGGTGCTCAGCGGCGCGGCGCTGCTGCCGCGCTCCGCTGTCGCCGTGGGCACCACGGCCGCACTGCTCGCGCCGGTACCGGGCGCGGGCCCGGCCGCTGCGGGAGGCGATGTCTTCCTCGTGCCACCGAATCCGGCCATGCATGACGAGCACGCCGCCGACGAGGAACGCCAGGCGTTGCGCTCCCGGGCCGCCGACCGCGACGAGGAGATCCGCAGGCTCGCCGCCCGGCTCGGCGACGATCGCGCGCTCGCCGCCCGGCTCGGCTCCTGGCGGACGGACTGCCCACCCGGCATGCTGGCCGAGCTGGCCGTTGCGGCCGGCCAGGCGAAGGAGGCCGCCGCGGCTGCCGAAGCCGCGCTGGAAGAGGCGCGTTCGGTCAGGGCTGAGGCGGACGAGGCAGCCGCCGACGCGGCCCGCACCAGGGACGACCGGCAGGACACCGCGCAGCGTGCCCGCCGGGTGGCCGACGCGCTCGCCGGGCTGGCCTTCCGACTCCGCGAACGGGCAGGTCACCAGACCACCCTGCGCGAACTCGCCGATGAAGCAGCCGAGTCCGAATCCCGCGCCGCCACCTTTCTGGAGCGGGCCCGAGCCGCGGACGAGGACCGCAGGGCCGCTCAGCGGGCCGCCGATGACGCGCACCGCACCGCCCGCGCCCTGCGCGCAGAGCGGGCTGAGATCGCCGGTGTGCCGGAGGACCTCACCCCGCCGGACACCGCCGCACCGCGGCCGCCGTTGCCCACCCTCCGGGAGGCCTACCGCGCAGCCTCCCAGCTGTACGAAAAGGTGGGCGTGGGGGCCGATCTGCGCGCCGAGCAGGCCAGGGCGGAAAGCGACGAGAGCGCAGCGCTCGCCGAGCTCGACCGCCTCAGCAACAAGGTCCGCACCCGCGCGGCCCAACTCCTCGAATCCACCGACGGCGCCGATGGCCCGTCCCGGCAGGCAGCCGTCGCCCGCGCCGAATCCCTGGTGCAGATGCTGGAGTCGCGGGCCTCGGCGGCCAGTGAACAGCTCGGCCGGCTGCGCGGTGAGGCCGAGCGTCTGGCACCCGCCGACGGGGCGGACACCCACACCGAGCTGCCCGGGGAGCTCGTACCGGCAGACGTGGAGTCCGCCCAGGCACTGCTGCGCGGTGCCACTGCCGAAGTCGCCGCACTGACCGGCGCGCTGGAGACCGCCCGCGTCGCCCACGCGGAATTGCTGCGGGCCCACCGCGCCTCGGAGGATGCCGCAGGCGGCTTCGACGAAGCCGCGGCGCTGCTGCGCGATCTGCTCCGCGAGCCGCACCAGGACGACGAGGGTACGGACGTGGGGGCCGCCGAGCCCTACCCCGGCAGTCTCGAGGAGGCCGGCCGGTCCGCCGCGGAGGCCCGCCGGTCACTGCGCGGTTGCGCAAGCGAGCTCTCCGCCGCCGAGTCGGCGGTGCGCGAGGCGAGCGACATCCTCGTACGGCATGCCAACGCGACGCGCTACGAACAGGTACGCACCCCGGCGCGCCAGCAGATCCGCGAACTGCCCGCGTCCGCGCTGCCCGAGCACGCGGCGGCCTGGTCGGCGGCTTTCGCACCGAGGCTGCGGGTGCTCACCGACGAGCTGGACCAGCTGGAACGCAACCGCGACTCGATCGTCGACCGGCTGCGCGGTCTGGTGGAGTCCGCCCTCACCACGCTCCGCTCGGCCCAGCGTCTCTCCCAACTCCCCGAGGGACTCGGCGAGTGGTCGGGGCAGGAGTTCCTGCGGATCCGGTTCGACGAACCCGACCAGGCCACCCTCGCCGAACGGCTCGGCGAGGTCATCGACGAGGCGACCCGCGCCGCGCTCAAGAAGAACTCCGACCTGCGCCGGGACGGGATGTCATTGCTGCTGCGGGGCGTCCACGCGGCGCTCGAACCCCGGGGCGTGTCCGTCGAGATCCTCAAACCGGACGCCGTGCTCCGCGCCGAGCGGGTCCCCGTCGGGCAGATGGGCGACGTTTTCTCCGGCGGTCAGCTGCTCACCGCTGCCATCGCGCTCTACTGCACGATGGCAGCCCTGCGCAGCAACGACCGGGGCCGTGACCGGCACCGGCATGCGGGCACCCTCTTCCTGGACAACCCGATCGGCCGCGCGAACGCCACCTACCTGCTGGAGCTCCAGCGGGCGGTGTCGGACGCCTTGGGCGTACAACTGCTTTATACGACAGGATTGTTCGACACCACGGCGCTCGCGGAATTCCCGCTGGTGATCCGCCTGCGCAACGATGCCGATCTCAGGGCGGGGCTGAAGTACATCAGCGTCGAGGAGCATCTGCGGCCGGGTCTTCCGCAGCAGGAGCCGGGCGGCGAACCGGTACACGGCGAGATCAGCGCGACCCGGATGTACAAACGGGCCGCCGCGGAGTGACACGGCCGCTGCGCGGCAGAGCCGCTCAGGACTGCGGCGAGAGCCGGCCCCGGCCGCCGCTCCGGCGTATCCGCTCCGCGTCCTGCTCCTGGCGACGCGCGTCCCGCCGCGCGGTGCGCCGTTCCTTGCGGAGCCGGCGCGCCGTGCTGCTGGGCACCGAGGTCACGCCGTGGCGCTGGTTCCACACCTGCCGGGTGATCCACACATCCAGGACGGCCCAGGTCGCGACCACGGTGCTGGCCACGCTGCTCAGCACCATGGGGAAAGCCAGCCAGGAGCCCGCGAAGGTGCAAAGAAGGGCCGTCACCGCCTGGATCAGGGTCACGGACACGATGAGTACGGCACGCACCGCGCTGCTGCGGACCGGGTCCGGCAGCCGCCGCCGCACCGCGGGCTCCTCGACCCACAAGGTTCGCAAAGGGCTGGCTTCTTCTGCGGTTTCGATGGTCATACCCGATTCACCCTCGACCTTCGCACCTGGACACCGTCCGACTTCACAACGGATGCCCGGCTTGAGCTGGTTCAAGCCTCTCCCGCGCCGCGCACATCGCTCGTCCACGCCGCGTCCCACGCAGCGAAGAGGACGAACAACTGCGCGTAACGATTCCCGAGGATTCGCGCCGTACGGATAATTCCAGCCATCCCCAGCGAAGCGGAAAGTGCCGTCCTGCCAGGGTTCCTCCACCGCACCAGAGGCAATGATCTCCTGGGATAGCACGACAAGAGCGGACCAACCTCCGTTAGGGCGGCCGAAAATAGTCCGGACGTCTCTTCGAGTTGTCCGGGCGGCAGTAGTAGGCTCACGCCGTTTGTTGACCGAACACCACCCCGCAGGACGGGGTTGAGCTGGGGGAGGCCATGCGCTTTCGCGGAAAGACCATCCGCAGGAAGATCGTGGCGCTGTTGTTGGTCCCACTTGTCGCATTGACGGTGATCTGGTCCTACGCGGTCTACCTCACGGGACGCGACGCGCTGCAACTGATGCACGCGGAAACGGCGATCGAGAACGTGGGTTATCCGCTTGCCGACTCGCTTCAGGAGGTTCAGAAGGAGCGCTCGCTGACGCTGCGCCACCTGGTCGACCCCGGAGCGTCGGACGTTGCCGCCCAGCTGCGCAAGCAGCGCACGGTCACCGACCAGGCGCTCACCGGGCTGCGCGACAGCGCCGGGAAGGACGACTCCCGGTCCGCGCTCGACCCGGCCGCCGAACAGCGTCTGCGGAACGTACTCGACGGATTCGCCGGGCTCGGTTCGCTGCGTCGCAACGTCGGTGACCACGAGGTGACCCGCCGCGAGGCCTACGACCAGTACAACCGGCTGTGCGACCAGGCGCTCGACTTCCTGTTCGTTCTGCCCGCCCTGCAGAACTCCGCCCTGGACCAGCAGGAAAGGGCGCTCATCGGGGTCGAGCGGGCCCGCGAAGCGCTCTCCCGCGAGGACGCGCTCCTCGGCTCCGCGCTCACCGCAGGACGGTTCGACCCGCATGACGTCCGCGACATATCGGACCTGGTCACCGCCCGCACGGTGTACTACGCGGACAGCCTGCCCGCCCTGCCCCGGCGGGAACGCGACGCGTTCACCGGCTACTGGAGCGGACCTGCCACCCTCGCGGTGCGCACCGCGGAGAACACGGTGGCCACCAAGGACGCCGGGAGCACCACCCTCACCGGTTCGGCGTCCCGCTGGACCGCGGACGCCGGCCGGACCCTGGACCGCCTCCACACGATGGGCGCGGACGCCCGCCAGAAATTCCAGGACCGGGCCAAGCCCGCCGCGTTCAAGGTGATAGCCAAGGACGGTATCGCCGCCGCGCTCGGCATCGGTGGCCTGCTGGTGTCCCTGGTGGTGTCCGTCCGGATCGGCCGGGAACTCATCCGCGACCTGAGCCGGCTGCGCAAGCAGGCCCATGAGGTCTCCGGTGTACGGCTGCCGAGCGTGATGCGCCGCCTCGCGGCGGGAGAAGAGGTCGACGTGGAGACCGAAGCCCCGCGTCTCGAGTACGACAAGGACGAAGTCGGCCAGGTCGGCCAAGCGCTCAACAGCCTGCAACGGGCCGCGGTCGAAGCAGCCGTACGCCAGGCAGACCTGCGACGCGGTGTCTCGGAGGTCTTTGTGAACCTCGCCCGCCGCAACCAGGTCCTGCTGCACCGGCAGTTGACACTGCTGGACACCATGGAGCGCCGCACCGAGGACACCGAAGAACTCGCCGACCTGTTCCGCCTGGACCATCTCACCACCCGTATGCGCCGGCACGCCGAGGGCCTGGTGATCCTCTCCGGCGCGGTCCCGTCCCGGCAATGGCGCAAGCCCGTCCAGCTGATGGACGTCGTACGGGCCGCGGTCGCCGAGGTCGAGGACTACGAGCGCATCGAGGTGCGCCGACTGCCCCGGGTCGGTGTCCGGGGACCCGCGGTCGCCGACCTGACCCACCTGATCGCCGAACTCCTGGAGAACGCCACGGTGTTCTCACCGCCGCACACCGCCGTCCAGGTGCACGGCGAGCGGGTGGCCAACGGCTTCACCGTGGAGATCCACGACCGCGGCCTGGGCATCACCCCCGACGCCCTGCTCGACGCGAACCTGCGGCTCGCGGAAACCCCCGACTTCGAACTGTCGGACACCGACCGGCTCGGCCTCTTCGTGGTCAGCAGACTCGCCCAGCGGCAGAACGTCCGGGTTTCGCTGCAGACCTCACCGTACGGCGGAACCACCGCGGTCATCTTCATCCCGGTGGCGCTGCTCACCGACGCACCGGACCTCGATGGCCCGGACACCGACGGTGCCGGCTTCCGTGCGACCCGGCCCGGCCCGGGCCGGGCGCAGAAATCCGGCCCACGCTCGGCGCTCTCGCCGGTACCCAGTGGTCGGACAGTCGCTTCGGTGCTCGACGGCCCGGTGGAACTCGAGCCGCCCATGGAGTCCTACGGCGACGCGCCGGGTGAAGCTCCCGTCGGCGAGCCCGCATTCAACGACGCAGCCGATCTCGCCGACGAGGACAGCTCGCCCGGCGGAATCTTCCGCAACCGCCCGCTCACCGCCGCGCCCAGCGAGCAGCACCAGCAGGCGCCCGACGAGGGATCCGGGAGAACCGGTCCGGTGCGTCCCGCGACCCCCGTCGGACTGCCCCGGCGACGTAAACCGCCCACCCTGGTCTCCGACCACGGCCGCCGCGTCGACACCCCCGAGCCATCGGGGGACGAGCCCGCCCCGGCGGGCCACGACGGCCTGCCCCGGCGAGTGCGACAGGCGAGCCTCGCCCCGCAACTGCGGGGTACGCCGTCCCCCGCCGCCGAGCCGCCGGACGTCGGGCAGGACGATGAACGGGACGCCGAAGAGGTACGCAGCCGGATGGCCTCGCTCCAGCGCGGCTGGGAGCGGGGGCGCCGTGACAACGCCGCCGAGGACGAATCAGCACCAGGAACGACATCCGAGGGGACCGGTCGATGACCGCACCGAAATCCGCAGTACACGAGGGAACGGGAGGGCCCGGCGAGCTCAACTGGCTGCTGGACGAGCTGGTCGAGCGGGTCGGCAGTATCCGTAAGGCGCTGGTGCTCTCCGGCGACGGCCTCGCCACCGGCACGTCCAAGGACCTGACGAGGGAGGACGGTGAGCACCTCGCCGCCGTGGCCTCCGGATTCCACAGCCTGGCCAAGGGCGTCGGCCGTCATTTCGAAGCCGGCAAGGTCCGCCAGACGGTCGTGGAGCTCGATGAGGCCTTCCTCTTCATCACCGCCGCCGGGGACGGCAGTTGCCTCGCCGTGCTGTCTGACGCCGACTCCGATGTCGGTCTCGTCGCGTACGAGATGACGCTGATGGTGAAGCGAGTCGGCGCCCACCTCGCGACCGCACCGCGGACCGGTCTCACCGCAGGAGGGTGAGGGGGATCGCGATGAGTGACGGGGGACAACCAACGGCCCACCACTGGTTCGACGACGACGCAGGACCCGTGGTGCGGCCGTACGCGATGACCCGCGGCCGCACCGGCGCCTCGGCGGACCACAAGCTGGACCTGATCGCCCTGGTCGTCCCCGAGCCCGCCGCGGACGATCCGGGAAGGGACCAGACCCTCGCGCCCGAGCACGTGGAGATCGTCGAGCGGTGCAGCACCGCACCGCAGTCGATCGCCGAACTCGCGACCGGTCTGGACCTGCCCGTAGGAGTGGTGCGGGTACTCGTCGGTGACCTTGTCGACGAGGAACTCGTCCGCGTGACCCAGCCCGTCCCGCCGGCCGAACTGCCGGACGCCAGCATTCTTCGTGAGGTAATCAATGGCCTTCGGGCGCTCTAGCCGCCGTCAGCAGCTTGTCGAGCCGGTGACCCTCAAGATCCTGGTGGCCGGTGGTTTCGGCGTCGGCAAGACCACGCTGGTGGGCGCGGTCAGCGAAATCAGGCCGCTGCGCACCGAGGAGACGCTCAGTGAGGCGGGCCGGCCGGTGGACTCCGTCGACGGGGTGGAACAGAAGACCACCACCACGGTGGCCATGGACTTCGGCCGGATCACCGTCCGCGACGACCTGGTCCTGTATCTCTTCGGCACACCCGGCCAGGACCGCTTCTGGTTCCTCTGGGACGAGTTGGCGCAAGGAGCCCTGGGGGCCGTCGTGCTCGCCGACACCCGCCGCCTGGAGGACTGTTTCGCCGCCATCGACTACTTCGAGCGGCGTTCCATTCCGTTCACCCTCGCGGTCAACTGCTTCGACGACGCCGACCGCTACCCGGGGGAGACGATTCGCTCAGCGCTCGATCTCGACCCCGAGGTACCCGTCCTGATGTGCGACGCGCGGGAACGCGAATCCGTCAAGGACGTCCTGGTAGCGGTCGTCGAACATGCGATGGTCCTCGCTGGTGAGACCCGCGAGCACGCCGTCACCTGAGCTCTCTCAGTGGTGTTCGGCGAGCCACTTCGCAGCGGTCTCGGCCAGTTCGTGGTCGCGCCCGGCCAGCATCATCCCGATCATCTGCGCGTCCCCGCGCAGCGACCAGGCCGGATGACCGAAGGTCGCCGGATTGTTCTTCTCGATGAGGAAATGTGCGGGCCAGGCGGTCCCGTACCCGATGAGCGGCAACGCCAGTGCGTAGCGTTTGCGTCCACGCGCCAGCCCGTAGGCGCTCACCGCGAGACCGGTGAGCGTGCCGGTCAGGTGCACCCAACGGGTGGCTGCCCGGGAGTGCATCGCGACGTAGTAGGGCCAGAATTCCTCGTACGTGTCACACGTGTGGTCTGCCATGAGGAAAAGGTAGTCGCCCCCCTGAGAACCGGCTACGGCCGGTTCGCGTCCGGTAGGGAGGGGGCGGCCGGAGCCCACGGGGGTGGTCCCGGCCGCTCTTCCGCAGGCCGGCTGCCGGGCGTCAGTGGTGCCCGGCAACCGAACGCTGCGCGACCGGGAAGTCGAAGTAGCTGTCGGGGAAGGTCTCCGGCTGGTAGGTGAAGTGCCACCACTCCTCGGGCAGGTTGACGAATCCGACCGCGGACAGGGCATCGCGCAGCAGGCCCCGGTGGGTCCGCTGCACGCCCGTGATGCGGGGATCATCCGTGTGGGCGAGGGTGTCGAAGCAGTCGAAGCCGGTACCCATGTCGATTGAATTGTCCGGAAATCGCTGTGCCTTGGGTGCGTAGCAGGGGACAAGCCGCTGACCGGGGTGGTACGGCCGGGTCGGCGCGGCAGGCAGCTTCACCATCGTGAGATCCATGGTGCTGCCCCGACTGTGCCCGGACTTCTCGGCGATGTAGCCGTCGGCGAACAACCGCGACTTGTCGACTTGCGGATAGAACTCCGCTTTCATCTTCTGGTCGCCCAGATCCTTGGCCCAGCGGACGAAATGATCAACGGCGCGCTGGGGCCGGTAACAGTCGTAGACCTTGAGCGAGTAACCCTGCCGCAACAGCGTGACCTGGGCCCGGTGGAGGGCCTGCGCCGCGGGCCGGGTGAGGATGCACAGGGGCTGCTGATAGCCGTCGACCGGCTCGCCCACAAAATTGTGCTCGTACGGGTAGCGCATCTCCTGGATGATGGTGGGGTCCACCGAGCGCAGGGCGACGAATTCGGCGGGTGCCTTGGGCTCGGGAGTCGCCTCGGCCGTGGGGGCGACGGCGGTGCAGGCGAGCAGCAGGGCAGCGGCGGTGACCAAGGACCGTACAGCGGATGTCATTCGTGTCATGGGCACTCCATCTATCAGGTGCACGGTCGGACGGCTACCCCACACACCGGTACACGCCGGGCGCGATCGGCTACAGTCCGCGCACATGGACCAGCCCGTCAAGGATTCCCACTGTCCGAGCTGCGGCGCCACGTTCGCCCCCGCCGCCGAATGGCCCCGCACCTGCCGGGCCTGTGGTGCCACCGCTTACCGCAACCCACTGCCGGTCGCCGTCGCCTTGCTGCCGGTGACGGACGGGCAGGGCACGGGGCTTGTCGTCATCACCCGGACCATCGAGCCACAACGCGGCGGAATCGCGCTCCCCGGGGGATTCATCGACGAGTCCGAGGACTGGCGTCATGCCGTGGTGCGCGAACTCGCGGAGGAAACGGGGATCGCCGCCCGGCAGGACGACGTACGCCTGGCTGACGCGCTGAGCTCACTGGACGGATACCTGCTGCTCTTCGGCCTGCTCCCGGCCCGCCCGGCGGCTGACCTTCCGACATCCGTGCCCACCGATGAGACAACGGGCTGGCACATTCTGCGCTCCGCCACCGAGCTCGCCTTTCCCCTGCACACCATCGCCGTACGGCAGTGGTTCGCCGGCCATTACCACTGATGCGCGGCTGCCGTCCCGCTGCCGTCCACGTGTGTCCTGACCACATGTTCACCCACCCGACCATGGGGATCCCGCCCTGGTGCCCAGGACGATCACATGGCATCGTCCCTTTCAGCCGTCTCGCGCCCACCCGACCGAAGGTGGGCGCGACTCACGCACACCACGCGTACAGCCCGGGAGCCGCCCCATGAATCCACCGAACGTCGAACCCCTCTGGCAGCCGAGCCGACCACGTATCGACGCAGCCAGGATCACCCGCTTCCAGTCCTGGGCTGCCGAGCGGTACGGCGCGCCCGCCGGCGGTGGCTACGCCGCACTGCACCGCTGGTCGGTCGATGAACTCGAAACCTTCTGGACCGCGGTCGCCGACTGGTTCGACGTGCGCTTCTCGACGCCGTACGACACGGTCCTCGCCGACCGGTCGATGCCGGGCGCCCAGTGGTTCCCCGGTGCCACCCTCAATTACGCGGAACACGCCCTGCGCACCGCCGAGGCCCCGGATCGTGCGAGCGAACCGGCGCTGCTGTACGTCGACGAGACCCACGAACCGCAGCCCGTCAGCTGGTCCGAGCTGCGCCGTCAGGTCGGCGCGCTGGCGTCGCACCTCCGCGAGCTCGGCGTGCGCCCCGGAGACCGGGTCAGCGGCTACCTGCCGAACATCCCGCAGGCCATCACCGCGCTGCTCGCCACCGCAGCCGTCGGAGCCGTCTGGACCTCCTGCGCCCCCGACTTCGGCGCCCGCAGTGTCCTCGACCGTTTCCAGCAGGTCGAACCCGTCGTGCTGTTCGCCGTCGACGGTTACCGCTACGGCGGCAAGTCCCACGACCGGACCGGGACCGTCGCCGAACTCCGCAGTGCGTTGCCGACGCTGCGCGCCGTCGTGCACATCCCGCTGCTCGGCAGCGCGGCCCCGGAGGGCGCCCTGGACTGGTCCACCGTCACCTCCGGTGACACCGAGCCGGTCTTCGAGCAGCTCCCCTTCGACCACCCCCTCTGGGTGCTGTACTCCTCGGGGACCACCGGCCTCCCCAAGGCCATCGTGCAGTCCCAGGGCGGCATCCTCGTCGAGCACTTCAAGCAGCTCGGCCTGCACTGCGACCTCGGGCCGGACGACCGGTTCTTCTGGTACACGTCAACCGGTTGGATGATGTGGAACTTCCTGGCGTCCGGCCTGCTCACCGGCACCACGATCGTCCTCTACGACGGCAGCCCCGGCTTCCCCGACATCGGAGCGCAGTGGCGCGCTGCCGAGCGCACCGGCGCCACGCTCTTCGGTACCTCGGCCGCCTACGTCATGGCCTGCCGCAAGGCCGATCTGCACCCTGCCCGCGACTACGACCTCTCCGCGGTCAGCTGCGTCGCCACCACCGGCTCCCCGCTCCCACCGGACGGCTTCCGCTGGCTGCACGAGGCGGCCGGCGCGGACGTCTGGATCGCCTCGGTCAGCGGCGGCACGGATGTCTGCAGCTGTTTCGCGGGCGCGGTCCCGACCCTGCCGGTGCACATCGGTGAACTCCAGGCCCCGTGCCTCGGCACGGACCTCCAGGCCTGGGACCCGCAGGGCAAACCACTCGTCGGCGAAGTCGGCGAACTCGTGGTCACCAACCCCATGCCGTCCATGCCCATCCGCTTCTGGAACGACCCCGACGACCGCCGGTACCGCAGCAGTTACTTCGACACGTATCCGGGAGCCTGGCGACACGGCGACTGGATCACGCTCACCGAGCACGGTTCCGTGATCATCCACGGCCGTTCGGACTCCACCCTCAACCGGCAGGGAGTCCGGATGGGTTCCGCCGACATCTACGAAGCGGTCGAGCGGCTTCCCGAGATCAGGGAATCACTGGTCATCGGCCTGGAGGAGCCCGAAGGCGGCTACTGGATGCCGCTCTTCGTGCATCTCGCCGAGGGCGCTGTCCTGGATGACGCCCTGCGCACCCGCATCACCCGGACCATCCGCGAACAGCTCTCGCCGCGCCATGTGCCCGACGACATCATCGAGGTCCCCGGCGTCCCGCACACCCTCACCGGCAAACGCATCGAAGTACCGGTCAAACGTCTGCTGCAGGGCGCAACGCTCGAGAAGGCGGTCAATCCGGGTTCGGTCGACAACCTCCAACTGCTGAGGTTCTACGAGGAGCTCGCCCGTAGCCGACGCTGAGCCCGGCCGACCGCCCGGGGTGCGGTTTTCAGCCTCCGTACGTGGCCTCGGACTCGCCCAGCACACCCGCGAAGTCCGAGGCCAGCCGGCCGGCGTCGGCCGGCTTCAGGCCTGCCGTGGTGATCCGTACCGCCGGCGGGGTGGCGATCCGGAATCGCGCTCCCGCAGCGATCCACCAGCCCCGCGAGCGCAAGCCGTTGACCACTGCGGACTCGTCCCGCACCGGCACCCAGACATTGAGCCCGCTCGCCCCGTGCGCCGCGATCCGGTGCTGTGCCAGGTGCCCGATCAGCGCCCGCCGCCTTTCCGTGTAGGTCCGTTCGGCCCGTGCGACCAGCGCGCGCACCGCATCGTCGGACAGCACCCCGGCGACCGTTTCCTGCAGCAGGTGGCTGACCCAGCCGGACGTCAGCAGCATCCGTCCGTCGTGCCGGGCCAGGGTGGTCGGATCGCAGGCCAGTGCGGCCCAGCGCAGATCGATGCCCAGATGCTTCGAGACGGTGCGCACCTGTGCCCAGCGAGGAAGCCCGCCGGTCGCCAGTGCAGGGCCGGCGGCCCCCGAGATGTCCGCGTTGTGATCGTCCTCCACGACCAGGACTTCGGGGAACTCCGCAAGTACGGCCAGGAGCGAGTCGAGCCGTTCCGCCGAGAAGCAACCGCCGCGCGGGCTCTGCCCGCGCGGGCTGCACACCACGGCCCGCGCCCCGGTCCGTAGCGCCGCCCGCAGTGGATCGGGGCGGATTCCCTCGTCGTCCACCGCGACTGGGATCATCCGCAGCCCGAGCGCCGGCACCAGATCCAACAAGTGGTGAAAGCCGGGATCCTCCACGGCCACCGCATCGCCGGGCTTCAGTTCCGCCGAGAGCAGTCGGGCCATGCAGTCGAGCGCGCCGTGCGCGAACGTCACCCGGTCGTGGGGCACCCCGTCCCGCGCGAACCACTCGCGGGCCAGTTCCTCCAGACCGGGCAGCCGCGGGGAAGCACGGTGTGACCCTTCGACGGGATCCATCCGGCCCGGTGGCCGCAGTACGGGAAGCAGCACGGAGTCCGGATGTCCCCCCGCCAGGTCGCGGACCCCCTGCGGCACCTTGGGCGGCCGCCGTGAACCGACGGCCGGTGTCTGTGCCACGACGGTTCCGCCCCGGCCGCGGGTGACCACGATGCCCCTGCTTCGCAGCTCCTTGTAAGCCGCCGCGACCGTGCCGGGACTGACCCCGAGCTGATCGGCGAGGCGCCGTACGGGGGGCAGCGGGTCGCCGGGCGACAAGCCGCCTTCCGCCACGGCTTGTTCGACCGACGAGGAAATCCCCTTGGCTGTCGTTCCGCTGATGCCATATTGTGTTGCCACGTATTAAAGTATGTATCAATACATAAATGCGTCAAGGGGGAACAGTGGGTCAGGGTCGTCGCCGAGCCGCACTGCACGAACGCATTCCGGGCGGCCGCGACGGCCGCCGCATGCTGTGGATCGCCCTCATCAACAAGACCGGCACCGGTCTCTGGATGGGCGTGGCCGCCCTCTACTTCGCCCTCGTGGCGGGCCTCCCGGTCTCCGAGGTCGGCATCCTCATGGGTATCTCCGGAGCCGCCGGCATCGCCGGTGCCCCGCGGGCAGGACGACTTGCCGACCGTCACCTCCTCACCCACGTCCTCATCGCCGCCCAACTCCTGCAGGCCATCGCCCTGCTCGCTCTCCTCACCACCCACGACTTCGCCCTGCTGCTGCTCTACTCCGCGGTCGGCAGCCTCGCCGACCGGGGAGCGAACGTCCTCACCAAGCTCTACGCCGCACGCATCAGCGGAACCGAGCGCATCCGCTATCAGGCCATCCAGCGCACGGTCTCCAACGCCGGCTGGGCCATCGGCGGTCTCGCCGCGGCCGGTGCCCTCACCATCGGCACCACCCACGCCTACCGGGTGCTGCTCATCGGCAACGCCCTGTCCTACGTCGTGATGACGGTCCTCACCCTCCGCTGCGCGGAACCACCCTCGCCGTCCCAGGTGGTGACGGCATCGGGCGTAGCGGAAGCGAAGGACTCGACACCGACTGTCATCGCATCGAACCCCTGGCGCGACCGGACCTATCTGCTCTTCACCGCGACCGAGACCCTGCTCTTTCTCGACGACGCGGTGCTCCAGGTCGGGATGCCGCTGTGGATCGTGCACGCCACCGACGCCCCGCACGGCCTCGCCCCACTGCTGCTGGTGCTCAACTGTCTGCTGGTCGTCTTCTGCCAGGTGTCGCTCGCCCGCCTGGCCCCAACGCCGCACAGGGCGCGAGCCCTTCTGGTCCCACTGGCCGCATGCTTCATGACGGGCTGTCTCGCCATGAGCACATCGGCGGGCGGCGGAGCCCCGCTCGCCATCGCGGCTCTGGTGTTCGCGACGATCGTCCTGACCTTCGCGGAGATGCTGCACACGATCGCGTCCTGGGAACTTTCCATCACCCTCGCCGCCGACGATGCCCAAGGCGCCTACCTGGGTGTCCACGGACTTGCCTCAGCGGCCCAGCGCAGTGGTGGCCCGCTGCTGGTCACCGCGGTCATCGCCGTCGGCGCGCCCGCCTGGCCGCTGCTCGGTGCACTGGTGATCGCCACCTGCGCGGCCCAGCGCAGGGTCGTCCGCGACCGACTGCCTCGGGCGGCGTTGTCAGTGCACCCGATTACTGTGAGTGAGCATTGATCAGTCGCGCGACAGGGGGAAATCAGAATCATGGCGCACACCGACCGCACCACATCCATGCGGCGAACGCTCCGCCGCGAAGTACCGAGCACGGTCGGCCTGCTGGCCGACGAGCAGGACTTCGCGATGATGCAGCGCTACCGCAGTTTCCTCTTCGACGATCACCCGGTCTATCTCCAGCAGGTCGAGGGCCTGCTGCGGGCCCTCACCTCGCAAGGTGTGCATACGACCGTCGCCCTGTTCGATCCGGAGGAGTACGAGGAATTCTGTGCATCAGCCGGGCTCGACCCGGACTCGGCGGATAGCCGTACGCGGTTCACGGCCGGCATCGCGGCAGGCGGCGCTTCCGTGCCCTACACGGGCCAGTCCATCGAACGACTGATCCCCCTGCTCATCAACGAAGCGGTCACTCAGGCCACTTGGGAGTACGCGACTGTGGTGCTCGCCGAGCTGGGCTGCTGCGCCGACTGCGGTGAGGACATCGGCCGGGCGTCTTTCGACCTGGCTTCCCGCGCACTCAAGGCACTGCTCGACGGGGCCGGACCCGGCACCCACCATCTGGTCTGCAGCGTCCCCACCGAGGACGAACCGCTGCTGTCCGTGCTGCACACGGAGAGCGGGGAGGGTCCAGCGGCCCGGCTCGATCCCGCTGCGGGCGCCGCATTCGTGACCGTCCTCGGGGCAGGCATTGCCCTGGACAGCCGCGGTGGTGTGGTTCTGCGGACCACAGCCCCGGAGGGAAACGACAAGGTCAGGGGTTGGCGTCTGCATCGGGGACGGCTCGCCCCGCTCACCGCGGGCGAGGTGTTCAGTGCCTACTGCACGGACGCGGAGACCGGCGAACCGGTCTCGCCCGAGCCCGGCGTCGAGTACTGCGCGGGTTTCGACATCCCCGAAGAGGAGGACCACACGCACCACTGAACGCCACCGGGGGCTTCCCGCCGGTTCACAGCGGGAAGCCCCCGGGGCGCCATCTACTCTCCGCAATCGCGACTACTCGCCGGACAGCACCGCCTGAGCGGCAAGGCGGGCCTCTTCGGCGGAGTCCGCCGCACGGGCGGCCGCTGCGGCACGCTCGCACTGTGCGAGCGTGTGCTTCGCCAGCGTGGCCCGGACGTAGGGGATGGAAGCGGCACCCATGGACAGACTGGTCACCCCCAGGCCGGTCAGCACACACGCGAGCAGCGGGTCGGAGGCAGCCTCGCCACACACGCCACAGCTCTTGCCCTCGGCCGCGGCAGCCTCGGCGGACAATGACACCAGGTCGAGCAGCGCGGGCTGCCACGGGTCCTGGAGCCTGGACACGGCACCGACCTGACGGTCGGCGGCAAAGGTGTACTGCGCCAGGTCATTGGTGCCGAGCGACAGGAACTCGACCTCCTGCAGGATCGAGCGTGCGCGCAGTGCGGCGGAAGGGATCTCCACCATCGCACCGAACTTCGCCTGCAGCCCGGCGTCCCGGCAGGCGTCGGCGAAGGCCTTGGCGTCGATCCGGTCGGCCACCATCGGAGCCATGACCTCGAGGTACACCGGCAGCCCTTCGGCGGCCTCGGCCAGCGCGGTCAGCTGGCTGCGCAGCACGTCGGGGTGGTCGAGCAGCGTCCGGAGTCCGCGCACGCCCAGCGCCGGGTTCGGCTCGTCGGTCGGGGTCAGGAAGTCCAGCGGCTTGTCCGCCCCGGCGTCCAGCACCCGGACGACGACGCGTCCTTCGGGGAAGGCCTCCAGCACCTTACGGTAGGCCTCGACCTGCTTCTCCTGAGACGGCGCCTTGGCGGAGTCGTCCAGGAACAGGAATTCGGTACGGAACAGGCCGACGCCCTCGGCACCCGCCTCCAACGCCGCGGGCACATCGCCCGGGCCGCCGACATTGGCGAGCAGCGGCACCTTGTGGCCGTCGGACGTGGCGCCCGGGCCGGTCGAGGCGGACAACGCCGCCTTGCGCGCGGCAGCCGCCCCTTCAAGGGCGGCGCGCTTCTCGGGACTGGGCTCCACGAAGATCTCGCCCGTGCTGCCGTCCACCGCGACGACCGTGCCCTCGGCCAGTTCACCGGCGCCGGGCAGAGCCACCACGGCAGGAACGCCGAGTGCCCGGGCCAGGATCGCGCTGTGGCTGGTCGGCCCGCCTTCCTCGGTGACGAAGCCGAGTACCAGCGCCGGGTCGAGCAGCGCGGTGTCCGCGGGCGCGAGGTCCCGGGCGATCAGTACATACGGCTCGTCACTGTCCGGGACGCCCGGCATCGGAACCCCGAGCAGCCGGGCGACGATACGATTCCGCACATCGTCCAGGTCGGCGACCCGGCCCGCCAGGTACTCGCCGGCGCCCGCCAGCAGCGCACGGTACGAGGCGAACGCGTCGTACACCCCGCGTTCGGCGGAACTGCCGACGGCGATACGCCGGTCCACGTCCGCCATGAGCTCCGGGTCCTGCGCCATCATCGCCTGGGCCTCGAGCACATGCTGTGCCTCGCCACCGGCCAGATTGCCCCGGGCGATGAGATCGGCCGCCACAGCTTCCACGGCCTGCCTCGCGCGCCCCTGTTCGCGCTCCGCGTCCTCCGCCGGAATCTGCTTGGCCGGCGGTTCCAGGACCGCCGTGCCCATGTGCCGTACCTCGCCGATTGCCACACCGTGGCTCACGCCGACGCCTCGCAGCGTTGTCTGCATGTCACCCGTCTCCGATTGGTCGCGGCGAGCTCTGGCGCCGCGGTGGATTGCCGATGCGCCGCTGTCACGACGCGCTGGTCACTGCCAGCTGAAAAGAGCCCCGCCGGCCTTTACATCGCCGGTCGCGATGACGTCCGAGAGCGAATCCGCCGTGGCCTCGAGCGCGACAACAGGGCAGATCGGGGACTTACCCGCGGCCTCGACGGCGGCCGGGTCCCAGTGCACCACGGCCTGGCCGCGCTGTACCGTGTCACCCTTGTTGACGAGCAGTTCGAAGCCTTCACCGTTGAGCTGCACGGTGTCGATACCGAGGTGCGTCAGTACGCCGTGACCCTGGTCGTCGACCACGACGAACGCGTGCGGGTGAAGGGACACCACGATCCCGTCGACCGGAGCCACTGCGGCCGAGGGCTCCCGCACGGGGTCGATGGCCGTACCGGGGCCGACCATCGCACCGGAGAACACGGGATCCGGGACTGCGGCGAGTCCGATCGCGCGTCCGTCGAGCGGAGATGTCACGCTGGTCATGAAGGGGCCTCCCAGGGGCGGAGATTCGTGTGCCGCCGTCGCTACCTGACCTGTCCTGGACGGCGTACCCTTCAGAAGGGTAAGTCATAAGAAGTCCCGGTTCCCCACGCGAGCGGGGGGCCTGACAGACCCGCCGCAGGCCGAGTTGATGGACCTGCCGGGAGGCGCGGTAGCGATTTGCTTCGTCCGGAGCAGGGCGGTACTGTCGTACTCCTGCTTGACCCCGGCACGACTTCAGGTCGGGGGTCGGCGGCCTCTAAAAGCCACAGTCTCATCTCGGATTGTCTTTCTGCATGTCCGCAGAACGGTGGTCAGAGAGAAGGAAAAGGCCTGCTAGAGTAGTGGAACACCGAAGGGAAGCCCGGAGGAAAACCCCAGAGAATGTTCTGCGGGTGAGTACAAAGGAAGCGTCCGTTTCTTGAGAACTCAACAGCGTGCCAAAAGTCAACGCCAGATATGTTGATACCCCGTCTCGTAAGAGACGCGGTTCCTTTGAAAAAGTCCTGCTGCTT
>NZ_JBFBAL010000009.1:0-354409 GCF_040682175.1 Streptomyces sp. NPDC051320
GCCGTGAGTTTGCCACCGCCGTACGAACGGGCACAGGGACTGGGATCGACGCCGCCCGGGGCCTGCGCCTACAGGAACTGCTGGATCAGATCTGACACCTGCCCGCGCACCGCCCGGAACGAGTTGGTGATCATGACTGTACTCGTGACCGCCGGCGACCACGTCACACTGCATTTCCTTGGTGCGGGGCCTCATCACTGCCCGGGAGCCGGCGGGACTGGCGCAGTCCCCGCCGAGGCCCGGCTGCGTGCTGCGAAGCACCGGGCGCAGGGGGTGTCGTAACCGGGACCGGTCGCGCCGAAAGGGACCGCAGGCGGCGGTTGGATCCGAAGCTGACCGGCGGAAGGAGCCGACCGCGGCGGGAGTGCCGGTCGATCGCGCAATCCGTGGCGGGCACATCACCGCCAGTTCGAAGAAGGTCCGCCTGGCGGAGTCTGCGCCGCCAGGGGCCGTTACGGCCCAGCAGGATGTTGCGTACGTCGCCGGTCGCAGCGCCCACCTCGTGAAGAAACGGTATCCGGTGCGCGTCCTATCGACGCGTTCATGACTGGCGCCGGTCGGCCGGGCTAGGCTGCCGCCCACATCTCTCCTCTGGAGGCCATGGATGCACCTGCGCCGTGTCACCGCCCGGAAGTTCACCTGCCTGGCCGTCGCCGCCACCGTCGTGTCGGTCGGTGCCGGAGCGCCATCACCGCACGCCGCGGCGCCGCCGGGGAAAGCACCCGTCGCGGTGGGGTACGGAGGAGCGGTGTCGAGCGTCGACGCGGACGCCTCGGCCGCCGGGATCGACGTACTCCGCAAGGGCGGCAACGCGGTGGACGCGGCGGTCGCGACAGCGGCGGCGCTGGGCGTCACCGAGCCCTACTCCGCGGGCATCGGCGGTGGCGGCTTCTTCGTCTACTACGACGCCGCGTCGCACCGGGTGCACACCATCGACGGCCGGGAGACCGCTCCGCACTCCGCCGACTCCTCCCTCTTCCTGGAGAACGGCAAGCCGCTGGCCTTCGCGGACGCGGTGACCAGCGGGCTGAGCGTCGGCACCCCCGGCACCGCCGCCACCTGGGACTCCGCACTGGACGCCTGGGGCAGCAAGTCGCTGAAGACCGTGCTGAAACCGGCCGAGCGCATCGCCCGCCACGGTTTCACCGTGGACTCGACGTTCCGCAGCCAGACCGAGGCCAACCAGGCGCGCTTCGCCGACTTCCCCGCCACCGCGCAGCTCTTCCTGCCCGGCGGACAGCCGCCCGCCGTCGGTTCCACCCTGAAGAACCCCGACCTCGCCCGCACCTACGAGGAGTTGGGCCGCCGTGGCATCGACGATCTGTACCGGGGCGACCTCGGCCGCGACATCGTCCGCACGGTCCGCAAGCCGGACCTCGCACCCGGCTCCACGCGCAACGTACGCCCCGGCGATCTGACGGCCGGCGACCTGCGTGCGTACCGGGCGCTGTACCGCGAGCCGACGAAGGTCGCCTACCGGGGCCTGGATGTGTACGGCATGCCCCCGTCCTCGTCCGGTGGTACGACGGTGGGCGAGGCGCTCAACATCCTGGAGCGCACCGACCTTTCGAAGGCGTCCGAGGCGCAGTATCTGCACCACTACATCGAGGCGAGCCGGATCGCGTTCGCGGACCGGGGGCGGTGGGTCGGCGACCCGGCCTTCGAGTCCGTACCGACCGAGGGACTGCTGTCCCAGCGTTTCGCGGACGCCCGCGCCTGCCTCATCAAGGACGACGCGGTGCTCACCAGCCCACTCGCCCCGGGCGACCCCCGGCATCCCGCTGACTGCGCATCGGCCGGCCGGGCGGCCCCCACCACGTACGAGGGGGAGAACACCACCCATCTGACGGTGGCCGACAAGTGGGGCAACGTCGTGGCGTACACCCTGACCATCGAGCAGACCGGCGGCAGCGGTATGGCGGTGCCCGGCCGCGGCTTCCTGCTCAACAACGAACTGACCGACTTCTCCTTCGCTCCGGCCGACCCGGCCGTGCACGACCCGAACCTCCCCGGTCCGGGCAAGCGGCCGCGCTCCTCGATCTCCCCGACCATCGTCCTGATGGACGGCAGGCCGGCGCTGGCGCTCGGCTCCCCGGGCGGCGCGACGATCATCACCACCGTCCTGCAGACCCTCATCGGCCACCTCGACCGCGGACTCCCGCTGGAGGACGCGATCGCCGCGCCCCGCGCGAGCCAGCGCAACGCGGCGACCACCGAGCTGGAGCCGGCCCTGTACAACAGCCCGCTCCGTGGCCAACTGGAGGCGCTCGGCCATGCGTTCACGCTGAACCCGGAGATCGGCGCAGCGACGGGCGTGCAACGCCTGCCGGACGGCCGGTGGCTGGCGGCGGCGGAACCGGTGCGCCGCGGTGGCGGGTCGGCCATGGTGGTACATCCGGTCGGGCAGCGCTGACGGTCGCCGAAAAGCGCCCGTAGCCTCTCCGTAACACTGCTGCGATCGAATGGCCTGCCATGACGGTGAGCCAACCGACGGAGGCCGCGGCTTTCGCGCGGTTCCTGCGAGATCTGACGGCCGCACTCGATCCGGGTGGCGGGTGGTGCGGCGTGTTCTGGCGGCGGGACCCCGACGGGATGCGGGCCTGTCTCGACGGGAGCGAGGTGCCGCCCTGGGACGTGGTCGACGCGTTGCTCCAGGACTTCGCCGGGCTCCGCGGGCCGGCGGCCGGCCGGACCGCCTCGGTACAGGCGGGCGAGCT
Organism: Streptomyces sp. NPDC051320; assembly: GCF_040682175.1. NCBI lineage: Bacteria > Bacillati > Actinomycetota > Actinomycetes > Kitasatosporales > Streptomycetaceae > Streptomyces > Streptomyces sp. NPDC051320. The sequence goes on from NZ_JBFBAL010000009.1 coordinate 2,718, forward strand.
GTACGCGGCCTCCGCTGCGGCGCACGACCGCCGTCCCGGTGGCCGTGAGACGGTCCGTGACCGGCTGGAACTGATGCTGCGTGAGCAGGCGTACGCCGCCGGACGCGAGCGGGAGCTGGCGCACCGGATCCGGGCGACTGACGGCGCCGAGGCCCAGCGGCTCGGTGACGAGTTGGCCTGGGCCCGCGACGACCGGCGGCGGGCCACCGCGCGGTGCGCGGAGCTGCAGGGGCGGCTGGCGGCGCTGGCGGGCACCGGGTGGGACGCCGGCCACGGGGCCGGCTCGGGCCGTGTGCCTGCGGCGGCCGAGTCCGGTCCCGCGGCCGAGGTCGACGCCCTCGCCTCGCCAGGCGTCCCGGTGGAGGGTGCGGCCGCCGGCGGGGCAGCGTCCGTTGCCGCTGAACCCTCCGTCCGGCGCGGGTCCGCGACCCGACGCCGCCCACGCGGCGCCAGGTTCGCCGGGCTCGACGACGAGGACGGCGCGAGCACCGCACCGGCCCTGCCGTTGCCTCCGACCGGACCGGTAGCCGTGCCGCGCGGGGCCAGGTTCGGTGGCGCGCCGCGCGGGGCCGAACCGGAACCGCAGGACCTACCCCTGCGGCAGCCGGGCGACGACCCCGTGACACAGCGGGCCGTCGCCGAGGTGGTGGACCGGCTGCCGCGGCTGCGCGCCGACGGCCGCAGCGGCGAGGCACATGCCCTGCTCTGCCGGGCGGCGCTGCTGCCGTCCGGGCATCTGCCGGTGCTCGCGACCCAGCTGGCAGCGGCGGGACTTGCGGCTGACTGGGCCACCCTGCTCTGGGAGGCCGCCTCGCTGGCACCGGACCGGCTGGCCGAGGTCGTCGACGCGCTCCTGTCCGCGGGCCGTGGTCCCGACTGCGGCCAGTTGGTACGCCAGAGCGCGGCCCGCCCCGCCGCCGATGTCGCAGCGATCGTCCTCGCGCTCGCCGCCGTCGGCCGGGCCGGCGAATCGCAGGCGCTGCTGGGCGCGTTCGTGCGGACCCACCCGCCGGAGGAGTCGGCCATGATCGCGGAGAGTGACCCACGGGCCCTGGTGCCCCAGCTGCTTTCCGCTGCCGCGGCCGCTTCGCCGTCCCACGAGCGCGACCTCATCCGCGTACTGCGTGTCACCGGCCTCGCAAAGTGATCACTGTGGAAGGCTGAAGTGATCGCCGAACGGCGAAACATGATCGACTCTGCCGGTTAACGGCGATGCTCTTGCCCCCGTGTGTGACGGGGCTTACGTTCTCCTCCTACGCATCTTGTCTACGTGCGTAGAACGTTCGTGGCGCCCTGGTGAAGGAGTTGCTCGTGTCCCACGTCGTACGCGCCGCACTGGTCCAGGCCACCTGGACCGGCGACACCGAATCCATGATCGCCAAGCATGAGGAACACGCCCGGGAGGCGGCTCGCAGGGGCGCCCAGGTCATAGGGTTCCAGGAGGTCTTCAACGCCCCCTACTTCTGCCAGGTGCAGGAACCCGAGCACTACCGCTGGGCGGAAGCCGTCCCCGACGGACCGACGGTCCGCCGGATGCGGGAACTCGCCCGCGAGACCGGCATGGTGATCGTCGTCCCGGTCTTCGAGCTCGAGCAGTCCGGCTTCTACTACAACACCGCCGCGGTGATCGACGCCGACGGTTCGTACCTCGGCAAGTACCGCAAGCACCACATCCCGCAGGTCAAGGGGTTCTGGGAGAAGTACTACTTCAAACCGGGAAACCTCGGCTGGCCGGTCTTCGACACGGCCGTCGGCAAGGTCGGCGTCTATATCTGCTACGACCGTCACTTCCCGGAGGGCTGGCGTCAACTCGGCCTGAACGGCGCATCGATCGTCTACAACCCCTCTGCCACCTCGCGCGGCCTCTCCGCCCATCTCTGGCAGCTGGAGCAGCCGGCCTCGGCCGTGGCCAACGCGTACTTCATCGCGGCCATCAACCGGGTCGGCCGGGAGGAGTACGGCGACAACGACTTCTACGGCACGAGCTACTTCGTGGATCCGCGCGGACAGTTCGTCGGTGACGTAGCCAGTGACAAGGCGGAGGAACTCGTCGTCCGAGACCTCGACATGGGCCTGATCGATGAAGTGCGGCAGCAGTGGGCGTTCTACCGGGACCGCCGCCCCGACGCGTACGAGGGACTGGTGCAGCCGTGACCGATCTGTACAACCGGCACCGCGCCGTGCTGCCCGACTGGCTGGCGACGTATTACGAGCACCCGATCGAGATCACCCACGGTGAGGGCCGCCATGTCTGGGACGCGGACGGCAACCGTTACCTGGACTTCTTCGGCGGCATCCTCACCACCATGACCGCGCACGCGTTGCCCGAGGTGACCAAGGCGGTGAGTGAGCAGGCGGGCCGGATCATCCACTCGTCGACGCTGTATCTCAACCGCCCGATGGTGGACCTCGCCGAGCGGATCGTGACGCTGTCCGGCATCCCCGACGCACGGGTCTTCTTCACCACGTCGGGCACCGAGGCCAACGACACGGCCCTGTTGCTGGCGACCGCGTACCGCAGGTCCCACCAGATCCTGGCGATGCGCAACAGCTACCACGGCCGTTCCTTTACCACCGTCGGTATCACCGGCAACCGCGGCTGGTCCCCGACGTCGCTCTCCCCGCTGCAGACGCTGTACGTGCACGGCGGCGTGCGCAGCCGCGGCCCGTACGCGCAGCTCAGCGACGCCCGCTTCATCGAGGCCTGTGTGGCCGACCTGGAGGACCTGCTCGGGCAGACCCGCGACGTGGCCGCGCTGATCGCCGAACCGATCCAGGGTGTCGGGGGGTTCACCGCCCCGCCGGACGGGCTGTTCGCGGCATTCCGCAAGGTACTCGACCGGCACGGCATCCTGTGGGTCGCCGACGAGGTGCAGACCGGCTGGGGGCGTACCGGCGACCACTTCTGGGGCTGGCAGGCACACGCCGAGAACGGGCCGCCGGACATCCTCACGTTCGCCAAGGGAATCGGCAACGGAATGTCCATCGGCGGGGTCGTCGCGCGCGCCGACGTCATGAACTGCCTGGACGCCAACTCGATCTCGACCTTCGGCGGTTCCCCGGTCACCATGGCCGCCGGGCTCGCCAACCTGAACTATCTGCTGGAGCACGACCTGCAGGGCAACGCCCGCCGGGTCGGCGGCCTGCTGCTCGAGCGGCTGCGGGCCGTCGGCGCCCAGTGCCCGGTGGTGCGCGAGGTGCGCGGCCGCGGACTGATGATCGGCGTCGAGTTGGTGCAGCCGGGCACCGACCAGGCCAATCCGGAGGCGGCCGCCGCGGTACTGGAAGCGGCTCGCGAAGGCGGACTCCTGGTCGGCAAGGGCGGCGGCCACAACACCAGCGTGCTGCGTATCGCACCGCCCCTGTCGCTCAACGTCGCCGAGGCCGAGGCGGGCGCCGCGATCCTCGAACAAGCCCTGCACACCGTCTAGTCACGTACGCCGTCCGGCAGGAGCACCGGCGGACCGGAGCGAGAGAGGGAGCGCACCACCATGAGCACCCGCACGCTGATCCGCGGCGGCCTGGTCGTCACCGCCGCCGAGGAGACCCACGCAGATGTCCTGATCGAGGACGGGCGGATCGCCGCGCTGGCCGCCCACGGGTCCACGGTGGCGGAGGGCTGGACCGCCGAGCGGACCATCGACGCCACCGGGAAGTACGTCGTCCCGGGCGGAGTCGACGCCCATACGCACATGGAGATGCCGTTCGGCGGCACCTTCGCATCCGACACCTTCGAGACCGGGACCCGGGCGGCCGCCTGGGGCGGTACCACCACCATCGTGGACTTCGCCATCCAGTCGGTGGGCCGCTCGCTGCGCGAAGGGCTCGACGCCTGGTACGCCAAGGCGGACGGCCGGTGCGCCATCGACTACGGCTTTCACATGATCATGTCGGACGTCAACCCCGCAAGCCTCAAGGAGATGGACCTCCTGGTGGGGGAGGGCGTCACCTCCTTCAAGCTCTTCATGGCCTACCCGGGGGTCTTCTACAGCGACGACGGGCAGATCCTCCGGGCGATGCAGCGGGCCGGCTCCAACGGCGGGCTGATCATGATGCACGCGGAGAACGGGATCGCGATCGACGTCCTCGTCGAGCAGGCGCTCGCCGAAGGCCGCACCGACCCGCGTTACCACGGCGAGGTGCGGAAGGTGCTGCTGGAGGCCGAGGCCACCCACCGTGCGATCAAACTCGCGCAGGTCGCCGGGGCCCCGCTGTACGTCGTGCACGTCTCGGCCGACGAGGCACTCGCCGAACTGACCACCGCGCGTACCCACGGACTGCCCGTCTTCGGTGAGACCTGCCCGCAGTACCTCTTCCTCTCCACGGACAACCTCGCGGAGCCGGACTTCGAGGGCGCGAAGTACGTGTGCTCGACGCCACTGCGACCGCGTGAACACCAGGAAGCTCTCTGGCGCGGGCTGCGGCGCAACGACCTCCAGGTCGTCTCCACCGACCACTGCCCCTTCTGCTTCACCGGTCAGAAGGACCTGGGCCGCGGCGACTTCTCCAGAATTCCCAACGGGATGCCGGGCGTGGAGAACCGCATGGACCTGCTCCACCAGGCCGTGGTCGACGGGCACATCTCCCGCCGCCGCTGGATCGAGATCGCTTGCGCGACGCCGGCCCGGATGTTCGGCCTCTACCCGAAGAAAGGGACCATCGCGCCCGGCGCGGACGGCGACGTCGTCATCTACGACCCCCATCGCGAGCAGACCCTTTCCGCTGCCACCCACCACATGAACGTCGACTACTCGGCCTACGAGGGGAAGCGGCTCACCGGCCAGGTGGAGACGGTGCTGTCGCGCGGTGAAGTCGTCATCCACGAGCGCGACTTCACCGGCCGCACCGGGCACGGCCAGTACACCCCGCGCGCCACCTGCCAGTACCTGAGATAGACACCGAAACAAGCGGCACCGGAAAGCGGCACCGGAAACAAGCGGCGCCTGAAACAAGCACCTGAACTGGGAGCTCTGTCATGGATTTCGGACTCGTCCTGCAGACCGACCCGCCCGCGTCGGCCGTCGTCGGCCTGATGCGGCGCGCGGAACGCAACGGATTCAGGTACGGCTGGACGTTCGACTCGGCCGTGCTGTGGCAGGAGCCGTTCGTCATCTACAGCCGCATCCTCGAGCACACCACCCGGCTCACCGTCGGTCCCATGGTGACCAACCCGGGCACCAGGACCTGGGAGGTCACCGCCTCCACCTTCGCCACCCTCAACGAGATGTACGGCAACCGGACGGTCTGCGGCATCGGCCGGGGCGACTCGGCGATGCGGGTGGCGGGCCGTAAGCCCAACACCCTGGCCCGGCTGGGCGAGGCCATCGGCGTCATCCGCGATCTCGCCGAGGGGCGCGAGGCCGAGGTCGACGGCCGTTCGCTGAGGCTGCCCTGGGTGAAGGACAGCAGGCTGCCGGTCTGGATGGCCGCATACGGCCCGAAGGCGCTGGCACTGGCCGGGCAACAGGCGGACGGTTTCATCCTGCAACTCGCTGACCCCTTTCTTACCGAATGGATGGTCAGGGCGGTGCGCACCGCGGCGTCCGACGCGGGACGGGACCCGGACTCGGTGACGATCTGCGTGGCGGCGCCCGCCTACGTCGGTGACGATCTCGCCCACGCCCGGGAGCAGTGCCGCTGGTTCGGCGGAATGGTCGGCAACCACGTCGCCGACCTGGTGTCGCGCTACGGCGAACACTCCGGCCTGGTGCCGGAGGCGCTCACCGCGTACATCAAGCAGCGCGAGGGCTACGACTACAGCCACCACGGCCGCACCGACAACCCGGACACCGCCTTCGTTCCCGATGAGATCGTCGACCGCTTCTGCCTGCTCGGACCCGTCGAGGCCCACATCGAGAAGCTGCGGGCGCTGCGGGCGCTGGGCGTGGACCAGTTCGCGGTGTATGCCATGCACGACGCCAGGGAGTCGGTCATCGATGCCTACGGCGAGCAGATCATCCCTGCGATGACCGAGGCGGCCAGACCATGACGGACACCGAGATACCCGCAACGGGCCGCACGGCACCGGACAGCAGATTCGCCAACGACGATCTGCAGCCGGTACCGGCGGACCGGCGCACCTGGAGCACGTACAACTTCGCCGCTCTCTGGGTCGGCATGGCGCACAACATCCCGTCCTGGACGCTGGCTTCGGGTCTGGTCGCCCTCGGCATGGACTGGAAGCAGGCCGTCTTCACCATTGCGCTCGCCAACATCATCGTGCTGCTTCCGATGCTGCTCACCGGTCACGCGGGACCGAAGTACGGCATCCCCTTCCCGGTCCTCGCACGGGCCTCCTTCGGGCTGCGCGGCGCCAATCTCCCCGCACTGGTCCGGGCAGCCGTCGCCTGTTGCTGGTTCGGCATCCAGACCTGGATCGGCGGGCAGGGCATCTTCGTGCTGCTCGGCAAGGTCTTCGGAGGCGGCTGGGCGGACGTCAGCAAGGTGGGCGGCTACCCCTGGACGCTCTGGCTCTGCTTCGTGATCTTCTGGGCGTTCGAACTGGCCATCATCTACCGGGGGATGCAGACGCTGCGCCGCTTCGAGAACTGGGCGGCGCCGTTCGTGCTGCTCGGCGCGATCGTGCTGCTGATCTGGATCGCGAACAAGGCGGGCGGCTTCGGCCCGTTGCTCGACCAGCCGTCCAAGCACGGCTGGGGCACGGACTTCTGGCCGGTCTTCTTCCCGTCCCTGATGGGCATGATCGGTTTCTGGTCGACGCTCAGCCTCAACATCCCGGACTTCACCCGCTTCGGGAAGGGCCAGCGGGCCCAGGTCTGGGGCCAGACCCTGGGCCTTCCCACCACCATGACCGCCTTCGCCCTGCTCTCGGTCTTCGTCACATCGGGTTCGGAGGCGGTGTATGGGGTCGCCATCTGGGACCCGGTGGCGCTGACCGCGAAGACCGACAACGTCTTCGGTCTGCTCTTCGGCCTGGTGACGGTGCTGATCGCGACCGTCTCCGCCAACCTCGCGGCCAATGTCGTGTCACCGGCCTACGACCTCGCCAACCTGCTGCCGAGGTTCATCAACTTCCGTACCGGCGCGCTGATCGCCGGTGTGGTCGGGGTGCTCTTCCTCCCGTGGAAACTCACCTCCACTCCCGAGCTGTACATCTACACCTGGCTCGGGGTGGTCGGCGGGGTACTCGGCACGGTGGCCGGCATCCTGATCGCCGACTACTGGATCATCCGCCGCACGGTCCTCGACGTCGCCGAGCTCTACCGGCCCCAGGGCCGATACTGGTACACCGGCGGCTGGAACTGGCGCGCGGTCGTCGCATTCGCGGTCGGCGGGCTGCTGGCCGTCGGCGGGTCGTACTCGACGGTGGACGAACACGGCGCCAAACAAGGGCCGTTCCCGGTGGACGGGCTCGTCCCCTTCCTCAAGCCGCTCGCCGACTACGGGTGGGCCATCGGGCTGGCTTCCTCGCTGGTGCTCTACACCGTGCTGATGATGAGCACCGGGGCGGCCCGGCGGTCTTCCCTGGGCGAACCCACCGTTCTCGTGCGATGAGCCGGCTCCGCCGCTCAATCGGCGGCGTGTGCGCGCCGGCCCTTCGACGGTGTGTCGCGTTGGCTGACCGCCAGATGGTTGATCAGAACGATGATCGGCACCAGCAGTGCCAGGGTGACGGGCCCGGTGCCCCAGCCGAGCCCGTGCCGGCTGGTCGGCACGCCCATCCAGTCGGCGAACGAGGCGCCGAGCGGGCGGGTCAGGATGTAGGCCCACCAGAAGGCGGCCACTGCGTTCAGTCCAAGGAAACGCCCGGCGATGGCCGGTACCGCGATGAAAGCGGCGAAGGCGACACCGGACGAGAAGTACCCCAGGTGCAGCGTGCCGGCCGTGAGATCGCCGACTGCCGTACCGAGCGCGAAGGTGGTGAGCACAGTCGCCCAGTAGAACGCTTCCCGGCGCCGGGTGCGGATGCTGTGGATGGACAGCGTGCCCTCACTGGCGTACCAGACCATCAGGATGGCGGCCAGAGCCACCGAGAGACCCACCGTCGACACCGCGTACGGCACCCCGGCCACGACGTGGACCACATCGGCGGCCATGGTGCCGAACACGCTCACCATGACGATGGCCGACCAGTACGTCCACGCGGCGTAACGGGGCGTGCGGAACTGCAGCGTCAGCAGCGCGGTCAGACCGGCGAGCCCGATGCACCCGGCCGGTAGGGGGCCGAGCGTCCGGGCCAGATAGTCGGATGCGGTCTCGCCCGCGCCGGTGGTGAGGACCTTCACCACCCAGAACCAGACGGTCACTTCGGGTACCTTGCTCGCACCCGGCAGGCCGGCCGTGCCCTCGGTCGGTCCGCGGTCCCGGAGCCCGATCTCCGGCTCTGCCGTGGTGCCGGCTTCTGGCTCCTGCATGGCCTCTCCCGCCTCTCACGCCTCCCGCCTCGGCCGGCGCGGGGCGCCGCGGAAGCTTTCGTCTACAGTACTGTAGACGTACGGGCGGACGGCGGCGGGGGCGCGTCGCACGGGGCGAACCTGAGGCCGAGCCGAACGCTGAGGCTCAGCCAGCACATGCAGAACAGCCAGCCGCCGATGACATCGGTGAACCAGTGCACGCCGAGATAGATCCGGGTCAGGCCCACCAGCACCCCCAGCAGCCGATGCCGAGGGCGATGGCCGTCCTGCCGCGTGGCGCGCGCAGCAGCACCGCGATGATGAGCAACCCGGCGGTGACGGCCGATGTGGTGGTGTGTCCGGACGGGAACGACCACCCCGATGCGTGGGTGGCCCAGCCGCTCATCGGTGGGCGGGGGCGCGCCACCAGTTCCATCACGGCGTACCGCAGTGCCTGGCAGAGCGCGAGACAGCCGATGAACGCCGCGCCGGTGAGCAACCGCTGCCGGGCTCCGCGGCCGACGATCAGGCCGGCGAGCGCGACCAGCAGATACGGGATCACACCGGTGCCGGTGTAGGTGAGGCCGCGAGCCGTGGCCACCGCCACCTCCGGCCGGTGGTGCACCGACCAGGCATGCAGAGCGCTGTCGGCGAGGAACGGCGCGCCGTGTCGGCCGGCCGTGACCATGGCCAGCACCACGAACGCCGCCAGGCCTCCCACCGCCGTCGACAGGGTCAGGTCGGCCAGGCCCTTGCGATGTGTGGCCGGTGGGACGGCGGGCATCACCGGCCGGATTCCACTTGGCCGGCGGCCCGCTTGCGCGAGCGCCGCAGTTCGGCGGCGAGGGGGATCAGCGACAGGATGACGATCACCGCGATGACCGGCAGCAGATAATGGTCCACGTTCGGAATGGAAGAGCCGAGTGCGTACCCCGCCAGCGCCAGCCCCTGGCTCCAGAGCAGGCCGCCGATCACCTGCCAGAGGGTGAACGTCCGCGCCGGGACGTGCAGCGCGCCCGCCATCGGATTGAGCACGGTGCGCACGACCGGGATGAAACGTGCCAGCACGATGGCCTTCGCATGGCCGTACCGCGCCAGTAGCTCCTCGGCCCGGTCCGCCCCCTGCCGCAGTCGTCCGGACCGGCTGCGGGCCAGCATCGGCCCGCCCGCCTTCCGTCCGATGAGGTAGCCGCACTGGGCCCCGGCCAGTGCGGCTACGGCGGAGGCGAGCAGCACCAGGGGCAGCGAGAGGTGCAGGCCGCCGCTGGACGTGCCGGTGCAGAGCAGTCCGGCGGTGAAGAGCAGCGAGTCGCCCGGCAGGAAGAACCCGACCAGCAGTCCCGTCTCGGCGAACAGCACCACGGCGATGCCGGCCACCCCGAACGCCGACAGCAGTGACTGCGCGTCCAGCACGTTCACCGCGAGCGGAGTGGCTGCGAGCAGGGGGGCGACCATGGGCGCGGGCCCTTTCTTCCTGGAGGGAGTGGCAAGGGCGGACACCCGGATGCCAACAGTGCAGTAGACGGTCTACTGAACTGTAGACGATGAACGGCGGGACATGGGGCGCGCGACAGGGCGGGCCGAGACCGGCCGGACGGGATTCAGCGCCCGCACCCGGTGTCGCGCCGGGCCCGCCGCAGACCCGCGAGCATCGCGGCCGCCGTCACTCCGATCAGGGCGACGAAAGCCATCAGGACGACTGCGACGTTGCCGATGCCCAGACCCACGCCGAGGGCGGTGGCGATCACGAGGAGCGCCATGCGCCAGGGATCGATCCGCCGGTACCGCCCGGGGGCCCGCCATTCCACGAACTGTCTGGCCCACCGGGGGTCGGAGCCCACCAGGTGGTCCTCGATCTGTCGCAGCCGGAACTCGTCGTGCGCCGTCCATGTCATCGCGGCCACTCCTGTCTCGAGCGGGGTCCTCGTCTGCGGCCGTCCCTGCGAGACCGCCGCTTGGCGGCAGGTCAGCCGGTGCCCGAAAGCTGCGCCCGCAGATGGCGGGCCAGGTCGAGCCCCCGGTCCAGGGGGCCGAAGAGGGGACCGGCCAGCTTGTTGGTGAGCTCGTTGTTCACCCACCGGTGCGGGCGGGTCGGCGCGTACCACTGCGTGAGACGGACCTCGGCCGCCAGCAGGCGCAGGCGGCGCGCGCTGACCGCCTGGCGCAGCGCTGCGAACTCCTCCCGCTCCTCCCGTGCGGCATGCCGCTGGACGGCTGCTGCCAGCCGGGTCAGTTTCCGCAGGTAGCCCTTGCAGTCCGGTCCAGTGCGCCACAGCGCGGTCAGCAGTTCCTTGGCTTCCTTCTCCTCCCGCCGGCGACGCGCGGTCACCGCGCTGCCCATGGCCAGCGCGCGATGGGCCTTCGGGTGCACGTGGGCCTCCTCGGCCGCCTCGTGCACGGCCAGCAGGCGCACCAGGTTCTCGAATGCCTTGCGTCGCCCGGGCCCTGGCAGCGCGGCTTTCGCGAAGGCTCCTCTGATCTGTGAGTGCTGGCGCTCGAGGACGTCCACGACATCCTCCGTCAGCAAGGGGGTGATCCTCATGTCATGCCTCCCACTCGGCTCGGACCGATCGCGAGTACCCCTCCCCGCAAGCACGATGCCGCCGGACGCGGGTTTCGTCGCGACGCGGTCCACGCCGAAGGCGCCGCCGCACGGTGCGTCCGCATGACCGGACGCACCGTGCGCACCCGTCACTTCCCGATCTTGGCTCCCGGCATGCATCCGGGGTAGTCGATGGGGCGCGGAGCCCGGTGGCCGGGAAGGTTGCCCCGCAGGCTCCAGGTGCCCAGCGGCAGGATGACCCGGCCGCCGAAGGCCTGTTGCAGCATCAGCGCACCTGCGGTGTAGAAGGCGGCGGCGGAGGAAGCGACGAGCACCCAGCCCGCGGCCAGCACGACGTTGTGATAGCCGCCCAGGATCCCGGCGGCCAGCAGCGACGACCCGGCGGCCAGTAGGATGAGCACCAGGAACAGGCCGAGATTGTCGCCCAGCGCGGCGATGGCGCCGAAGAGGGTCACCACGGCGAGCACGATCCACCAGAAACCGAAGGCCTGGGTGAGCTTCGCGCCCACCGGCAGTATCCCGGCAGCCATCAGCAGCGTGAGCAGACCCTAGCCGAGCCAGAAGGCGCCCCAGGTGCCGTGCATGGCGGTGGCCACCCCGTCCCGGGCCCGGTAGGCCCACATGCCGGCCGCCAACTGTGCCAGTCCGCCGAAGAAGATCACGAACGGCGCCAGGATGATCGGCGAGATCAACGCGTCCCCCCACCACTCAGCAAGGTTGGACGCGACCATGAAGGTCGATGCGGCGAACCCGAAGAGGCCCAGGATCGACGGTGCGGCGATCGGCGTGAGGACCCGGCGACTGCGCGCCCGCCACGCCTCGTAGCTCTCTGCTTCGTCAGGTGTGGTCGTGGCGGGTCCGACGTGCGAACCCTGCGCCCCACTTCTGTTGGCCGACTGGGGATCCTCTGCCGGGTAATCGCTCATAGCGGCGGTCTCCTAACGGGTGGAGGCTGTCCGACGCGCGATGCCCGGTGCAGGTCTCTGCGGTTAGCCGGGCCGGTGAGAACCAGCTCGACCCGGTACTGCTCGCACGTCTGTCCCGAGAGCTACAGCAGAACGCGGACCGATGGGCCCCGCATCTTTTGATGCAGCGCCCCACCCCGCCGCCACAGCGGGTACCGACGCGCCTTCACGCCCCACGCCCAGCGGGCTGCCACCAGTCCCGTCAGCGCCCACGAAAAACACGCACAACCTCAAGGTCAATCATGACGAAACCCCATCACACCGCGGTCCGAGGCCGGCCGCCGACCCTGCGCGGAGCCGGTCTCGCAGGGCCCTCATCGTATGAGGGCCAGGAAGTGCCGCCCTCCGGCTGACCACGCGTGGCGAAGTCGGTATCCGGCCCGCAGCGCGATGACGCGGGCTGCTGTGGTTCCCGCATGTGCCCAGGGGAAGGGATTGCTGCGGCGGCCGGTGCCGTCCTCGAGCCAGACCTCCCTCTCCCGGATGTAGATGTCCCCGGCTTCGGCTTCCAGGAGGAGAACACCTCCGGGTGCGAGGAGGCGGCGGACTCTGCGGAGAAGCGCGGGTGGGTTGCCGCCGATCCCGATATTGCCGTCGGCGAGGATGACGGTTTCCCAGCGGCCTTCGTCCGGGAGGGGGTCGAAGACTGAGGCACGCAGGGCGGCTGCGCCTGCCGCTGTCGCGAGTCCCACCGCCGCGGGCGCGACGTCGATACCGAGGGCGGGGATGCTGCGCCGGGTCAGGGCGATGACGAGTCGTCCCGGGCCGCAGCCGACGTCCAAGGCGGGGCCCCGGCAATGGTCGAGGAGTTCTTCGTCCGCTTCGTCGGCTGTTCCGCGCCAGCGGTTCAGTTCCAGGGGGAGCCGCCGGCCGTCGGGGTAGCCGAGGCTCAGCTGCGGCAGGTCGCAGCGCAGGGCGTCGGCGTAGAGGTCCAGTGGGTGGAGGGGGAGGGTGTCAGCCACCGCCAGGCCCTGTCCCCTTCGCTGGTTCATTTCCGCGGCCCTGGGCCGGGGCGCGCCGTGGCTTGGTTCAGGCGGTGCGTGCGCCGGCGCCGGCGCCGGGCGTTGACGATCGCGGCGACAGCGGAGGCCGCGAACAGCCCTGCGGTGATCAGCAGCCACCTGCCGAGGTAGACGCCGTCGGAGAGTTTGCTGGCGCCCTGGTAGGGGACGGACCGGCGCAGGATGAGAGGAAACCAGACGAGGAGCAGCATGAGGGAGAGAGCGAGAGGCGTGCGCAGATAGTTGATCCAGCCGCTGGCCGACGCGCGGCCCGCGCGGGGTGCGAGTGCGGCTTGGGCGGTGCGGTCTGCACCGCTGTACAGGGGCAGCAGGACCAGGTCGTGCAGCAGCGCTGCCCCGATGAACCAGATCGCGACGGCGAGGGTCCTGCCTGCGAGCAGTCGAACTGCGGCGTACGTGGCGACGGCGAAGCAGCAGAGCATGACGAGCAGGTGCGCGGGGTGGGTGCCGTACAGCCGGCGCATGAGGTTCATTGTCACGTCCGGAAGGTGAGGCGGCGGACCCATTTGGTGTTGTTCACGCCGGGGTTGGCGGGCACGATGACGCGGGCCGGGCGGCCGTGGTCGGCGGACAGAGGTGCTCCGTTGACGTGCAGGGCCAGCAGGGATCGCGGATCGCGGATCTGATTGCCGGCCAGGAGTACCCGGCGGAAAGCGCCGTGGCGTTGCACGGACTCCACCAGGACGCTGGTGGCGTCGGGTGCTCCGACCAGCGCTGCGAGGTGGGACAACCGCACGCCCGACCAGTGCTGGTCGTCGGTCGACCATCCCTCCACGCACGCGATGGGCAGCATCGCTGAGTGCTGATCCATCGCGAGCAGCTGTTCCAGGGTGAGTGTCAGCTTCCGTGAGCCGCGGAGTTGCAGGCGCCAGGCGGGGCCGATGTCGGTTGCTCCGACACCTACGGATTCTGCGCTCTTGTTGATCTGGAAGCCGTTCGGGCCAGGCCCGGGGTTCCGGTTGTGGGGAGCGAGCAGTGCGGTATGTCGGAGGGGGCCGCCGATGCTCTGTCCGGCGGTGAACACCAGAAGGGCCAGCGACCCGGCGCCGACCGCGCCGAGGACTCCGCGCCTGCTCACCGTCGCTCCGGCAGGCGCGGGGGCGACGAGTCCGTCCGGATCAGGAGGCTCCGGCGTTGTGTGTGCGGTATCGGTGCGCAGCACCGACCGCAGGCTCCGGGAGCGCAGCGATCGCCACATGCGCCCCAGTCGCAACGAGACGTGAGCGGCGAAGGCGGCGATGAAGACCCACGCCCCGTAGAAGTGCAGGGGGTAGAACGAACCGGGAAAAATGTAGTGGAGCTGGATGTTGAGGATGCCGGTGGCGAATTCGAACAGGACGCCACCGACCAGCAGGAGCAGGGAGAGGCGCTCCAGTGCGTGTGCGGGGCTGCGTGCGGCCGGCCATTCGAAGAGCTTGGGGATGACCGACCACAACTTTGCGAGGAGCACCGGGACGAGAACGAGCCCGAGCGTCACATGCACGCCCTGGGTGAGGCGGTAGAGCCAGTGGGGGTCGGTGGGCCAGGCGAACAGATAGAAGCCCAACAGGCCCTTGTCGGGTGTCTTGTCGTTGACGGCTCCCAGGTTCGGGTTGTAAGCGGCGTAGGACAGCAGTCCGGTGACGAACAGCGTCGTGATGCCGAGCAGCAGGACCAGGCCGAGGACAGCGGTCAGCCACATGCCACGGATGGGACTGCGCCAGAACCCGGGGCGGAACGGCCCCGGCGGGGCAGTACCCGCGATGCCTCTCGCGCGGCGTACGAGGTCACCACCCCTGGCCCTACGGGGGGCCGACGACGTCCGCCAGCGAGTGGAACCTGACGGACGGCGGGGTGTTCGCGGCTGGCCGGATTCGTCAGCTGGCCCGGCCATGGCCACCACCCCTCCGTCTCGCTGCCCCGTGCCGTCCGAACATCCACCGATCCTTGTGCCCGGCCGCCGCGGGCATCAGGTGCACACGCTCGGACGATTGCGCACGTCAGCCGTGCGGCCCAATACCCGGCCTGGAGGAGTGCGGGTTTCCGGGCAGATGAGCGCTCACCTTGGGTGTGGGGTGGCATAGATGACGGCGTTTTCCTGGTATTCGCGAGTTCAGCGAGGTGCCGATCTTGCCGTAGGCCGGTTGCCCGTCACTGGTGCTGATGGCCTTGTGCTCGTGGCCAGCCTCGGCCTTCGGACACTCACCGGAACCCTTGACGTGAATGTGTGGGGCGTGCGGTGAGTTGTCGAGCAGGCGGTTGGCGGCCACCGAGACAGTGGCCCGGTTGCCGGACAGGCTGACGGTGACCGTGCCCGAGCCGTTGACCATGTTGGTCGGCACCGGGTCGAGCGTGGCCTGGTAGTTGCCGTTGCCGCCGGAGGACTGTGCGGATGCCACAGTCGGCGGGGCCAGCGGCAGACCGAATGCCGCGATACCCATCAGCGGAAGGAAGGTCTTGTTCATGGCTTATCCAAGCGGGGCACCCGCGGCGTTCGCCTGCCGCGTGCACAGCGCAGTGCGGCCCCTGTGAGAGAGATTCCCTCGTACTGGAGGCAGGAGAGTCGGTCGTAACCCTCGCCAAGTGGCTGGGACATTCGTTTCGCCGACCATCACCCTCGACCACTACGCCCACTTCATGCCGGAGGCGGGCAAGAAGGGGCGCCGGGCGATCGATAGCCTGCTGGGGGAGCGGACAGAGGAGAGCTCTGGCCAGAACTCGCCAGATTCTCCCCAGGACCGATCCTGAGCACCGATCGATCTGGCTGATGCGCGCAAACAGCGAGGTGAGAGGCCGTATGTTCAGCACCCGACCCACCCTCCAGGGCACCTTCGGCATGGTGTCGTCCACCCACTGGCTGGCCTCGCAGTCCGCGATGGCCGTGCTGGAGGACGGCGGCAACGCGTACGACGCCGCCGTCGCCGCCGGCTTCGTGCTGCACGTCGTGGAGCCGCACCTCAACGGTCCGGCCGGTGAGGTGCCGATCATCCTCGCCCCGGCCGGCGGCCAGGTGACGGTGCTCTGCGGCCAGGGCGTCGCCCCCGCGGGCGCGACCGTCGCCCATTACCGCTCCCTCGGCCTCGACCTGATCCCCGGCACCGGGCCGCTGGCCTCGGCGGTGCCCGGCGCCTTCGACGCCTGGATGCTGCTGCTGCGTGATCACGGCACCAAGTCCCTCGCCGACGTGCTGAAGTACGCCATCGGATACGCGGAGGACGGCCACGCCCCCGTCGAGCGCGTCGGCCAGACCGTCGAGGTCGTGCGGGAGCTCTTCGAGACCGAGTGGCAGTCCTCCGCCGCTGTGTATCTGCCCGGTGGCAAGTCCCCGGTGCCGGGCGAGCTGTTCCGCAACCCGGCGCTGGCCGCGACCTGGCGCCGCCTGATAGCGGATGCGGCGCGTGGTGACCGGGTGGCCGAGATCGACGCCGCCCGCAAGATCTGGAGTACCGGCTTCATCGCCGAGGCACTGGTACGCCAGGCGGCCCGGCCGACCATGGACACCTCGGGCGCCCGGCACAGCGGCACGCTCACCGCCGCCGACCTGGCCGGCTGGTCCGCGAGCTACGAAGCGCCCGCGACCTACGACTGGAACGGCTGGACGCTCTGCAAGGCGGGCGCCTGGAGCCAGGGCCCGGCGTTCCTCCAGCAGTTGGCGGTGCTTCCTCCGGAGCTTCCCGCATACGGCTCCGCGGAGTACGTCCACCTCCTCGTCGAGGGCAGCAAACTGGCCATGGCCGACCGTGAGGCCTGGTACGGCGACGCCGCGGACGTCCCGCTCGACGCGCTGCTCGCGGACGCCTACAACGACGAACGCCGCGCGCTCATCACCGACCGGGCCTCGCACGAGCTGCGTCCGGGCCGCCCCGACGGGCGCGAGCCGAGGCTGAGCAGGCAGGCCACCGCCGTGGCGGCCGGCGAGCCGGGCTTCGACGCCATGGGCACCCCGGCCGACGGCGCCGGCGAGCCGACGGTGGCCAAGGACGGTGCCACCCGGGGGGACACCTGCCACCTCGACATCGTGGACCGCTGGGGCAACATGATCTCCGCCACCCCGAGCGGCGGGTGGCTCCAGTCCAACCCGGTCGTGCCCGAACTGGGTTTCCCGCTCGGTACCCGGCTGCAGATGACCTGGCTGGACGAGGGACTGCCCAACTCCCTCACCCCGGGCCGCCGGCCGCGCACCACCCTCACCCCGTCGGTGGCGCTGCGGGACGGAGTGCCGGTGCTCGCCTTCGGCACTCCTGGCGGCGACCAGCAGGACCAGTGGCAGCTGCATTTCTTCCTGGCGGTGGCGCTCGGCGCCCCGGCCCGCGGCGGTCTGGACCTCCAGGGCGCCATCGACGCCCCGAACTGGCACAACGACTCGTTTCCCGGATCCTTCTACCCGCGTGCGATGCGACCGGGCAGTGTCACGGTCGAGTCGCGGATGGCGCAGGAGACCGTCGACGGCCTGCGCCGGCGCGGTCATCTGGTCACGGTCGGCGACGCCTGGTCGGAGGGGCGGCTCTGTGCGGTCGCCCGCGATCCGGAGACGGGAGTGCTGAGCGCGGCGGCGAATCCGCGCGGCATGCAGGGTTACGCCGTAGGCCGCTGACCGGCCACATGGCTGTCACACCGGTGTGCTGGGATGGGACGATGATTGAACACTTTGTCGGCGGAGACCTGTCCGAGGTCGAGGCGGCGATCCGCGAAGCCGCCGCCGCCGAGATCCTGCCGCGCTTCCGGCAACTCGCCGCACATGAGATCGCCGAGAAGAGCGGCCCGCACGACCTGGTGACGGTGGCGGACCGCGGTGCCGAGGAACATCTCACCGCCGCACTCACCGCTCTGCTGCCGGGCTCGGTGGTGGTCGGTGAGGAGGCGGTCGCCGCCGACCCGTCCTCGTACCACGCGATCCGCGGCGACGCGCCGGTGTGGATCGTCGACCCGGTTGACGGAACCCGCCAGTTCGTCCGCGGTGAACCGGGCTTCTGCACGCTGGTGGCGCTCGCCCACCGGGGCGAACTGCTGGCCTCCTGGACGTACGCCGCAGCGCTCGACGAGATGGCCGTCGCGGTACGGGGACGGGGCGCCCAGCTCAACGGCAAGCCGCTCCGCGGGGGGATACCGGTACCCGGCGCCATGCTCGAAGTCGCCACATCCCACCCGGACTTCACTACCCCCGAGCAGAAGCAGTCGCTGCTGAATCTGCGGAGCGAAGACGTGCACGTCCGGCCCTGCGGCTCGGCGGGACTGGAGTATCTGGCCATCGCCAGGGGTGCGCTCGACGCGGTGGCGTTCAACTGGGAGCTCGCCTGGGACCACGCGGCTGGGCTGCTGCTGGTGGAGGAGACGGGCGGCGCCCATCTGACGCTGACCGGCGAGCCGTTCCGCATCACGGGCGGCAACGCGCTGCCCTTCACCGCAGCACGGGACGCGGCCACCGCCCGCCGGGTGCACGACCTGCTGTCGGCGACCCGGTAACGGCGGCGGCTCCGGAGGCCGGCCGCCCTACGCGTCGTCGGCCAGCACCGCACGCACCTGTGCCACCAGGCCGGCGGCCGTCTCCACGGCTGCCGGGCCGAGCCCGGTCAGCGCGGCGGTCACCCGGGCGGTGAAGTCCGCCGGGGTGTCCGGCAACAGGGCGGTTGCCGCCAGGGCGCCCTTCTCGTTGACGCACCAGACGCGGTGGTGGGCGTGCAGCGACTGAGCCAGAATGCCGAACGCCCGGGAGAGGCACAGCGATCCGTGCAGCACATCTCCGATCGCTGCCGACTTCCTGGCCGCGACCACCGAGAAGTCCGCCTCCCAGGCAGCTTCCGACAGAGCCCTGCGGAGCGGTTCGGGATAGCTGAGCGTCCCGGTCCGCAGCGTGGTCAGCTCTCCTGTCGGATCCGCCAGTACACGGCTCAGCGCCACCTCTCCCGGATACGCGGGCGACCAGAAACCCAGCGGATGTCCGGGCTGGACGCCCACCTCGTACCGGCCCTCGCGGCAGTCCGCCCAGACACGCTCGACCCGGTCGAGATCCCGCAGGATCCAGTCCACCGCCACGCCGTCCACGGTGAGCCAGGCGCCGCCGTCGACCCAAGGGCCCCAGCCACCGGGACCGGCGACATCCACCGGCCGGTCCGCTACCTCGCAGGCCAGCCCGGTGAGCGCGGGAAGATCCAGCGACCCCCGGTAGTAGAGGCCGAGATCCCAGTCCGAGTCGGCCCGATGCGTGCCCCGGGCCCGGCTGCCGCCGAGTGCCACCGCGCGGATACCGGGGATGGCGCAGAGGCGCTCGGCCATCGCCGCGACGGTGGCCATCATGGGCGGTTTCGTGGGCGTGTTCACCGGGCGGACGCTACCCCCGGCGGCGCTGTCGGCGCGCGGGAATATCCTGGGGCATCTGCCATCGGCTGACGAAGGAGTCCGAAGGTGCCGTCGATGCTCGATGCCGTCGTCGTGGGGGCGGGGCCCAACGGGCTGACCGCTGCGGTGGAACTGGCCCGCCGTGGATTCGCCGTCGAGGTCTTCGAGGCCAGGGACACCGTCGGAGGCGGCGCGCGGACCGAGGAGCTGACGCTGCCCGGGTTCCGGCACGATCCTTGTTCCGCAGTCCACCCGCTCGGTGTGGGATCGCCGGTCTTCAAGACCATGCCGCTCCAGCGGTACGGCCTCGAATGGCTGCACCCCCGGCTGCCGATGGCCCACCCGTTCGACGACGGCACCGCCGCGGTGCTCGCCCGCTCGGTCGCCGAGACCGCGGCCTCCTTCGGGCCGCGCGACGCGGGGACCTACCGGCGGCTGGTCGCTCCTTTTCTCGGCAAGTGGGACACCCTGGCGAGGGACTTCTTGTCCCTGCCGCCGACCGCGCTGCCGCGTGACCCGGTGACGCTGGCCCGTTTCGGTCTCACCGGCCTGCCGCCGTCGACCCTGCTGATGAAGCGGTTCCGCGACGACCGGGCGAAGGCGCTGTTCGCCGGTTTGGTGGCCCATGTCATCGCCCCGCTCGGTGGCCTCGCCACCGGTGCCGTCGGGCTGATGTTCGCCCTCGCCGCGCACGAGGGCGGCTGGCCGATGCCACGCGGCGGTTCACAGTCCATCTCCGACGCCCTGACCGCGTATCTCACCGACCTGGGCGGTTCGGTGCACACCGGCTTCGAGGTCAAGCGGCTCGACGATCTGCCGCCGGCCCGTGCGTACGTCTTCGACACGTCACCGACGGCGGCCGCGCGGATCGCCGGCCTCGGCCGCGCCTACGACGGTTACCGGTACGGCGCCAGCGTGTTCAAGATCGATTACGCGCTGGACGGCCCGGTCCCGTGGACGGCGCAGGAGCCGCGGCGGGCCGGCACCGTCCAGGTCGGTCCGGGCAGCCGGGACATCGGCACGGCGCTGCGCCAGGCGTCGGGCGGCCAAGCACCCGGGACGCCCTTCCTGATCAGCGCTCAGCCGAGCCTGGTCGATCCGTCGCGCGCCCCGGAGGGCAAGCACGTCTTCTGGACGTACGGCCACGTCCCGCACGACTGGGACGGTGATCTCACCGGAGCCATCGAACGACAGATCGAGCGCTTCGCGCCGGGCTTCCGTGACCGGGTGCTCGCCCGGGCCACCGCCGGGCCCCCCGAGCTCTTCGCCCGTAACGCGAACTACGTGGGCGGCGACATCGCCTGCGGTGCGGCCTCCGGGCTGCAACTGATGTTGCGGCCCAAGGTGTCCCTGTCCCCGTACACCACCTCGCGCCCAGCGGTGTACCTCTGTTCCTCCGCGACCCCGCCCGGCCCGGGGGTCCATGGCATGTCGGGGCACAATGCGGCGAAGGCCGTGTGGCGTCGACTGCGCCAGGCATGATGGCCGCATGACCGCCATCACCCTCGTCCAGGGAGACATCACCGGGCAGCAGGTCGACGCCATCGTCAACGCTGCCAATTCCAGTCTGCTCGGCGGCGGGGGAGTGGACGGCGCGATCCACCGCCGGGGCGGCCCCGGCATTCTGGAAGCCTGCCGTGAGCTCCGTGCCTCGCACTACGAAAAGGGCCTGCCCACCGGCCGGGCAGTTGCCACCACCGCGGGCGAACTGGACGCCCGGTGGGTCATTCACACCGTCGGACCGGTCTGGTCCGGCACCGAGGACCGCTCCGCGCTGCTCGTCTCCTGCTACCGCGAGTCGCTGCGGGTGGCCGCGGACCTGGGCGCGAAGACAGTGGCCTTTCCCGCCATTTCCACCGGGATCTACGGCTGGCCGATGGACGACGGGGCGCGCATCGCGGTCCGCACAGTCCGGGAAGCGGTGGCAGACCCGGTGGAAGAGGTGCGGTTCGTGCTGTTCGACACCTACGCCTACGGGGAGTTCGCCGAAGCGCTGGCCGAGGGGCCAGGGGCACGGCCGGCTTGATGTCGGATTCTCGCCAGCCCGGGCGGCCCGGGTGCTCGATGCTTGAGCCATGCACACTGACACCGAGCGTTGCGTACGCGCCGTCCAGTCGAAGGACGCCCGCTTCGACGGCTGGTTCTTCACGGCGGTCCTGACGACCAGGATCTATTGCCGGCCGAGCTGCCCGGTGGTGCCCCCCAAGGTCGAGAACATGACCTTCTACCCGAGCGCCGCCGCCTGTCAGCAGGCCGGATTCCGGGCCTGCAAGCGTTGCCGCCCCGACACCAGCCCCGGCTCACCGGAGTGGAACGCGCGCGCCGATGCGGTGGCCCGGGCCATGCGGTTGATCAGGGACGGTGTCGTCGACCGTGAAGGAGTCCCCGGCCTGGCGGGGCGGCTCGGCTACTCGACCCGTCAGATCGAGCGGCAGCTGCTCGCCGAGCTCGGCGCCGGACCGCTCGCGCTGGCCCGCGCGCAGCGCGCCCAGACCGCCCGCATCCTCATCGAGACCACCGACCTGCCGATGGCCGACGCGGCCTTCGCGGCAGGTTTCTCCTCCATCCGCACCTTCAACGACACGGTCCGCGAAGTCTTTGCCCTCTCGCCGAGCGACCTGCGCACCCGCTCGGCACGCGGCAAGCAGTCGCACGCCCCGGGTACGATCTCGCTCCGACTGCCCTTCCGGGCGCCGCTCAACCCCGACAACCTCTTCGGGCACCTGGTGGCGACCGCGGTCCCCGGCGTGGAGGAGTGGCGCGACGGCGCCTACCGGAGGACCCTCTCGCTCCCGCACGGCCACGGCATCGCCGAACTCACCCCGCACCCCGACCACGTCGGTGTGTTGCTCTCGCTCACCGACCTGCGCGACCTCACGCACGCCATCAGCCGCTGCCGTTGGCTGCTCGACCTCGACGCCGACCCGGTCGCGGTGGACGAACAGCTGCGTACCGACCCACTGTTGGCGCCGCTGGTCGACAAGGCTCCCGGGCGGCGGGTGCCGCGTACCGTCGACGCCGCGGAATTCGCGGTACGCGCGGTGCTCGGCCAGCAGGTCTCCACCGCCGCCGCGCGCACCCACGCGGCCCGGCTCGTCACCGCGCACGGTGTGTCCGTCGACGACCCGAGGGGCGGCCTCACCCACCTGTTCCCCGCACCGCAGGCACTGGCCACCCTGGACCCGGACAAGCTGGCGCTGCCCCGCAGCAGGCGCACCACACTCACCACTCTGGTCGGGGCCCTCGCCGACGAGTCCCTCAAGCTCGGATTCGACAGCGACTGGGACGCGGCTCGCGACGGGCTCGCGGCGCTGCCCGGTTTCGGCCCCTGGACGGTCGAGGCCATCGCGATGCGTGCGCTCGGCGACCCGGACGCCTTCCTCCCCACCGATCTGGGTGTGCGCCGCGCGGCCGCCGGCCTCGGCCTCCCTTCGACCCCCGCCGCTCTCACCGCAGCCGCGGCGGCCTGGCGTCCGTGGCGTGCCTACGCCGTGCAGTATCTGTGGGCCACCGACAGCCACCCCATCAACAACCTTCCAGACTGAGGAACGTGACTCATGCCCGTCAGGCAGCACACCGTCATCGACAGCCCGTACGGTCCGCTCACCCTCGTCGCGACCGACGGCGTACTGAGCGGCCTCTACATGACCGACCAGCGCCACCGCCCGCCCGAGGAGACCTTCGGCGCCCCCGACCCGCGCCAATTCGGCGCGGTCGTCAGCCAGCTGACCGCCTACTTCGGCGGCGAGCTCACGGAGTTCACCGTGCCGCTCACCCTGCACGGCACCCCGTTCCAGCGCAGCGTCTGGCAGCAGCTCCAGCAGATCCCGTACGGCGAGACCCGCTCCTACGGCGACCTCGCCGACCGCCTCGGCAAGCCCGGCGCCTCACGCGCCGTGGGGCTGGCCAACGGCAAGAACCCGGTCGGGATCATCGTTCCCTGCCACCGGGTCATCGGCTCGACCGGAAGCCTCACGGGCTACGGCGGCGGCCTGGACCGCAAACAGCGGCTGCTGGCCTTCGAGAGCGGGGGTGATGCCGGTCCCGCCGGTGGCGACGTGCTGTTCTGAGCGCGGACCCAAGCACCCCTGCTTCCATCGCCGGGGCCCCGGACGTCAGGCCGCGTACCGTTTCAGCAGTTCGGGCAGCGTCGTTCCGATCGGTTCACGGACGACCTCAGCCGCGAGCTCGTCGTACGGTGTCGCCTCGGCGTTGACGATGATCAGCCGCGCCCCGGCGTCGGCGGCGATCCCGGCGAGGGAGGCGGCGGGCTGTACCTGGAGGCTGGTGCCGACCGCGATGAAGACCTCGCAGGCCTTGGCGATGGCGATCGACTCGCTCAGCACCCGGTGATCGAGCCGCTGGCCGAACATGACGGTCGCCGACTTGAGGATGCCGCCGCACAGCAGACACGGCGGGTCGTCCTCACCAGCCGCCACCCGTTCCAGGGCATCCTCCATCGAGGAGCGGGCCGCGCAGCCGGTGCACACCACGGCCCGCGCCGACCCGTGCAGCTCGAGCACCTTGCGCGCGGGGACACCGGCCAGCTGGTGCAGCCCGTCGACGTTCTGGGTGATCACGCGCACCGGCACCCCGGCCTGCTCGAGGGCCGCGATGGCGTGGTGCGCGGCATTCGGCTCGGCGTGCCAGGTCTCGCTGTCCCGGCGCATCAGCCAGGAGCGGCGCCGGATGTCCGGATCGGCGATGTAGAAGTCGTAGGTCACCAGCTTCTCGGCCCCGGGGTCGCGGCGCCACAGGCCGTTGGGGCCCCGGTAGTCGGGGATGCCGGAGTCCGTGGAGATCCCGGCGCCGCTGAGAATGGCGATGAGGGTCATGCGGCCGAGGGTACGCACATGGCCCGGCCCCGGGCCCGCGGATCGAGGCACACCGCCGCTGGGGAGCAGCAGCCGGATCAGGTGGCTCCTTCTGGAAAAACGCCGTAGCGGATAAGGTCGGGTCGGCGCGACTGCCTGTTCGAAAGCAAGGGAATAGCAAGGTGACGGACGGAGCAGTATCTGAGGTCCCGCGGGTGCTCGTGGCGGCTGACAAGTTCAAGGGGTCCCTCACGGCGGTACAGGTCGCCGAGCGGGTGACGGCGGGGCTGCGGAAGGTGGCGCCCACCGTGCGGGTCGAGACACTGCCGGTCGCGGACGGCGGTGACGGTACGGTCGCCGCCGCGGTGGTGGCCGGCTTCGAGCGGCGCCAGGTGCGGGTCACCGGGCCGCTCGGTGAGCAGCGGGACGCGGCGTTCGCGCTGCGCGACGGCGTGGCGGTCGTGGAGATGGCCGAAGCATCCGGCCTCCAGCACCTGCCTGCCGGAGTGTTCGCGCCGCTCACCGCGACCACGTACGGCTCGGGCGAGCTGCTGCGGGCCGCGCTCGACGCGGGCGCCCGGTCCATCGTCTTCGGGGTCGGAGGCAGCGCCACCACCGACGGGGGCGCCGGCATGCTCGCCGCGCTCGGTGCCCGCTTCCTGGACGCGGCAGGACAGCCGGTCGGGCCGGGCGGCGGCGGTCTGCGGGATCTGGTGTCCGCGGATCTGTCCGGCCTGGACGCACGCCTCGCCGACACCGAGATCGTGCTGGCCAGCGATGTCGACAATCCGCTCACCGGGCCGAAGGGAGCAGCGGCGGTCTACGGGCCGCAGAAGGGTGCCGCCCCCGGGGATGTGGAGACGCTGGACGCGGCGCTCGGACATTTCGCTGTCGTCCTGGAGAAGGCCATCGGCTCGAAGGCCGCCGAGGCCGCCCGGGCCCCGGGAGCGGGCGCCGCCGGAGGGATCGGTTACGGGGCACTGGTCGGCCTCGGTGCGAGCTTTCGGGCCGGTATCGAGGTGATGCTCGACGTGCTGGGGTTCGCCCCTGCGGTGGCCCGGGCCACTCTGGTGATCACCGGGGAGGGATCACTCGACGAGCAGACCCTGCACGGCAAGGCGCCCGCCGGTGTCGCCGCGGCGGCCCGCGCCGCGGGCAAGGAGGTCATCGCGGTCTGCGGCCGGCTGATGCTGCCGGCCGAGGTGCTCGGTCAGGCCGGAATCCGCCGCGCCTACGCCCTCACCGACCTGGAACCGGACACCGCGCGCTGTATCGCTCACGCGGGGCCGCTGCTCGAGCAGGTCGCGGAGAACATCGCCCGCGATTTCCTGAGCTGAGGCGCTCGTACGCTATGGGGCCGGGTCGGGCGGGGACCGGCCCCACGGCATACCCGGCATCTTCATCAGCGACTGCAATGTTTGAGATCGTCAACGTTTCCGGCATAAGGTGCGCAGCATGCCAGGAATCCCCGCGCCAAGAACCCCAGAGGCCGGCACGGCCCGGCTGATGGAGCTGCTGTCGGTGTCCCTCGGCGTCTATTACGGCGATTTCACCGCCGCGGCCGCCGCCGAGGGTCTCACCGCCAGCCAGGGCAGGACGCTGGCCGTGCTGCGGCGCGGTCCGTCCGCGATGCGTGCTCTCGCGATCACGCTGGCCTGCGACGCCTCGAACATGACGGGGATCATCGATCGCCTGGAGAAGCGCGGCGCGGTGCGCCGCGAGCCCAGCCCGACCGACCGACGGGTCAAGAACGTGGCCCTGACCGAGGAGGGCGAGCGCACCGTGGACACCATCCGCGCCACCATGCACGCCACTCTGGGCCGCCTGGAGGCACTCGGCGAGGAGGACCGGGCCGCGCTGGCCGGGCTCCTCGAGCGCGTTTTCGTGACGGCGCCCACCGCTGCCGGGAGCGCGCACCAGTAGGCGAAGGCGCGACGCCGAGGGCCCCGAGCGCGGTGTGCACTCGGGGCCCTCGGCGGCTTGTACGGGAGTTACGGCAGCTGCGCCGTACGCGCCTCGCGGCGGTTGCCCCGGAAGGTGTTCACCCGGCGCGCGGTGGCGAAGAGCGGGATGACCGCGCCCATGACCACCTGGAGCGCGCAGCCGGTCTGGAGCAGCAACTGGCCGCCCGGTGCGTCGAACGCCCATGCGGCGAGCAGCCCCATCGCGCCCACGATCCAGCTGAGCATCCCCACCGCGAGGATGCCCCGCGGCTTCGGGTATTCGACCCGGCTCACCATCAGCCAGGCGACGCCCAGAACGGCGAGCAGCGTCGGCACGAAGGGCAACTCGAGCAGCACGATCGAGACGACCGTCAGCGCTCCGAAGGGGCTCGGCATGCCCTGGAACATGCCGTCCTTCAAGGTCACGCACGAGAACCGGGCAAGCCTCAGCACCACCGCCAGCAACACCACGATCGCTGCCACCGCGGCGACCCGCTGGTGGGCGTCGTCCGCGACCATGCCGTACACCAGTACGAAATAGGCCGGAGCGAGCCCGAAGCTGATCAGGTCGGAGAGATTGTCCAGCTCCGCGCCCATCGGCGAGCTGCGCAGCTTGCGCGCCACCAGCCCGTCGCAGAGGTCGAAGATCGCCGCCATCAGCATCAGGATCACGGCGGTCGCGGCGGAGTGCCGCGCCATGCCGGTCTCCTGGCTGCCCTGGAGGTGCGGAATGAGGATCCCGGTGGTGGTGAAGTACACCGCCATGAAACCGCACGTCGCGTTACCGAGAGTCAGCGTGTCCGCTATCGACAGCCGCAGGGAGAGCGGCATGGCCTCGGTGTCGTCCTCGGTGTCCGCCTCCGGCACCCAGCCGGTCTGCGTCTCCGGATCAATCACGGTCAATTCGAGTCACCCCCGCGGTGGTGGTCTGGCCGACCTCGACCGCGACATCGATACCTTCCGGAAGGTAGATGTCGACACGTGAGCCGAAGCGGATCAGGCCGATCCGCTCTCCCTGGTCCACCTTCGTACCCTGCGGGAGATACGGCACGATGCGCCGTGCCACGGCGCCGGCGATCTGGACCATCTCGATGTCCCCGAGCTCGGTGTCGAAGTGCCAGACAACGCGCTCGTTGTTCTCGCTCTCCTTGTTGAACGCCGGAACGAAACCGCCGGGGATGTGCTCGACCGACGTCACGGTGCCGGCCAGCGGGGCGCGGTTCACATGAACGTTCAGCGGGCTCATGAAGATCGCGACGCGGGTGCGCCCGTCCTTCCACGGCATGATGCTCTGCACTACGCCGTCGGCCGGCGAAATGACCCGGCCCTGCGTGATCTCTCGCTCGGGGTCGCGAAAGAACCACAGCATGCCCGCCGCCAGCGCGGTGGTGGGCACGGCGACAGCGGCCCAGCGCCCGGACCTGCGGGCCCGGGTCAGGCTGAGTGCTGCGGTCGCGACAGTCGGCAGGAGCCACGGCGATGCTCCGCGCGCAAGACGGACCCGGCCGCGTGGTGCAGAGGTTTGGCTGTGGGGCATGAATGACCTTCGTAGCGGATGATGCCGCGCTGTGACGGGGGACGGCGGCTTTCGGGCGATGCTATCGGTTGTGGACCACAACTGGGCAAGCCAGGAAGCCGAGTCGGCAGACTGAAGACGATGACTGGGTGTGACCTTCTTCGCTGATATATCGCCCCGAATCGGACAATCAGCCCTGGAATCGGTACTCTTCGAGGAGTCGTCGGCCAATGATCATTTTCTGGATCTCGGCGGTACCTTCGCCGATCAGCAGCATCGGCGCCTCGCGGTAGAGCCGCTCGATCTCGTACTCCTTGGAAAACCCATATCCACCATGGATACGGAAGGCGTCCTCCACGACCTCCTTGCAGTACTCGGAGGCCAGGTACTTGGCCATCCCTGCTTCAAGGTCGTTTCGTTCCCCGGAGTCCTTTTTGCGTGCCGCATTGACCATCATCGCATGGGCGGCTTCCACCTTGGTAGCCATTTCGGACAGCTTGAACTGAATCGCCTGGTGCTGGGCGATCTGTTTGCCGAAAGTGTGGCGTTGCTGTGCGTAACCGATACCCAGTTCGAACGCTCGCTGGGCGACGCCGCAGCCACGCGCTGCCACATTCACCCGGCCGACCTCCACTCCGTCCATCATTTGGTAAAACCCTCGGCCCGTAACGCCACCAAGTACGCGATTGGCCGGAATTCGCAGTCCATCCATGATCAGCTCGGTGGTGTCGACACCCTTGTAGCCCATCTTGTCGATCTTGCCGGGGATGGTCAGACCCGGCCGGACCTCCCCGAAGCCCGGCTCCTTCTCGACCAGGAAGGTGGTCATGGACTTGTGCGCGGCGGTGCCCTCGGGGTGACCCTCGTCACTCCGGCACAGCACGGCGACGAGCGAGGAGGTGCCACCGTTGGTCAGCCACATCTTCTGGCCGTTGAGTACGTACTCCTCGCCGTCCTTCACGCCCTTCGACGTGATCGCGGAGACGTCCGAGCCGAGCGCCGGCTCCGACATCGAGAAAGCGCCACGCACCTCGCCGAGCGCCATGCGCGGCAGGAAGGTTTCCTTCTGTTCCTGGGTGCCGTGCTGCTTGAGCATGTACGCCACGATGAAATGGGTGTTGATGATGCCGGACACCGACATCCAGCCACGCGCTATCTCCTCGACGCACAGCGCGTAGGTGAGCAGCGACTCACCCAGGCCCCCGTACTCCTCGGGGATCATCAGCCCGAACAGGCCGAGCTCCTTGAGGCCCTCGACGATCTGTGCCGGGTACTCGTCGCGGTGTTCCAGCTCGGTCGCGACCGGCAGGATCTCCTTGTCGACGAAGTCCCGCACAGTGGCCAGGATCTCCTGCTGGACATCGGTGAGACCGGGGGTCTGGGCGAGTCGGCTCATGACTGCTTCTCCTGTGACTTCACGCAGTTGGTGGCACGCGGTTAGTTGGCGGGCGTCGGGCGGCCGGGCTGTTCTCCGCCGCGCTCCTTGATGTACGTCTCGGTCGGGACCATCACCTTGCGGCGGAACACGCAGACGACCGTGCCGTCCTGCTTGTAACCCCTGGTCTCCACGTACACGATTCCGCGGTCGCTCTTGGAGCGTGACGGTGTCTTGTCGATGACGGTCGTCTCGCCGTAGAGCGTGTCGCCGTGAAAGGTCGGCGCGATGTGCTTCAGCGACTCGACCTCCAGGTTGGCGATGGCCTTGCCCGAGACGTCCGGCACCGACATGCCGAGCAGCAGGGAGTAGATGTAGTTGCCGACCACGACGTTCTTGCCGAAATCGGTGGTCTCCTGCGCGTAGTTGCTGTCCATGTGCAGCGGATGGTGGTTCATGGTCAGCAGGCAGAAAAGATGGTCGTCGTACTCGGTGACGGTCTTTCCCGGCCAGTGCTTGTAGACCGCGCCGACCTCGAACTCCTCATAGGTTCGTCCGAACTGCATCGCTCACACCTCCGGGGCTTCGAACTTGGACGTGCGCTGCATGCCGGCGGCCCGGCCCTTGCCGGAGATGACCAGCGCCATCTTGCGGCTGGCCTCGTCGATCATCTCGTCGCCGAGCATCGCCGAGCCCTTCTTGCCGCCCGCCTCGGAGGTGCACCAGTCGTAGGCGTCGAGGATCATCTCGGCGTGGTCGTAGTCCTCCTGCGACGGCGAGAAGATCTCGTTCGACGCGTCGACCTGCCCCGGGTGCAGCACCCACTTGCCGTCAAAGCCGAGCGCGGCGGCGCGCCGGGCGACTTCGCGGTAGCCGTCGACGTTGCGGATCTGCAGGTACGGTCCGTCGATCGCCTGCAGGTCGTAGGTACGGGCCGCCATCAGGATCTTCATCAGGATGTAGTGGTAGGCGTCGGCGCCGTAACCGGGCGGCTGCTCGCCCACCACCAGGCTCTTCATGTTGATCGACGCCATGAAGTCGGCCGGGCCGAAGATGATGGTCTCGGTCCTGGGGGAGGCCGCCGCGATCTCGTTGACGTTGACGAGGCCCTTGGCGTTCTCGATCTGTGCCTCGATGCCGATCTTCCCGACCTCGAAGCCCATGGTCTTCTCGATCTGGGTGAGCAGCAGGTCCAGCGCGACGACCTGCTGGGCGTCCTGGACCTTCGGCAGCATGATGCAGTCGAGGTTCTGGCCCGCCCCCTCGACGACCGTGACGACATCGCGGTACGTCCAGTGCGTGGTCCAGTCGTTGACCCGTACCACCCGGGTCTTGCCCGTCCAGTCGCCCTGGTTCAGCGCCTCGACGATGGTGTGCCGGGCGCCCTCCTTCGCGAGGGGTGCGCAGGCGTCCTCCAGGTCCAGGAAGACCTGGTCGGCCGGGAGGCCCTGGGCCTTCTCCAGGAAGCGCGGATTGGAACCCGGTACGGCGAGACAGGAGCGCCGCGGACGCAGACGGTTCACGGGGGACGAGGGCTCTACGGGCGCGGTCATGCGGGGACCTCCAGAGGGTCGAGCTTGTTCGCTGTCCGGATCACTTCGACGATACGTCCGATGATCTCGGTGATACCGAAGTCCTTAGGGGTGAAGACGGCGGCCACGCCGGCCTTCTTGAGCGCGACGCCGTCGCCGTTCGGGATGATCCCGCCGACGATCACCGGGATGTCGGACGCGCCCGCCTCGCACAGCCGCCGCAGTACGTCCGGCACCAGTTCGGCGTGCGATCCGGAGAGAATCGACAGGCCCACGCAGTGCACGTCCTCGGCGAGCGCGGCGCCGACGATCTCCTCGGGCGTCAGCCGGATGCCCTGGTAGACCACTTCGAAGCCGGCGTCCCGGGCGCGGACCGCGATCTGTTCGGCGCCGTTGGAGTGACCGTCCAGGCCGGGCTTGCCCACCAGCAGCCGCAGCCGTCCGCTTCCGAGCTCTTCGGCCGTACGGGTCACGGCGGCCCGTACGGTGGCGAGCGGGGTGCCCGCCTCGGCGGTGACGGCGACCGGGGCGCTGCTCACCCCGGTGGGGGCGCGGAACTCGCCGAACACATCGCGCAGCGCCCAGGACCATTCGCCGGTGGTGACACCCGCACGGGCGCACTCCACGGTGGCCTCGAAGAGGTTGCCGTCGCCCGCCGCGGTCGCCTTCAGAGCGGCCAGCGAATCCTGTGCGCGGCTCTCCTCGCGGTTGTCCCGCCAGGCGTGCAGCGCGGCCACCACCCGGGCCTCGTTGGCCGGGTCGACCGTCATGATCGCCGCGTCCAGGTCGGCGGTCAGCGGGCTGGGTTCGGTGGACTCGTAGCAGTTGACGCCGACGATCTTCTCGT
This sequence comes from Streptomyces sp. NPDC051320, assembly GCF_040682175.1. NCBI lineage: Bacteria > Bacillati > Actinomycetota > Actinomycetes > Kitasatosporales > Streptomycetaceae > Streptomyces > Streptomyces sp. NPDC051320. The sequence continues at coordinate 33,964 of NZ_JBFBAL010000009.1, forward strand.
CGCCGTTCTCGATACGGGCCCGGCGGGCGGCGTGCGAAGCGACCAGCTCCGACTTGAGATAGCCGGACTCGACGGCGGCCATCGCACCGCCCATCTGCTGGATGCGGTCGATCTCCGCGAGGGACTCCGTGACCAGCGTCTCGACCTTGGCCTCGATGACGTGCGAGCCGGCGAAGATGTCCTCGTACTCCAGCAGATCGCTCTCATGGGCGAGGACCTGCTGGATACGGAGCGACCACTGCTGGTCCCACGGCCGCGGCAGACCCAGCGCCTCGTTCCAGGCCGGCAGCTGCACGGCGCGGGCGCGGGCGTCCTTGGACAGCGTGACGGCCAGCATCTCCAGCACGATGCGCTGGACGTTGTTCTCCGGTTGGGCCTCGGTCAGGCCCAGCGAGTTGACCTGGACGCCATAGCGGAAACGGCGCCTCTTGGGGTCCGTGATGCCGTACCGCTCGCGGGTGACCTGGTCCCAGATGCGGCTGAACGCCCGCATCTTGCACATCTCCTCGATGAAGCGGACTCCCGCGTTCACGAAGAAGGAGATCCGTGCGACGACCGCGTCGAACTTCTCCGGCGGCACCTGCCCCGAGTCGCGTACGGCGTCGAGGACCGCGATCGCGGTGGACATCGCGTAGGCGATCTCCTGCACTGGCGTGGCGCCCGCCTCCTGCAGGTGGTAGCTGCAGATGTTTATGGGGTTCCACTTGGGGATGTTGGCCACCGTGTACGTGATCATGTCGGTGGTCAGCCGGAGGCTCGGTCCCGGCGGGAAGACGTGCGTCCCGCGCGAGAGGTACTCCTTCACGATGTCGTTCTGCGTCGTCCCCTGCAGCTTGCCGGGGTCCGCGCCCTGCTCCTCCGCGACCACCTGGTACAGCGCCAGCAACCACATGGCCGTGGCGTTGATGGTCATCGAAGTGTTCATCTGCTCCAGCGGGATGTCCTGGAACAGCCGCCGCATGTCACCGAGATGGGACACCGGGACCCCGACCCGGCCGACCTCGCCGCGGGCGAGCACGTGGTCGGGGTCGTAGCCGGTCTGGGTCGGCAGGTCGAAGGCGACCGAGAGACCCGTCTGACCCTTGGCGAGGTTGCGCCGGTAGAGCTCGTTGGACGCCTCGGCGGTCGAGTGACCGGCGTACGTCCGCATGAGCCAGGGGCGGTCCTTGTGACGTTCAGTCATCTGACGGCCTCAGATATTCCGGCTGGGGTGGGTGGTCCGCTCGGCCGGCGCGTCACGGAACAGATTGATGGCGTCGAGGTGCTTGGCGCGCATCTCCGGGTCACGCACGCCCAGGCCTTCCCGGGGCGCCAGCGCCAGCACGCCGACCTTGCCCTGGTGCAGGTTGCGGTGCACGTCGTAGGCGGCCTGACCGGTGTCGTCCAGCGAGTACACCTTGGACAGCGTCGGGTGGATCTTGCCCTTGGCGATCAGGCGGTTGGCCTCCCACGCCTCGCGGTAGTTGGCGAAGTGCGAGCCGATGATCCTCTTCAGCGACATCCACAGATAGCGGTTGTCGTACTCGTGCGTATAGCCCGACGTCGATGCGCAGGTGACGATCGTGCCGCCCTTGCGGGTGACGTACACCGAGGCGCCGAAGGTCTCGCGGCCCGGGTGCTCGAACACGATGTCGACGTCCTCGCCGCCGGTCAGTTCCCGGATGCGCTTGCCGAAGCGCTTCCACTCGCGCGGGTCCTGCTGATGCTCGTCCTTCCAGAACTTGTAGTCCTCGGCATTGCGGTCGATGATCGCCTCGGCGCCCATCTTCCGGCAGATCTCCGCCTTCTGATCGCTGGAGACGACACAGATCGGGTTGGCGCCGCCGGCCAGTGCGAACTGGGTGGCGTACGACCCGAGGCCGCCGCTGGCGCCCCAGATCAGCACGTTGTCGCCCTGCTTCATCCCGGCGCCGTTGCGCGAGACCAGCTGGCGGTACGCGGTCGAGTTGACCAGGCCGGGGGCCGCTGCCTCCTCCCAGCTGAGGTGACCGGGCTTGGGCATCAGCTGGTTGGACTTGACGAGGGCGATTTCGGCGAGGCCGCCGAAGTTCGTCTCGAAGCCCCAGATGCGCTGCTCCGGGTCGAGCATCGTGTCGTTGTGGCCATCGGAGCTCTCCAGCTCGACCGAGAGGCAGTGCGCGACCACTTCGTCGCCCGGCTTCCAGGCGTTGACGCCGGGCCCGGCGCGCAGCACGACGCCCGCGAGGTCGGAGCCGATGACGTGGTACGGCAGGTCGTGGCGCTTGGTGAGCTCGCTCAGCTTCCCGTACCGCTCCAGGAAGCTGAACGTCGACACGGGCTCGAAGATCGAGGTCCAGACGGAGTTGTAGTTCACCGAACTGGCCATGACGGCCACCAGCGCCTCGCCGGGGCCGAGCTCCGGCAGCGGCACGTTCTCGACGTGCAGGGACTTGCGCGGGTCCTTGTCCCGGCTGGCGAGACCGGAGAACATCTCGGCCTCGTCCTTGTGCACGGTTACCGCGCGATACGACTCGGGGAGAGCCAGGGCGGCGAAGTCGTCCGCCGTCGCCGCGGCGGATCCGCTGTTTGTGTGGGTCCGCGACTGGATCGCGTCCAGGATTTCCTTCACGGTGCTGCCTCCGGCGAAGCGTTGAGGGAACGCTCGGTCTTGGGAACGCTCGAGGGGAACGTCGGTGCTGATGTGGAGGTGTGCCGTCGGTTCGGCGAAATGCGGGGGTGGCTACGCCGTGGTGGGGCGTGGGAGGTGCCTGTGACGCAGGCATCCGGGCGCGCAAGCCGGGAGGCTTACGGGGACAGCCGGCGTACGAAAGGGTTCTGCACGCCGGCCGCCCGGACACCTTCAACGTATGGCACCGCGTGCCAAGCCGCAAGACACTGAGTGCCAACAAATTCGCCCAGTTGTCATCCGACGGTCACGCATGAGCAAAAACGGCCGCCCCGGGAGGGCGGCCGTCGCAGTACGGATGTGGTCGGGAGCGGTCAGTGCTTGCGCAGCGCCTTCTCGATGGTGCGCATGACCTCGTCGAGCGGTGCGTCGGTGCGTGCCACCGTCACCAGAACCTCGCCGTTGCTCCGGGCCGTCGCAGCCGGTCTGCGCTCAGCCGTGCGGCCGGCGCCTATCCCGGTGCCGAAGGTGTCCCTGACGATGGCGAAGGCATGGTCCAGCTGGGCCTCCACATCGCCCTGCCCGTCCGCCCGCAGCCAGCGCCGCAGTACGTGATTGTGCGCGGTGACCACGGCCGACGCCGCCACCTCGGCGAGCAGCGGGTCGTCATTGCCGTCGTGCTGGTCGTGCTCGTCGAAATGGCCCAGCAGATAGCGGGTGAACAGCCGCTCGTAACGGGCCACCGAGGCGATCTCGGCCTCCCGCAGGGTCGGTACCTCGCGGGTCAGCTTGTAGCGCGCCACCGAGACCGCCGGCGACGACGCGTACATCCGCATGACCTCTTTGATGCCCCGGCACACGGTGTCCAGCGGGTGCTCGTGCGACGGCGCCGCGTTGAGCACCGCCTCGGCCCTGACCAGGGTGTCGTCGTGGTCCGGGAAGATGGCTTCTTCCTTGGAGCGGAAGTGCCGGAAGAAGGTCCGGCGGGCCACCCCGGCCCGGGCGGCGACTTCGTCGACCGTGGTGGCCTCGTATCCCTTGGCGGCGAACAGCTCCATCGCGGCCGATGCCAGTTCGCGGCGCATCTTGAGCCGCTGCGCGGCAGCCCGGCTGCCTGCGGCACTCTCCGGAGCGGCTGACGACGCCTTCTTGCGGACCGGGCGTCGTGCGGGGCCAGTGGACTGGGACATGGTCCGAACGTACTGCATGTGCGCGGCCGGACGTGCCTGCGGGGGCGGGCCGCTGCCGGGTTCCAGCAGCCCGCCCCAGTCGCCGCACGGATCAGCGCGGTCGCCGCGCGGTTCAGCGCCGGGCATACTCGCGGAAACCGCGCCCCGTCTTGCGGCCGAGGCAGCCCGCCGCGACGAGGTGTTCGAGCAGTGGTGCGGGGGCCAGGCCCGGGTCGCGGAACTCCCGGTGCAGCACCTGCTCGATGGCAAGCGAGACATCGAGGCCGACCACGTCGAGCAGCTCGAAGGGGCCCATCGGATAGCCGCCGCCCAGCTTCATCGCGGCGTCGATGTCGTCGAGCGTCGCGTAGTGCTCCTGCACCATCTTGATCGCGTTGTTGAGGTACGGGAACAGCAGTGCGTTCACGATGAATCCGGCCCGGTCGCCGCAGTCCACCGGGTGCTTGCGGATGGTGGTGCAGACTTCCCGCACCGTCGCGTGAACATCGTCCGACGTGAGGACGGTCCGGACCACCTCGACCAGTTTCATGGCCGGCGCCGGGTTGAAGAAGTGCATCCCGATGACGTCCTGGGGGCGGGTGGTGGCCCGGGCGCAGGCGATGACCGGCAGCGAGGATGTCGTGGTGGCGAGCACCGCGCCCGGCTTGCAGACCTTGTCGAGGGTCTCGAAGAGCTGCTGCTTGACCGCCAGGTCCTCGGCCACCGCCTCCACGGCCAGATCCACCTCGGCGAAGGCGTCCAGTGAACCGGCCGGGGTGATCAGCGCCAGCGTCGCGTCGCGGGCCTCGGCGGTGATCCGTCCCTTGTCGACAGATCGGGAAAGCGACTTCGCGATGCGCGACTTGGCGGTGTCCGCCTTCTCCGGGCTGCGGGCAGCCAGCACCACTCGGTAGCCGGCCTTGGCGAAGACCTCGGCGATGCCCGATGCCATCGTGCCCGACCCGGCGACACCCACCGACTTGATCCGCCGGCCCACGGCGGCCTCGGCGTCGGTCGCCGGCGTGAGGCTGTCGGGCACCACGGCCGCGCTCTCCGGCGCCTCGTACGCGTAGAAGCCCCGGCCGGACTTGCGGCCGAGCAGCCCGGCGTCACTGAGCTGCTTGAGGATCGGGGCGGGAGCGTGCAGCCGGTCCTTGGACGCGGCGTACATCGCTTCGAGGACCGTGCGCGCGGTGTCGATGCCGATCAGGTCGAGCAGCGCGAGCGGCCCCATCGGCAGGCCGCAGCCGAGCCGCATCGCGGCGTCGATGTCCTCCCGGGAGGCGTACTTGGCCTCGTACATGGCGGCCGCCTGGTTGAGGTAGCCGAAGAGCAGACCGTCGGCGACGAAGCCGGGCCGGTCGCCGACCTCGACGGGCTCCTTGCCGAGTTCGCGCGCGAGAGCGGTGACCGCCTCGACGGCCGGCGGCGCGGTCAGCACCGACGACACCACCTCGACCAGCTTCATGGCCGGTGCCGGATTGAAGAAGTGCAGCCCGATGACGCGTTCGGGGTGCGAGGTGTCGGCGGCGAGCCGGGTCACCGAGAGGGCGTTGGTGCCGGTCGCCAGGATGGCGGTCGGCCGCACGATGGCGTCCAGGGCGCGGAAGACCTGCTGCTTGGTCTCGTACGACTCCGGCACGACCTCGATCACCAGGTCGGCGTCGGCCGCCGCCTGGAGGTCGGAGAAGGTGCGGAACCGCGCCAGGATGTTCTGCCGTTCGTGCTCGCTGATGCGTTCACGCAGCACCGAGCGGGCGGTGGAGGCTTCCAGTGCGGTCACGGCGCGCCGCGTCGCGGCGGCGCTGATGTCGATACCGATGACCTCGCGTCCGGCGTGGGTGAGGACCTCGGCGATGCCGGTGCCCATGGTGCCGAGGCCGACCACGGCGATGGTGTGCAGAGGGGTGTCCATCAGGGGACTCCTGGGATGAGTGACGACTGAGGGACGCACGGTGTGCGGCGTACCGGGAGGTACGGCCGGGCATCCGGGCGTGAGGTGTCGTGGTGAAGTTCCGACGGGCCCGGTCCCGGGGCCACGTCGTACTGGCGATGGTGAAGCCAGGCACTGCCGAACCGACGAACGCTCGTGGCGGCTGCGTCACCAGGCCGCCCCGAGGGTGGTGCCAGCGGGTGTGTGACCCGCTCACTTGAGAGTAACTGGCGAGTAACGAGCGCGCCATACCTGGAAAGCTGTGATCTGGATCGCTCGGGCTTCCGGTCTGTCTACGGGACGGCCCTTAGGCTCTGCGTATGGCTTCCGGCATGGACGAGGAACTGCGGTCGCTCACCGATCGGCTGCACGACGAAGCGGGCGGGTCCGCGGAGTACCTGCGGCTGACCGCCACCGGGGACCATGAGGAACTGGCCGCGGTGCTCACGGCCGCCCGGCAGCCGCTGTGGGCCCGCGAGCTGGCGGCCTTCCGGCTCGGCTGTGCCCGCGACGGCCGGGCTTTCGAGTCGCTGGTGCTGCTGCTCAACCACCGGGACCCGGAGCGCTGCGTCTCGGCGGCGTACGCACTTGCCCGGCTGGACGACCCGCGCACCGCGCGCGCCGCGGCGGCCCTCGCGACGAACGGCCTGCGGACCGCGTACGCGCTGCATCCGGTGCGGCTGCTGACCGAGCTGCGGGCACCCGAGTCCGTACCGGCGCTGGTCCGCACCCTGGAGCGGCTTCTCGCGCCCGGCGATCCGCACCCGCGGGTGGCGCTGGCCTGCGTGGAGGGCCTGGGCCGGCTCCGCGATCCACGGGCCCGGCGGGTGCTGGAAGCGGCCCTCGACCGGCCCCTGTTGGCCGCCGCGGCTGCGGACGCGCTCAGCCGTCTCGGATGACAGCGGCCGGCGGCGGGGGCTGGGTGCGGGAGGTCAGAGCAGCGTGAGCTGGGTGGGCTCGGCCGGCCGGGGCTCCTGGGGCACGGGTGTACGGCGCGGCATACCGCGCTGCGTCGGCCCGATGCCATACTCGGCCGCGAGCGCGTGCACCTGGCCGGTGACCCGGCGCTGGTACCACTTGGGCGCGTAGGCGCCCTCCGCGTACAGCCGTTCGTAGCGTCGGACCAGATGCGGGTGGTGCTGCCCCAGCCAAGCCATGAACCACTCGCGCGCCCCCGGCCGCAGATGCAGCACCAGCGGGGTCACCGAGGTCGCGCCGGCTGCCGCGATGGCGCGCACCGTGGCGCGCAACTGGTCGGGCCGGTCGCCGAGGAAGGGGATGACCGGGGCCATCAGCACACCGCAGTCAATGCCGGCCGCGGTGAGGGTGCGCAGCGCCTCGAGCCGCCGCTGGGGCGACGGCGTGCCGGGCTCGACCGTGCGCCACAGTTCCTCGTCCACGAAACCGACCGACAGGGAGATGCCGACGTCGGTGGCCTCCGCCGCCTGCTGCAGCAGGGGGAGGTCGCGCAGGATCAGTGTCCCCTTGGTGAGGATGGAGAAGGGGTTCGCCCGGTCCCGGAGGGCGGAGATGATGCCGGGCATCAGCCGGTAGCGGCCCTCGGCCCGCTGATAGCAGTCGACGTTGGTACCCATCGCGATGTGCGCGCCCTGCCACTGCCGGGAACCGAGTCTGCGGCGCAGCAACTCCGGGGCGTTGACCTTGACGACGATCTGCGAGTCGAAACCCAGTCCGGTGTCCAGGTCCAGGTAGCTGTGGGTGCTGCGGGCGAAGCAGTACACACAGGCGTGGCTGCAACCGCGATAGGGGTTGACCGTCCATTCGAACGGCATGCGGGAAGCACCGGGCACCCGGTTCACGATCGAACGGGCGCGCACCTCGTGGAAGGTGATCCCGCGGAACTCCGGGGTGTCGAAGCGGCGAGTGGTCACCGCTTCCGCGCCGAACAGCGCGGCGTTCGCGGCGCCGCTGCCGCCGTCCGCACCGTCCTCGGTGAGCTGGTCCCAGCGCATGGTGCCTCCTCGATAGCCCGGCCCCTTCGCTAAATAGAACACCCGTTCGCATCGTGAGTGCAACCCGGATTTCCGTGCGCGCGTCCGAGGTGGTTGGCTCAGCAGGCGGTTCATCACACGAGCGAAGAACGACAGCTGGAGGAACTGGTATGGCGCAGGTAGAGGCCACCACGGAGCGGATCATCGCGGCGGATGCGGAGGCGGTGTTCGACGCGCTGGCCGACTACAGCGGCACGCGGGCCAAGCTGCTGCCCGAGCACTTCAGCGAGTACGAGGTCCGGGAGGGCGGCGACGGGGCGGGCACCGTCGTGCACTGGAAGCTCCAGGCCACCAGCAAGCGCATCCGCGACTGCCTGCTCGACGTGTCGGAGCCCACCGAGGGGCAGCTCGTCGAGAAGGACCGCAACTCCTCGATGGTCACCACCTGGACAGTCACCCCGGCCGGCGACGGGAAGTCCAAGGTCGTGGTCTCCACCGTGTGGAACGGCGCCGGCGGCATCGGCGGATTCTTCGAGAAGACCTTCGCACCCAAGGGACTTGGCCGTATCTACGACGCGGAGCTCGACAAGCTCGCCGCCGAAGTCGCCAAGTAACCGACCGTTCAACCCGTTCGGGCGGAAGTCATGCTCACCGGTTCGAGTGGTTTTCCCGACGGTCCAGTTGTACGCCGTAGGGGCTCCCACCGGCACTGAAGCCCCCGGCGTGCGCCTGGCGCGCCAATCGTCGCGCTTGCACCCCCTTGTCGTCGAATGCGAGAAAAGGGCGGCGCAGGCGTGACGAGGGGAGCAATACGTGGGTGGGATCACTCTGGTGCAGGACGGTTCGGTCCAGGACGAGCCGGCACCCCGCGGGGTGGCACCGAACGGGCCGGCACCGGACGGTTCGGTCGACGCGCGTCCGGTTGCCGGCACGGTCCCGCCAGCGCCGGCGGAGCCGCGGCACGGCGAACTCAGCCCGCGCCGGGTGCGGATGGTCTTTGTCGGCCTGATGCTCACCCTGCTGCTCGCGGCCCTCGACCAGATGATCGTGGCCACCGCGCTGCCGAAGATCGTCGGCGAACTGCACGGACTGGACAAGATGTCCTGGGCCGTCACCGCCTACCTGCTCGCCTCCACGATCGGCCTGCCGGTCTACGGCAAACTCGGCGATCTCTTCGGCCGCAAGAGCATCTTCATCTTCGCGATCGTCGTCTTCGTGTGCGGTTCGGCGCTGGCCGGCTGGTCCAGGACGATGGACGAGCTGATCGCCTTCCGGGCCGTCCAGGGTGTCGGCGGCGGCGGTCTCATGATCGGCGTGCAGGCCATCATCGCGGATGTCGTGCCGCCGCGGGAACGCGGCCGCTTCATGGGGCTGATCGGCGCCGCCTTCGGCCTCGCCTCCGTCGCCGGACCACTGATCGGTGGCTTCTTCACCGACCACGCCTCCTGGCGCTGGTGCTTTTACATCAACGTTCCGTTCGGCCTGGTCACCATGGCGGTCATCGCCGTCGTACTGAAACTGCCGAAGCCCACCGCCAAGCCACACCTCGACGTGCTCGGGGCGCTGCTGCTCGCCGCCGCCTCCACCTGCCTGGTGCTGCTGACCAGTTGGGGCGGTACCGAGTACGCCTGGGGATCCCGCACCATCATCGGACTGGGCGCCGGAGCGGTCGGAACGGCCGTGCTCTTCATCGTCGTCGAGCACTTCGCGCCCGAACCGATCATCCCGTTGCGGCTGTTCCGTGACTCCATCTTCAATGTGACCGCTCTGGTGGGCGGAGTGGTCGGGGTGGCGCTCTTCGGCGCTGCCAGCTACCTGCCGACCTTCCTGCAGATGGTCGACGGGGCCAGTGCCACCGAGTCCGGGCTGCTGATGCTGCCGATGATGGGCGGCGTCGTCATCGCCTCCGTGCTGTCCGGACAACTGATCAGCCGCACCGGACGGTACAAGCTGTATCCGCTGCTCGGCAGCGCCGTGTCGGCCGTCGGCATGTGGCTGCTCTCGCGCCTCGAGGTCGACACCTCACAGCTCTCCTACAGCGTCTGGATGGCCGTACTCGGCGTCGGGATCGGTCTGATCATGCCGGTCCTGGTGCTGGCCGTGCAGAACTCCGTGGCGCCCGCCGACCTCGGCACGGCCACCAGCGCCAACAACTACTTCCGGCAGATCGGCGGCAGCGTCGGCGCCGCGGTTTTCGGCACGCTCTTCGCGGGCCGCCTCACGGACGCCCTGGCGGCCCGGATCCCCGCCGGGGCCCAGCTGCCGGACGCCGAGTCGATCACCCCGCAACTGGTCCACGCGATGCCGCCCGCGGTGCGCGACGGCTACATCCAGGCGTACGCGGACGCGATGCCGCGGATCTTCCTCTACCTCGTGCCGGTGCTTGTGCTCGGCCTGTTCTTCGCCTTCTTCCTCAAGGAGAAACCGCTGGTGTCCCACAACGCCCCCGCCGCCGCCCCGGACGCCGCCGTTCCGTCGGCCCGCGTCCCCGCAACCCCGCCCGTACTCTCCGGTGTCCCGGTGTGCGGGACGGTCCAGCACTACGACGGCTCCACGGTGCCGCGCGCCGCACTCACGCTGATCGACATCACCGGACGCCAGATCGGCCGCGGAGCGAGCGGCGAGGACGGGCGGTACGCGCTCAGCGTGCCGGGGCCGGGCTCGTACGTCCTGATCGCGGCGGCCGGCGGGCACCAGCCGCAGGCCGTGACCGTCACGGTCGGGGAACGCCCGGTCGATCTCGACGTGGTCCTCGGCGGAGCCGGGCGGCTGGCGGGCTGTGTGCTCAACGCCGACGGAACGCCGGTCCGCGATGCCGCGGTCACCCTCACCGACGTACGCGGTGAGGTGGTGGCAAGTACCCGCAGCGGCCGGGATGGCGGCTACGTGATCACCGAACTGGTGGCCGGCGAGTACACCCTCGCGGGAAGCGCCCCCGCGTTCCGCCCCGCCGCCCTGCCGGTCAGCGTGCAGGCGGCGCGGGAGACCCGGCAGGACATCGAACTGGCAGGCGGCGCACTGCTGCGCGGCACCGTCCGGGCGAGCGGTGGCCGCCCCGTCGAGGACGCGCGCGTCACGCTGCTCGATGCAGCGGGCAATGTGGTCGACACGCTCACCACGGGTCCGGACGGCACGTTCCGCTTCGTCGATCTGTCATCCGGCGAGTACACCGTGATCGCCGCGGGGTATCCGCCGGTGGCGACCGTACTCCAGGTCGCGGGCGGCGGCCGCACCGAACGCGATCTCCAACTGGGCCACGAGGACTGACCGCCGGCCGGCCGGCCGCAGCCGACCGGGTGCGCCGGGCGCACCACCCGTGCGGGCGGATTCCGCTGATGACCGGCGGACCCGGGACGCTGGGCCGTACGGTGGAGTTACATACCGCAGAGTCTTGCGGCCGGGAAGGAGCCTTCCACCCATGGACCTTGGTGTACCGCCGCAGAGGACACCACAGCCACGCGACGCCACGGCGGGCCGAGTACCGCTCGCCGTGGTGGTCGTGGACGCGGACGGACTCGTGTCGCACTGGTCGACCGGCGCCCGAAGGCTCTTCGGTGTCAGCAGGGAGGACGCCGTCGGCTGCGCCGCCGGTGAACTCCTTCCGGTGTCCGGCGCGTTGGCGCAAGAAGACGGACAGGGCCCGGACGGCGCCTACTCCGACTTCGGCCCCGAGCTCGACAGCTCGCTGAGCGGGACGATCGCCTACCCGGCCGCGGGCCGGGCCAGGATCGCCGAACCCCGGCGCGGTCGTATCGACGTCCTGTGGTGGGCCTACCCGCTGGTCGGCCCCGGTCCCGAGCGCCTGCTGGTGCTCTCGGCCGACGCCGCCCAACTGCGCGACGGGGACGAGCACACGGACGCGGACACCGAGACCGTCGCTCCGGGGTTCGCGCTGCATACCGACTTCCCCGGCTATCAGGAACTGGCCGGGCGGCTCCCCGAGATCCTGCCGAACATGAGCGTCCAGGAGGCTACCGGGATCGTCTCCCAGGTACTCGAACTCGGCTACCCGGTGCTGGAGTTCAGTCACCGGGACCGGGTTCCCGTGACTCCGGACTGGGGAGTCCCGCGGCGCACCGCCCGCCGCTGGACCACGGCGGCCGGAACGTCGGTGAACGACACGGTGCAGCCCCTCTCCGCGCCCCGCCCCGAGCTCGACCTCGAGTACGCGGCGGTCCGGGAGCGGCTGGAATTCCTCAACGAAGCCAGCGGCCGGATCGGGACGTCGCTCGACCTCGAGCGCACCATCCGCGAGGTGACGAGCGCCGCCGTGCCCCGCTTCACCGACTTCGCGGGGACCCATCTGCGGGCCGCGGTGCTGGCCGGTGAGGGCTTTCCGGACGGGCCGCCGGATGTCACCACGGTCTGGCACCGGGTCTGGGTGGAGCACAACGACGAGCCGGGCCGCTGGGACGACACCGTGCCGGTCGGCGAGGCGATCGCGTTCCCCGAGCACACCCCCTTCTTCCAGTGCATGGTCACGGGCGAGCCGGTCATCATCCCGTACGTCAGCGAGGAGCTGAGCGACCGCATCTCCGGTGAGTTCGAGAAGCGTGACCTGCGCCCGCTGATCAGCAACAGGTCCTTGCTGATCGTGCCGTTGAAGGCCCGCGACGTGGTCCTGGGGTTCATGGTGCTGATGCGCCGCCCGGGGCGTGAACCCTTCGACGACATCGACCGCACCACCGGCGCCGAGCTCGCCGCACGTGCCGGGCTTGTCCTCGACAACGCCCGGATGTACACCTACCAGGAGAACGTCGCGGAGACGCTCCAGGACAGCATGCTGCCCCAGGTGGAAGCGAGGATGGCGGGCTGCGACATCGCCACCCGCTATCTGCCGGGCGCCCGGCTGGGCCGAGTCGGTGGTGACTGGTTCGACTCGGTCAAACTGCCCGGCTCACGCACCGCCCTGGTGGTCGGCGACGTGATGGGCCACGGGCTCAACTCGGCGGCGATGATGGGGCAGTTGCGTACCGCCGTCCTGACCATGGCCACCATGGAGATGCCACCGTCCCAGCTGTTGCGCAATCTCGACGATCTCGCGCAGCGGCTGGGCGACCAGTATCTGGCCACGTGTCTGTACGCGGTCTACGACCCGATCCGCTCGGAGATCCAGATCGCCAACGCCGGGCACATCCCGCCCGTACTGGTCCGGGCCGAGGACGGCCGGGCCGAACTCATCGAGCTGCCGACCGGGGCGCCGATCGGGGTCGGCGGAGTCGCCTTCGAGACCGCGACGGTCCGGGTACGCCCCGGCGACCGGCTGGTGCTCTGCACCGACGGCCTGGTCGAAGTGCGGGGCCAGGACATCGGGGACGGCCTCGCCGCGCTCTGCGCCTCGGCGGCCCACCCGGCAGCCTCGATGGACGACGCCTGCGATGCCATCATCCGGGCGCTGAATCCGAGCGACGGCCGCAAGGACGATGTGGCCCTGCTGATGGCCCGGGTCAACGGCATTCCCGACGAGAGCGTCGCGGAGTGGCAACTCGCCCTCGACCCCCGCGAGGTGGCGCGGGCCCGGCAGTTGGTGCGCGACCAGCTCCTCGAGTGGCGGCTGCCGGCCGCGGTGGAGTCGGCGGTCCTCATGGTCAGCGAGCTCGTCACCAACGCCGTGAAAAACGGCCGCACCCAGAAGATCGGACTGCGGCTGGTCAGGACCGACGCCCTGCTCTGCGAGGTCAGTGACGACGAACCGGCTCCGGCCGCACTGCTCAACGCCTCCGCCCACGAGGAGTTCGGACGCGGTCTGCTGGTGGTGAGCGGTCTGGCCCGCGCCTGGGGCACCAGCGCCAACGCGCACGGCAAGACGGTCTGGTTCGAGCAGGCACTGAGCCGAAACCCACGTCCTGGGTCGAACACCTGGTGAAAGCCGGGTATCGCTGACAAGGAGTCCGCCCGCGCTCTTGCTTCCGGCGTGTCCGGGAGGGTAGTCCGTTCCTGAGCAAAGTGCTTCGAACGAGCCGGACTTGGGAGTGCGCATGGACGTGTCGCAGCAGTATCGCCAGTCATGGGAAGGCTTCTGGGCCGCCACATCCGATGCTCCCGGCGAGGCGATCTGGGATGCGGAGGCCTCGCTGTCCGCGGAGCCGCACTGCCGGCTGCTGTTGCCGTACGCCGACACCTCGCTGCCCGTGGTGGACCTCGGTTGCGGCAGTGGCACCCAGACCCGTTATCTCTCCACCGTTTTCGCCCGCGCGCTCGGATTCGACCTCTCGCAAGCCGCGGTCGAGCATGCCCGGCGTGCCGACACCGCGGGCGTTGCCGAGTTCGAGCAGCTCAACCTGGTGGACGCGGACGCGGTCGGTGCGCTGCACCGGCGGATCGGCGACACCAACGTCTACATGCGGGCGGTGATCCACCAGAGCGAGCCGACGGCCCGCCCGGCGGTCGCCGCGGCCGTCGCGGAACTGGTGGGCGAGAAGGGCCGGGCGTTCGTCGTCGAGCTGACGCCCGCATCGAAGGACGTCCTGCAGGCGGCGGCCGAGGCCCCGGACGGTCCACCGAAGAAGCTGCGCCGGGTCTTCGACCACGGCCTCAAGCCGGCGGGCGCCACCGACGAGGAGGTACCGGAGTTGCTGCGGGCGGCCGGACTGACGATTCTGGCCGACGGTGACACGGTGCTGCCCCAGACCGAGAAGATGCCCGACGGCAGCCGGATCGATCTCCCCGCCCGGTGGTTCGTGCTCGCCACCGCCGCATCCTGAGTCCGAGGGGCCCGAAGAGTCGGTTGTCGGCCGGGTGGGGGCGGGTCTCCCCACCCGGCCGGACGGTGTTCGGCCGGGCAGCTGATCTTTCGGTGGACTGGACCTCTGACACGGAAAACACCCCTGGCCAGTGCGTTCCCGACCGCGTACCGTGATGCCGCATGAAGATCCTTATCAGCGCCGACATGGAGGGCGCGACAGGCGTGACCTGGCCCGGTGATGTGCTGCCGGGCACGCCGCAATGGGAGCGCTGCCGGTCCATGTTCACCTCCGACGTGAACGCGGCCGCCGTCGGCTTCTACGCGGGCGGCGCCGACGAGGTGCTCATCAACGAAGCCCACTGGTCGATGCGCAATCTGCTCATCGAGCAGCTCGACGAGCGCGTCCAGATGCTCACCGGGCGACACAAGGCGCTCTCCATGGTCGAGGGCGTGCAACGCGGCGACGTGGACGGCATCGCCTTCGTCGGTTATCACACCGGCGCGGGCATGGAGGGAGTGCTCGCGCACACCTACCTCGCCAACTCCATCACCGGCGTCTGGCTCAACGGGAGCAGAGCGAGCGAGGGGCTGCTGAACGCCCATGTCGTCGCGGAGTACGGCGTCCCCGTCGTGCTGGTCACGGGTGACGACCTGACCTGCGAGGACGCCCGGGGCTACGCCCCGCAGGCGCGCACGGTGGCGGTGAAGGACCACGTCTCCCGGTATGCGGCGGTCTGCCGTACCCCCGCGCGGACCGCGTCCGACATCCGGTCGGCCGCGGCCGGGGCCGCGGCGCTCGCGGTACGGCACGAACCGATGACCGGCGAGTCCTTCACCGTGGAGCTCGAGTTCGACGCCGAGCACCTGGTGGGCGCCGCGACGGTCGTGCCGGGGGTCCAGCGGACCGGCGAACGGCGTGTCGAGTACACCAGCGGGACGATGTATGAAGGCATCCGTACCTTCAAAGCGGTCACGACGATCGTCTCGTCCGCAGTGGAGGAACAGTATGGCTGACGTGCGAACGACCGAGGAGACGGCGCTGGGTGCCCGGGCGCTCGACGAAGTGGTGGACTTCACCTCGGGACTGATCCGGATCGACACCACCAACCGGGGCGGCGGGGACTGCCGTGAGCGGCCGGCCGCGGAGTACGTGGCGGAGCGGCTGGCCGGCGCCGGAATCGAGCCGGCCCTGCTCGAACGCACGCCGGGGCGGACCAACGTGGTGGCGCGGATCGAGGGCACCGACCCGTCGGCCGACGCGCTGCTGGTCCACGGCCATCTCGACGTGGTGCCCGCGGAGCCCGACGACTGGTCCGTGCACCCCTTCTCCGGGGAGGTCAGGGACGGGGTCCTCTGGGGCCGGGGCGCCATCGACATGAAGAACATGGACGCGATGGTGCTCGCGGTGGTCCGCGCCTGGGCGCGCGAAGGCGTCCGTCCACGGCGCGACATCGTCATCGCCTACACCGCCGACGAAGAAGCCAGCGCAGTCGACGGCTCGGGCTTCCTGGCCGACCGGCACGCCGCGCTCTTCGACGGGTGCACCGAAGGCATCGGCGAGTCCGGCGCCTTCACCTTTCACGCCGCGGCCGGGAGGCAGCTCTACCCCGTCGCGGCGGGGGAGCGGGGTACCGCCTGGCTGAAGCTCACCGCGCACGGCAGAGCGGGCCACGGTTCCAAGGTCAACCGGGATAACGCGGTGAGCAGACTCGCCGCCGCCATCGCCAGGATCGGTGACCACCGGTGGCCGGTGCGGCTCACCCCCACCGTGCGGGCGGCGCTCACCGAGATCGCCGCGCTGCACGGCATCGAGGCGGACCCCGGAGCGGCCGGCTTCGATGTGGACGGCCTGCTCGGCAGGCTCGGCCCCGCCGCCGCGCTGGTCGAGGCGACCGTGCGCAACAGCGCCAATCCGACCATGCTGCAAGCCGGTTACAAGGTCAATGTGATCCCCGGACGCGCGACCGCCTACGTCGACGGACGGATGCTGCCCGGCGGCGAGCAGGAGTTCCGGGAGACGCTCGACCGGCTCACCGGCCCGGACGTCGACTGGGAGTTCGATCACAGCGAGGTGGCGCTCCAGGCGCCGGTGGACTCCCCGACCTACGCCAAGCTGCGCGCCGCCGTCGAGCGCTTCGCCCCCGAGGGCCACGTCGTGCCGTACTGCATGTCCGGCGGTACCGACGCCAAGCAGTTCTCCCGCCTCGGCATCACCGGCTACGGCTTCTCGCCACTGAAGCTGCCGCCCGGTTTCGACTACCAGGCACTGTTCCACGGCGTCGACGAACGGGTGCCGGTGGACGCCCTGCACTTCGGCGTCCGGGTGCTCGATCACTATCTGCGTACCGCATAGGGGAGTGGGAAGCATGACAGCCACCGGGGCGTACGGAACCTGGTCGTCACCGATCGACGCCGCGCTCGCGGCCTCGCACGACGGCAGGCCCGAGTTCGTCGGAGCGGTCGGCGACGAGGTGTGGTGGACCGCGCCGCGCCCGGCCGAGGGCGGCCGGCGGGCGCTGATGCGGCGGCGGGCGGACGGCGCCGAGGAGTCGGCGCTGCTCGCGCCGTGGAATGTGCGCAGCAGGGTCATCGAGTACGGCGGACACCCCTGGGCCGGGACGGCGCGCACCGACGGCGGCCCGCTGGTGGTCTTCGTCAATTTCGCCGATCAGCGGCTGTACGCGTACGAGCCGGACCGGGACGCGGAGCCGCGCCCGCTCACGCCGCTCTCCGCGGTGGGCGGCGGGCTGCGCTGGGTTGATCCCACGATTCACCAGGACCGCGACGAAGTCTGGTGCGTGGTCGAGGAGTTCACCGGTGAGTCACCGACCGATGTGCGGCGGCGGATCGCGGCCGTCCCGCTCGACGGCTCGGCCGCCGACGACCGCTCCGCGGTGCGTGAACTCTCCGACGGCCGGCACCGCTTCGTCACCGGCGCACGGCTGTCCCCGGACGGGCGCCGTGCGGTGTGGCTCGGCTGGGACCACCCCCGGATGCCCTGGGACGGCACCGATGTCATGCTCGCCGACGTCGCCGACGACGGCACCTTCGGGGCGGCCCGGCAGTGCGCCGGCGGCCCCGACGAGTCGGTCGCTCAGGTCGAATGGGCCGCCGACGGACGGCTGTTGTTCGCCTCGGACCGTACCGGCTGGTGGAATCTGTACTGCGCGGACCCCGACCGCGGGGACATCGCGCTCTGTCCCCGCGACGAGGAGTTCGGCGGGCCGCTCTGGCGGATCGGACAGAAGTGGTTCGAACCGCTGGACAGCGGACTGATCGCCGTCGTGCACGGAAAGGGCGCCACCGCGCTCGGCGTACTCGACCCCGAGACCGGCGAACTGGTCGACGTGCCGGGCCCCTGGACCGAATGGGCGTCGACGCTGTCCGTGGCCGGCTCCCGCGTCTTCGGCCTGGGGGCAGGAGCGCACACCGGATACGAGGTCGTCGAGCTCGACACCCGAACCGGACACCCACGCGTCATCGGCTCCCCGCATCATGACGTGGTGGACCCCGCCTACTACCCCGAACCGGTGGCCCGTACGTTCGCGGGTCCGGCCGGCCGCGAGATCCACGCCCATGTGTACCCGCCGCACAACCCGGACCACACCGCGCCCGCGGGAGAACGCCCGCCCTACGTGATGTGGGCGCACGGCGGACCCACCAGCCGGGTCCCGCTGGTACTCGATCTGGAGATCGCCTACTTCACCTCCCGGGGCATCGGCGTCGCCGAGATCAACTACGGCGGCTCGACCGGATACGGCAGGGAATACCGCAACCGGCTGCGTGCACAGTGGGGCGTCGTCGACGTCGAGGACTGCGCCGCCGTGGCCCTGGCGCTCGCCGCCGAAGGCACCGCGGATCCGGCCAGGCTCGCGATCCGCGGTGGCAGCGCGGGCGGCTGGACCTCCGCGGCCTCCCTGGTGTCCACCGATGTCTACGCCTGCGGCACGATCAGCTACCCGATCCTCGACCTGACGGACTGGGCGTCCGAGGACGGTACCCACGACTTCGAGTGCAAGTACCTGGAGAGCCTCATCGGGCCCTTCGCCGAGGTCCCCGAGCGTTACCGCGAGCGTTCTCCCGCCTCCCACCCGGAGCAGGTCACCGCGCCCTTCCTGCTGCTCCAGGGGCTCGACGACGTGATCTGCCCGCCGGTGCAGTGCGAACGCTTCCTGACCCGGATGGCGGGCCGGGGCGTGCCGCACGCTTATCTCACCTTCGAGGGGGAGGGCCACGGTTTCCGCCGGGCCGACACCCTGGTCCGCGCCCTGGAGGCCGAACTGTTCCTGTACGCACAGGCCTTCGGCGTAGCACGCCCCGACATCCCCGTTCTGGAGCTGGAGAAGTGACAGCGACCCTGTTGGCCCCGTTGGCTCCGCTGACCCGGCCCGCCCGACTGACGCCCGGGTCCCGGGTCGCCGTGGTGGCACCCAGCGGGCCGCTGCCCGAGGACCGGCTCGCGGACGGTCTCGACATACTCCGCGGCTGGGACCTCGATCCGGTCGTGATGCCCCATGTGCTCGACCGGCACCCGCAGTTCGGCTACCTCGCGGGCACCGATCGGGCGCGCGCCCGCGATCTCGAAGAGGCCTGGTGCGACCCGACGGTGTCCGCGGTCTTCTGTGCGCGAGGCGGATACGGCGTGCAGCGCATGGTCGACCTGCTCGACTGGAGCGCGATGCGTGCGGCCGGTCCGAAGGTGTTTCTCGGCTACAGCGATGTGACCGCACTGCACGAGGCGTTCGCCGTCCGGATGGGCCTGGCCACCCTGCACGGCCCGATGGTCGCAGCGGTCGCCTTCCTGAAGGACGCGGCTACCCAGGAGTCCCTGCGGGCCACCCTCTTCGAGCCCGAATCGGTGCGGACCCTCGGCCTGGCCACGGCCCGCCCGCTGGTCTCCGGCCGGGCGGCCGGGGTCACCCTCGGCGGCTGCGTCTCCCTGCTGGCCGCCGATCTCGGTACCCCGCAGGTCCGCCCGTCGGCCCGCGGGGGGCTGCTCCTCATCGAGGACATCGACGAGGAGGCGTACCGCCTCGACCGGATCCTCACCCAACTGCTCCGCTCCCGCTGGCTGGACGGCGTGGCGGGGATCGCTCTCGGCTCCTGGCAGGACTGCGCTCCCGCCGAGGAGACGGCGGCGGTGCTGCTGGACCGCCTCGGCGGACTGGGCGTCCCCGTCGTGGCGGATCTGGGCTTCGGCCACTGCACCCCCGCGCAGACCATGCCGCTCGGGCTCCCCGCGGTGCTCGACGCCGACGCGGGCACCCTCACTCTCGACGCACCGGCGCTGCGCTGACGCCGGGCATACCGCCCCGCCGCGCGAAGACGTGCATCGGCCCGTAACCTGGCCGGATGTCCGGAACCACCGCTTACCTCGCCGAAGGCCCTCGCGTGGGCATCCGTCACTTCTCGTACCGGGACGCGGAAGAGTTCACCACACTGGCCGGGAAGAGCAAAGAGCTGCACCATCCCTGGCTCTTCCCACCCGCGGACGCCGAAACCTTCGCGGTGTACGCCCGCCGGCTGATCGAGGACCCGGCCAAGGCCGGGTTCCTGGTCTGCGAGCGTGCGGGCTCCGCCGCCGGCCGTATCGCCGGTTTCATCAACATCAACAACATCGTCACCGGGGCCTTCCGCAGCGGCGCGCTGGGATACGGCGCCTTCGAACACGCGGCGGGCCGTGGGCTGATGCGAGAAGGCCTCGCACAGGTGATGCGCTACGCCTTCGGCTCGCTCGGTCTGCACCGGCTCGAGGTGAACGTCCAGCCGGCCAACGAGGCCTCGATCGCGCTGGTGCGGCGGGCCGGCTTCCGGCTGGAAGGGTATTCGCCGGACTTCCTCTTCATCGACGGTGCCTGGCGGGACCACCAACGCTGGGCCATCACCGCGGAGATGCTTCCCGGCCACTGACCCGGCGCCCGGGGCTTTTGCGCAATCCTGGCCGGGGGTCCCCCTGGTCAGGATCGCGCCGCCGGTGTTCCATGGTCATCAGGGGGCGTCGGGCGGACGGCGGCCCGCGCGAGCGAGCGAGGTTGCCTTGGCCACGACCGTGCGACGTGCCGTACTGACCCTGCCCGCGGCCCCGTTGGGGGCGGAGAACCCACTGCCCGCGCTGCGTCCGCTCGACGAGACGCACACCGTGGACGCCGAGGGGCGGATCGGCATGCCGCGCGACATGTCACGTCAGGTCGGTTACGCACCGCTGCGCACGCTGTTGCCCGTCCGCATCCTCGACGGCTACGGCCGGGAGCGCACCCCCACCGCCATCGACGCGCTGGTGCTGGAGAACGACCGGCTGCGGGCCACCGTGCTGCCCGGTCTCGGCGGCCGGATCCACTCGCTGTTCCACAAGCCGACCGGACGGGAACTGCTCTACCGCAACCCCGTCCTGCAGCCCGCGGACTTCGCACTCAACGGCGCCTGGTTCTCCGGCGGCATCGAGTGGAACATCGGGGCCACCGGCCACACCACCCTCAACTGCGCACGCCTGCACGCCGCGCTCGTCGCCGCCCCGGACGGCGGCGAGATGCTGCGGCTGTGGGAGTGGGAGCGGTTGCGGGACCTGCCGTTCCAGGTGGATCTGTGGCTGCCGGAGGACTCCGACTTCCTCCACGTCGGCGTACGCATCCGCAATCCCCACGAGCAGACCGTGCCGACCTACTGGTGGTCCAACATCGCGGTGCCCGAGGATCCGGAGACCCGGGTGCTGGCGCCCGCCGACGAGGCCTGGCACTTCGGTTACGAGCGCAGCCTGCGCCGGATCCCGGTTCCGGAGTGGAACGGCGCCGACCGCAGCTATCCGCTGCGTAGCGAGTACCCGGCCGACTACTTCTATGAGGTCCCGCGCCAGGCCAGGAAGTGGATCGCCTCGCTGGACGCGGGCGGCCAAGGGCTCGTCCAGACCTCCACCGACCGGCTGAGCGGCCGCAAACTCTTCGTCTGGGGTTCGGGCACCGGCGGCCGCCGGTGGCAGCAGTGGCTGACCGAACCGGGCACCCCCGGGTACGCCGAGATCCAGGCGGGGCTCGCCCGCACCCAGTTGGAGCATGTCCGCCTCGACCCGGGCGCCGAGTTCAGCTGGCTGGAGGCTTACGGGCCGCTCGCCGCGGAACCTTCGGCCGTCCACGGCGGCGACTGGGACACCGCCCGCCGCGAGGCCGAGGCCCGGCTGGCGGAGGCGCTGCCCCGGACTCAGGTAGACGCGGCGTACGAGGCCTGGCGGCCCTGCGCCGACATCGAACCGCACGAGACGCTGGCCACCGGTTCCGGCTGGGGCGCGCTCGAAGTCCTGCGCGGCGGCCACAAACTCCCCGGCACCCCCTTCGACGAGTCGATGATCGGCGAAGCGCAGCAGCCCTGGCTCGAGCTGTACCGCTCCGGTTCCTTCCCGGTCCCGCGCCGGGTCACCCCGCCCGGCCCCTCGCTGGTGGGCAGGCACTGGCGCGACATGCTGGAGACGGCGCCCGCCGACCCGCTCACCGAGTACCACCTCGGCGTCGCTCAGTGGCACGAGGGTGATCTCGCCCAGGCGGTCCGCAGCTGGGAGCGCGGCCTGGAACTGGCCCCGTCCCGCTGGCCGCTGCTGCGCTGCCTGGCCGTCGCCGAGGCCTGCGGCGATCACCACGAACGCGCTGCCGACCGCTACGCCGAAGCCTTCGACGACCTGTGCGCGGAGGTCCGCGAGGGCGAGCCCTGGACGGCGGTGCTGGCCGCCCTGGGCCGTGAGGCGATCGAGGCGCTGCTCGTGGTGGGCCGCGGCTCCGACGCCCGCGGTGTGTGGCACCGGCTGCGCCCCTCGATCCGGCAGCGCGGCCGGTTCCGTCTCATCGAGGCCCAGCTGCTCATCGCCGAGGGGGATACCGGCGCCGCGCGTGCGCTCTTCGACGGGGGCTTCGAGGTGGCGGATCTGCGGGAAGGCGCGGAGATCCTCAACGAGGTCTGGGCGACGCTCACCGACGAACCGCTGCCCGACGCCTACGAGTACCGGATGCGTCCCTGAGCCGGCGACCGCGGTCCACGGGCCCGGTCACTGATCCGTCAGCCACCCGCGCCCCACTGCGGATCCCGTCCCAGCAGCGACAGGATGCGCTCCAGATCCGTCGCCCCCGGAGGGGGTACGAGCCCGGGCGCGAAGGCGGCGTCCGGGGTCTCGCGCGAGGCGTCGTCAGGCACCGCTCCGGCGATGGGCAGCCCCGCTGCCAGACACTGGGCGTCGAAGACGATCGGGACGCCAGCCGTCACCGCGACGTCCCAGCCGTGCACGAGGGAGTCGATGTAATGGAAGCCGACCGCGACGCGGCCGGGGAGCGTAATGCCGCCGCGGATCTCCGGAAGCCAGAAAGGGCGGTCGAGGACGCCGTCCTCGGAGAACGCGGCGCTCACCTCACTGGCCGAGGCGGCGAAGGCGCCCGCCGGGTCAGTGCCCACCGGGCGGTCCGCGAACACCGTCGCATCGCGGGTCTCACCCCGCGCCACCGCGGCGAAGCCATGGTTCTGACCGGTCATGTGGGCGAGGAGCCGCGCCAGGTCCCAGTCCCCGCAGGGCGTGGGCAGCGCGAGCCGCTCGGCGTCCACGCCGGCGGTCACCGCCGCCGTGGTGACCGCCATGACGCGCTGGTGATGGCGGACGAGGTCGGTCATGCGTCGGCCGGCTTCCGGTCGACGTACTCGAACACCGATCCGTCCGGGTGCACCGCGATCAGGTTGCGTCCCGCCGGGGTCGGTACCGGCCCGGCGATGACCTTGGCCCCGACGTCGTTGAGTGCGGCCAGGGCGTCATCGACGTCCTGGACCGCGATGGTCGCCGTCACCTTGCGCAGAATCGCCAGCTCCGACTCGGGGCCGCTCATCAGGAGGAAGCAGCTGACGGCGGCCACCGACACTCCGCCGCGCTCGAAGCGCAACGCCTTGGCGCCGGTGAGGCGTTCGTAGAAGAACACCGAAGTCTCGAGGTCGTCGACGCAGATGCGCAGCGTGGTGCCCAGAATCTCCATACGGCGAGCCTAGTTGGCACCGGCGGGCGATGAGATCGAAATCCGCAGGCCCGCCGCGCGCTCGTCCGCGCTCCGCCGTCCGCGCGTCCGTGACCGCCCGTCTCAGACCCGGCAGAGGATCTCGCCGTGCGGCACCATGAACCAGGCGTCGCCGCGCGCTCCCCATTCCCGCCACGCGTCGGCGATCGCGCTCAGCTGCTCCGGTGTCGCGTGGCCGCCTTCCACGGCCAGTTGCGCGTAGCGGGACGCGGTGGTGCGCTCCGCCCACAGGCCGCTCCACCAGTCGCGCTCCTCCGGGGTGGCGAACACCCAGTTCGTCGCCGTCGACGTGATGTCGGTGAGACCGGCCTGCTGCGCCCAGGACAGCAGCCGGCGTCCGGCGTCCGGCTCACCGCCGTTGGCGCGGGCGACCCGGCGGTACAGCTCCAGCCACCTGTCCAGGCCGGGGGATGCGGGGGACCAGGTGAAAGCGCCGTAGTCGCCGTCACGCACCGCGATGATGCCGCCGGGCTTGGTGACCCGGCGCATCTCGCGCAGCGCCTGGACGGGATCGCCCACATGCTGGAGCACCTGGTGTGCGTGCACGACGCAGAAACTGTCGTCCGGGTAGTCCAGTGCGTGCACGTCCGCAACCGCGAAGTCGGTGTTGGTCAGGGACCGTTCGGCTGCCAGTGCGCGCGCCTGCTCCAGGATCGCGGGAGCCATGTCCACCCCGACGACCCGGCCGTCCGGGACGAGTTCGGCCAGATCCGCGGTGATGGTGCCGGGGCCGCAGCCGATGTCCAGGATCCGCATATGGGGTTTGAGCGAGTCCAGCAGATACCCGGCGGAGTTGGCCGCGGTCCGCCTGGTGTGCGAGCGCAGCACCGCGGCGTGGTGGCCGTGCGTGTAAACGGCCGTCTCCTTCGGCATGGCAGATCTCCCTCGTTCGACGTCCAGCTCTTTCGGAGCGGTGCCCTCACCTTAGAGGGGGCGGTCGGATCGTGAGATGCGCATCTCACCATCCGGGCAATTCCCGGTAGGTGGGCACGTCTCGGCGCTTCACCCCCCTGGAACGTTTTGCCGAGACCGGCTCGGGCACCCGGAGCGTCTGTCCGTACGTCCCTGCCGGCCGGATCCCAGCCGCACCGGGAAAGGTGGAGCGCATGAGCAAGACCGTCAGCGCAGAACTGACCGACAACGCAGAACTGACCGAACTGGGCAAGCAGCTCCGTGTCGACGCGGTACGGGCCGCGGGTGCGGCAGGGTCCGGGCACCCCACCTCGTCCATGTCGGCCGCCGACCTGGCCGCCGTCCTGCTCGCCCGGTATCTGCGCTACGACTTCGGGCAGCCGGACGATCCGGGCAACGACCACTTCATCCTGTCGAAGGGCCACGCCTCCCCCCTGCTGTACGCCATGTACCTGGCGGCGGGCGCCATCGACGAGGAGGAACTGCTGACCTTCCGCAAGAAGGGCAGCCGCCTGGAGGGCCACCCCACGCCGCGCCTTCCGTGGGTGGATGTGGCGACCGGCTCGCTGGGGCAGGGGCTCCCCATCGGGGTGGGCGTGGCACTGGCGGGCAAACACCTCGACCGGGTTCCCTATCGCGTCTGGGTGCTGAGCGGGGACAGCGAGATGGCCGAGGGCTCGGTCTGGGAAGCCGCCGAACACGCCGGGTTCGAGCAGCTCGACCATCTCACCCTGATCGTCGACGTCAACCGGCTGGGACAGCGCGGGCCCACCCGCCACCAGCGCGATCTGGACGCCTACGCGCGCAGGCTGCGCGCTTTCGGCTGGCACACGGTGGAGGTCGACGGACACGACATCGAGGCCGTCGACGCGGCCTACCGGGAGGTGTGCGCCGTCACGGGGCGCCCGACCGCGATCATCGCGGGCACCCGCAAGGGGTCCGGAGTGGCGGCCGTCGAGGACCGGGAGGGAATGCACGGCAAGCCGCTTCCCGACGCGGACGATGCCATCGAGGAGCTCGGCGGTCGGCGCGGCATCCGGGTCGACGTGCGGAAACCCGACAAGGCCCGGACCGCCACCCCGGCGGGCAGCAGCAGTCTCGATCTGCCCCGCTACCGGCCCGGCGACGAGGTCGCCACCCGTAACGCCTTCGGCGAGGCGGTCACCGCACTCGGCTCGGCGCGCGGCGACGTCGTCGTGCTCGACGGGGAGGTCGGCGACTCGACCCGCGCCGAGTTCTTCGCGAAGGAACACCCCGGTCGGTATTTCGAGTGCTACATCGCCGAACAGCAGCTGGCCGCCGCCGCGGTCGGTATGCAGGTGCGCGGCTATACGCCGTTCGCCTGCAGCTTCGCCTCCTTCCTGACCCGGGCACATGACTTCTTCCGGATGGCGGCGGTCAGCGGCGCCGACCTCAATGTCGTCGGCTCGCATGTGGGAGTGGCCATCGGACAGGACGGACCGTCGCAGATGGGACTGGAGGACCTGGCGATGTTCCGCTCGGTGCACGCGAGCACCGTGCTGTACCCGAGCGACGCCAACCAGACGGCGAAACTGGTCGCGTCGATGGCCGATGCGCAGGGCATCCGTTATCTGCGGACCAACCGGGGCGAGAGCCCGGTCATCTACGGTCCCGACGAGGAGTTCCCGATCGGCGGCAGCAAGGTGCTGCGCTCGGGGTCAGACGACGCGCTGACCCTGGTGGGCGCCGGGCAGACCCTGCACGAGTGCCTGCGGGCGGCGGACATCCTCGCCACTGAGGACATCGCGGTGCGGGTCATCGACCTGTATTCGGTCAAGCCGGTGGATGCCGGGACGCTGCGGACAGCGGCGGACCAGACGGGCTGCCTGGTGACGGTCGAGGACCACCATCCGGAGGGCGGTATCGGGGACGCGGTCGCCGAGGCGTTCGCCGACGGCAGGCCGGTGCCGCGGCTGGTGCGGCTGGCAGTGACGAACATGCCGGGCTCCGCCACCCCGCAGGAGCAGCTGGAAGCCGCGGGCATCGACGCCGAGACGGTGGCGGCGGCCGTCCGGCTGCTGCTGGAGGAAGCAGTGGTCCGCTGACGATTCCCTCCGGCGCGAGGGGGTACCTGCGGACTCATGACCACGAGCAAGGCACACACCGTGCGCGCGGGTCGCCGGAGCGTCGAGATCCACCGTCCGGAGAAGGTTCTCTTCCCGGACGGGCCGGACGGCGGCCTCACCAAGGCCGACCTCGCCGACTACTACCGGCGGGTCGCCTTCGCCATGCTGCCTCAACTACGGGACCGGCCATTGATGTTGGAGCGGCACCCCGACGGCGTAACAGGCCCTCGCTTCATGCAGAAGGACACCCCCGACCACTATCCGGACTGGATACGCCGGGTCACCGTGGGCAAGGAGGGCGGCACCGTCACCCACACCGTCTGCGACGACACCGCGACCCTGGTCTTCCTCGCCGACCAGGCCTGCCTCACGCTGCACCGCTGGCTGTCGCGCGCCGACCGGCCGGAGCAGCCGGACCGGCTGGTCTTCGATCTCGATCCGCCGGGCGACGACTTCCGAGCCGTACGGGACGCCGCGCTCGCACTGAAGGAGCTCCTCGACACGGTCCACCTGCCGTCGGCTCTCATGACCACCGGTTCCAAAGGACTGCACGTGATCGTTCCGCTCAGTGGCGACACCACGTTCGACGAGTCGCGGAGCTTCGCCAGGGACGTCGCCGAGGTGCTTGCGGCCCGCCATCCGGACCGGCTGACCACGGCCGTACGGAAGCAGGCACGCGGGGACCGGCTCTACCTGGATGTCCAGCGCAACGCCTATGCCCAGACCGCCGTCGCGCCGTGGTCCGTACGTCCCCGGCGCGGCGCTCCGGTCGCTGCTCCGCTCACCTGGGAGGCGCTCGACGAGCCGGGCCTGACGGCCCGGCGCTGGTCGCTGACCGAGGTCGGCGACGTACTGGAACAGGCCCGGTCCAAGCCCTGGGCAGGACTCCTCGCACGCGGCCGGACACTGGGGCCGGCCCGCCGTCGGCTCAGCGGGGTGATGTGAAGTGAGCCATACCGACAGGACACCGGCCGACGAGCAGCCGGCCGACCAGGGATCGACCGACGAGCAGCCGGCCGACGAGGGATCGGACCGGAAGACACGGGTGACGGTGCTGGTGGCGCTCGCCGCCAACCTCGTCATCGCTGCGGCCAAGATGATCGGGGGCCTCTTCGCCTCTTCTCCGGCCCTGCTCTCCGAGGCCGCGCACTCGGTCGCCGACAGCTGCAACGAGGTCTTCCTGCTCTTCGCGCTCCGCCGCAGCAAACGCCCCGCCGACCGGCAGCACCCCTTCGGCTACGGCAAGGAGCGCTTCTTCTGGGCCCTGCTCGCCGCCGTCGGCATCTTCGTCACCGGCGGGTGCTTCTCCGTCTTCCAGGGCGTCGAGGCGCTGCGCGGCGGAAACACACAGGAGAGCACCACCGGCTACGTCGTGGGGCTCATCGTGCTGGCCTTCGCTCTGATCGCCGAGGGCAGTTCGCTGCTGAGGGCACTGCTGCAGGTACGCGGCCAGCCCGGTAAGGGCATCGGCCGGGACCCGGCCCTGCGTACCGTGATCGCCGAGGACGGCACCGCGGTGCTCGGCGTGCTGCTCGCCATGGGCGGGGTGGGCCTGCACATGGCCACCGGGCAGATCGTCTGGGAGGCGTCGGCCTCGCTGGCCATCGGCGCGCTGCTGGTCTACGTCGCGTACCGGCTGGGCAAGGACGCGCGCGAGCAGTTGATCGGCGAAGCCGCCGACCCCGAACTGCGGGAGCGGATCGAGGAGTTGCTCAACGCGCAGCCCGAGATCGACGTGGTGTCCTCGCTGCTGACCATGCGACTGGGTACCGAATCGACGCTGGTGGCCGCCCGGATCGACCTGGTGCCGGGTCTGGAGAGCGAGAAGCTGGAGCTCGTCTCCATGCGGATCAGGGCCGCCATCGTGAAGGCCTGGCCGGAGGCCGACCAGGTCTATCTCGATGTGACGGACGCGGCTAAAGCGGCAGCGGACGGTACACCGTGAGCGCCTCGTCCGCCTTGTCGATCCAGAGCTCCGGCGGCGCTTCGGTGATCTCGCCGTCGAACGCCAGCGGAGTGCCCGGCGTCAGCCCGCCCACCCGCACCCGGCGCAGCCGTTCCGCCGCGTGCACGGGGGAGCGGGACAGCGGCCCGGCGAGCGCCGCGGCCAGCAGCCGGAGGCCGGGCAGTCGGCCTCCGTGCACGATCCGTACATCCAGCAGGCCGTCCGCGAGGTCGAAGCGCCGGCCGGGGGTGGGGCCCATCTGCTGGTACATCCCGTTGCCGGCGAACAGCATCCAGAGCGCCCGGTCCCTGCCCCGGAACTCGGCCCTGAGCGGCTGTTCGGAGCTGAGCACCTGCACTGCGGCCAGTACGCCGGCGGGCCAGCCACCGATCCGTGGCGACCAGCGCTCCCGGATCCGTACGAGTTCTGGATAGACGCCCAGGCTGAAGGTGTTGAGGAAGTAGCCCGGCTCGCTCCTGCAACCGCCCGGACCCGGGACGAAGCGTCCCAGGTCGACCTTGACCGCGTCGCCCGACGCCAGCGCCCGGCAGGTGTCGTGGACCTCCTCGATCCCCAGGTCGTACGCGAAGTGATTGAGCGTGCCGCCCGGGAACACGGCCAGCGGCACTCCGTGCCGGGCGGCCACGGCGGCCGCCCGGTTGACCGTCCCGTCACCGCCGCAGATGCCCAGCGCCCGAGCGCTCCGCGCGGCCTTCTCCAGCGTCTCGATCAGCTCATCGGGCTCGCACTCGACGACCTCGGCGCGTGGCAGTGCGTCGCGCACCAGGGACGTCTTGGCGGTGGCGGACCCGGACGCCTTGTTGACCACGACGACCAGGTCCTGGCCGCCGGGGAGTATCGGCGCATCGGTGTGCGGCCTGCCGGGCGCCGGCAGCTGCCCACGGGTCGGCACAAGACCCCGGACGGCGAAGGCGGCGCCCACACCGAGCGCCGCCCCGATCAGTACATCGCTCGGATAATGCACGCCGGTGTACACGCGTGAGGTCGCGACACCGAACGCGAGCGGTGCGACCACGGCTCCCCAGCTCCTGGACTCCAGCGCGACACCCGTCGCGAAGGCGGCGGCCGAGGCCGCGTGCCCGGACGGGAAGGAGGTGGTGTGCGGCTGCCGCTTCAACTGCCTTATCACCGGCACGGCGTCCAGTATCGGCCGTGTCCTGCGGACCGAGTGCTTGCCGACCGTGTTCACCACGGCCGACGCCACCGCCAGTGAGGCCACCCCGCGCAGTGCGGCCCGCCGGGCGCGGGTCGAGCCGCCCAGCGTGGCGATCCCCGCGGCGGCGCCGAACCACAACAAACCGTGGTTGGCGCTGCGGCTCAGCCGCGGCAGCACGGGGCGCGCGCCGGGCCATCGTCGGGTGGCCGCGGTGTGGAACAGGGCCCGGTCCTGATTGCCGAGCCAGTCGGCCAGCCGCCCGTACCGTCCTGGACCGGCGGGGGGAACAGCGGATGACATGGGAGAACCAACCTCTCGACGGACGGTGCACGGCCCGGCCAAGCCTCCCATCCCCGGACGGCGATGGGTGGCGATGGGTTCCGGCACCGATGACGGGTGTCGTCTTACCCGTGCGTCCCCGGCCATGCCTCCGGCGCTCGCGGGAGCGCTCCCAAACCTGAATCATCGCTGAGATGACGTCGACAGCGACACTTCGCCCTTGGAAGCTGTTGCTCAACCCCCGCTGGGCTGGCGACGCCCGGCACGCACGCTCGCCGCGCTGGCGAAATACCCTAATAGCTCCTCCCCCAAGGCCTTAAAGGCCAGGGGGACCCCCATTGAGGGCATCCCGCCGCCTTGCGAGCGCACGCACCGGACGCCGCCAGCTGATCCAGCAGGGATTGAGCAACAGCTTCTACCGGCCCGGGGATCGGGACGCGCTCTTCGACATATGTGTGCGCACCGCGCACAACGGCGGGGACTCCCGCCTGCTCTACCCCGACCTGGAGCTGATGCCGAACATTTTCGCGGCGCCCTACGTCGTCCTCGAGCCGGAACTGGCCTTCGTGATCGACGACGGCGGCCGTGCCGTCGGTTATGTGCTCGGCACGACCGACACGCCGGCCTTCGTCCGCCGCTTCCGCACCGAGTGGCTTCCCGGGCCGGCGGCGCGCTACCCGGCCCCCGCCCAGCCGCCCGGCACGCCGAGCGAGGCGATGATCGACCTGATGCACCGTCCGGAACGGATGCTCCTGCCGGAACTGGCGGTATACCCGGCACACCTGCACATCGATCTGCTCCCCACCCACCAGCGGTCCGGCCACGGGCGGGCGCTGATGGAAACCTTCCTCGCGACGCTGCACGACCGGGGCGTCCCCGGCGTCCACCTGTGCATGGTCACCAGCAACACACCGGCCAAGCCTTCTACGACCGCCTCGGATTCCACGAGATCCCCGTCCCGGATCCCGGTCCGGTGACCTACCTCGGCCGGTCAACCGCGCGACACGGAACGCCGAACTAGACGTCGGGGAGACCGGGCACGTCCGGCCAGGTGTCCGGCGCGGCCCGGCTGATGTCCGCCAGCGCGGATTCCGGGTCCCGGAGCCGCGCGAGGTCCCCCAGCGTCACCACTCCGAGCGGTCTGCCGTCCTCGATCACCGGAAGCCGCCGGATCGCGTGCCGGCGCATCAAGGACACCGCCGTCGCCGCCGCGTCGTCAGGTCCGACGCACACCGGCGCCGGTGAGCAGATGGCCTCGGCGCTGACCGTCAGTGGGTCAGCACCGTCGGCGGTCGCGCGCACCGCCAGGTCCCGGTCGGTGAGTACTCCGACCAGCCGGTCGCCCTCCGCGACCAGCACACTCCCGATGTCCTGAACCCGCATCAGCCGGGCTGCCTCCACGAGAGAGGCGTCGGGCCGTACGGCTGCGACACCCGCCGTCATGGCGTCCCGCACCAACTCTGTCATCGCTGCCCACCTCGTCTCCGCGCCGGAAGGCCGGGACCGCGGTGCACGAAAACGGCCTCATCCGGAGTACCCCCGGTGCCCGGCGGTCATGCCTCGATGCCTCGCGTGCGGCCCCGGCGACGCCGTGACACAAACGTGGGTGTTTGCCCGGACTCGTACGGGTGACCCGTGAGGCGGGAATCCGGCAAGGAAGGGACGGGCCGATGGCCGTCATAGCCGTCTGCATTCCGGTGTTCATGTTGGGTGTCGTACTCGCGCTCGGTCGGTATGAGGATTTCATGATGACCCGTGAGGAGAAGATTCCGGCCCCGCGGAGTCACTGACGTGTGATGCGCGCAGTTTGTGCCCTCGAGCCGGGGGCAGGCGAATGCTGTGCTTCGGACCGGAGGCACGTCCGTGGGGCGGCGTGCGCGCTCCGGGCGTGGCAGGCCGGAGACCGGACGACTCCCCGCGGTGAACGCACCGACCACACCGTTCCGGGAGTCTGATAACCGATGCGCACCCTCCAGGCAGCAAACCGTCGGCATCCGCACGACGACGCACCCGACACCGCCGAAGCCTTCCTGTCCCTCGCGGTCATGGAGGAAGGACCGCAGCGCGAAGCGCTGCGGCAGGAGATCATCGGCCAATGGCTGCCGATGGCTCACCGGATCGCCCTTCGTTTCCGCAACCGCGGCGAGGCCCTCGAGGACCTCAAGCAGGTGGCCGCACTGGGTCTGGTGAAGGCTGTCGACCGCTACGACCCGCACCATGGCGCGGCCTTCGAGAGCTTCGCCGTGCCCACCATCACAGGTGAGATCAAGCGCCACTTCCGAGACCACATGTGGACCCTCCACGTGCCGCGCCGCGTTCAGGACCTGCGCAACCGGGTCCGCACCGCGAAACGGCAACTGGAACAGACAGTGAGCGGACATCCGCCCACCCTTGCGGAGATCGCGGCGCAGGCGGCCCTGACCGAAGAGGAGACCGCCGCCGGTCTCGAAGCACTGGACAGTTTCTCCGCACTCTCCCTGGACGCCGTGCTCCCGGGCTCCGGGGACGGCTACTCGCTGAGTGATTCCCTCGGCCGGCCGGACGGCGCACTGGAGACCGTCATCGAACGGGAGGCGGTGCGCCCGGGACTGAGCAGTCTGCCGGAGCGGGAGAAGGAGATCCTCTACATGCGGTTCTTCCGGGACATGACGCAGCGCAGCATCGCGGAGAACCTCGGGATCTCGCAGATGCACGTCTCCCGGCTGATCGCCCGCAGCTGCGACCGGCTGCGGAACCAGGCGCTCCGGGAGCCCGTCGTTCACGCGCGGCAGACGCTCGGGCAGGCCCGTCCGGCCCCGGCGCGCGAGCACAGGGTGTCCGCCCTGCGGGGCGTCGGATGAGCAGAACGCGGGCCCGGTCGCCCGGGCCGGCAAACCTACGTATAAAGGTTGCGGGGGAGGGTTCGGGGACGAGGCGTGGTGCCCGGAGGCCGACGGAGGTGGCGGTATGCAGCGGACGGTTCCGGAAAGCCGAGGCCCCGTCCGCTACGGTCCGCCCGCTCCCGGCCCGGGACTCCCGGTGCTGCCCGAACTGGCCGCCGTCTTCGGCGCAGCGGTGTCCCGTACCGGGCCGGAGCCACCCGGCGGTGGACGGGCGCTGCGCGAAGCGGCTGCCGGCTACTGGAGCCGGCGCGGGCTGCGCTGCGGACCCGACCATGTGGTCGCGGCGGACGGTGTGCAGTCGTTGCTCCTCGCACTGCTCGCCGCCGAGGGCGGTGATCTGCTGGTGCCACGCCCGTGCCCTGCCTGGTGGAGCCCGCAGGCCCGGCTGTTGGGGCGGCGCGCCTACCCCGTGCCGATCCCGGCCGAGTGCGGGGGTGTCCCCGATTCGTACGCGCTGCTGGAGACCGTACGCAGAGTGCGGACCGAAGGCGGCACGCCACGGCTGCTGCTGCTCTCCGTCGCCGACGACCCGACGGGGACCGTCGCCCCGCCCGAGGTGACCCACGAGGCCTGCGAGGCCGCCGTCTCCGAGGGCCTGTATCTCATCAGCGACGAGACCTGGAACGGTACCCTCCACCGGCCGGGGGAGACCGTGCTCCTCAGCCCCGCCGAAATGCGCCCGGACCGGGTCACCGTGACCGTCGACCTGGCGGGCTCGCTCACCCCGACCGCCTGGCCGGTCGCCGTCGCCCGGTTCCCGGACACCGCTGACGGCGCGGCCCGCCGGGCCAGGGCACTGGACGTCCTCACCGCGGTCGGCGCGGTGGTGGCGGGGCCGGTCGCCGCGGCGGCCGCCCACGCCCTCGGCGAGCCACGGGCGGTGCGGGAGCGGGCCCGGCAGGCCGCGGCGGCATACGGCCGCGTGGCCGCCGCCGCCCACCGCGCGGTGCTGGCCGCCGGCGCGCTCGCCCGGCCGCCGGCCGCCGGCCGCTACTTCTACGCCGACCTGGGGCCGTTGCGCCCCGGCCTCGAGGCCCAGGGGGTCACCGACGCGCTGGAACTGGAGAACTTCCTGGGCGAACGCTTCGGCGTTCCCACCCCGGGCGGCCATCGCTTCGGTGACGACCTGGACGCGCTGAGGGTGCGGTTCTCCACCGGTCCGTTCCTCGGTGCGACCCGTCGGCAGCGTCTGAAGTCCCTCACCTCGGCGGAACCACTGGAACTGCCGCACGTGGCCCGGGCGTTGACCGCCTTCGCGACGGCCCTGGACCGGCTGCGATGACGTTCGCACCGCCACCCGGCCGGAGACCGCCGATGACGGAGCGGACTCAGGAACCAGCCCTGACCCTGCGCCACGCCGCCGGTGCGCCGCTCACCAGCAGCGTCAGTGCGACCGCCACCAGGACGCCCTTCCACGGCTCGTTGAAGAGCGAGCCGCCGAGAATCCCGATCAGCTGGTAGGCCGCGGCCCAGGCGAGACAGGCCGGTACGTCCCCGCGGGCGAACATCCGCAGCGGCATCCCGCCGAGCAGGCACGCCAGCATCACCGGAATCCGCCCGGCGGGGATCAGCCGGGAGAGCACCAGCACCGATTTGCTGTGCTGCTCGAGCTTCTCCGTGGTCTGGACGAGCCGCGCGTGCGGCACCCGCTTCCGGAGCGCCTCCAGCCAGCGCGACCCGTTCTTCGAATGCACCCCGCGCCGGCCGAGCCAGTACAGCGCTATGTCCCCGAGAAATGCCGCGCAGGACGCCACGGCGAACACGAAGAGCAGCGAGAACGGGTCGCTCTGATGGAAGGCGACCACCGCCGCCGTACTGACCAGCGCCCCGGTCGGCACCACGGGTATCAGTGACCCGAGCACCACCAGCAGGAACAATGTGGGGTAGCCCACGGCCTGCTGAGTGGACTCGGTGGGCAGCTGACGCACGAGTTCACTGATCACCTGGCCACCTCGGGCCGCACCTGTTCACCGTGGGTCAGCCGGTGGACCGACACCTCGGGTGCCAGCAGCGCCGCCTGGCGTACGAACTCGTCGCCCGGCGTGTGGAATTCATGCGGGCGGACGCCGTCCATGCCGACCGGCCAGTACGTGCCGTAGTGCACCGGCACCGCCGAACGCGGCCGCAGCAGGGTCAGCGCCCGGGCGGCCCGCTGCGCGTCCAGATGTCCGTGGCCGAGGAAGGGGCCCCAGCCGCCGACCGGCAGCAGCGCCACATCGACCGGGCCGACCGCCTCGGCCATGGTGTCGAAGAGCCCGGTGTCCCCGGCGAAGTAGGTCCTTGCCTCACCGATCACGACATAGCCGAGGGCCGGCGCGCGCTGCGGTCCGACCGGCAGCCGCCGGCCGTCGTGGTGTGCGGGCACCGCCCGTACCCGCAGGTCCGCCACCCGCACCTCGTCGCCGGGCGCCACCTCGGTGAGGGACAGTCCGAGCCGGCGCAGACCGGGCACCGCACCGGTCGCTCCGCGCGGGACGACCAGCCGGGTGCCGGGTGCCAGCCGGGCCAGCGACGACAGGTGCAGATGATCGAGGTGCAGGTGCGAGACCAGGACGACCTGGGCATCGGCAGCCCGCCGCGGCGGCAGCGCTCCTTGCCTGCGGCGCAGATGCGCGAGCCTGCGGACGAAGAGCGGATCGGTCAGCACCCGTACCCCGGAGTCCTCAATCGTGCAGGTGGCATGTCCCCACCAGGTCACCTCGACCGTCACCCCGCCACCTCCGACCTGCGCCGCCCGTGCCTGCGGCTGCCCGCAGCGTCGTTCCACGCTGCCCCACGAGCCTATGCGCCCGGCTCAGACCGGCAGTGACGCGGGGCCTCCTCCTGCGTTGTGAAAAGCTGGCCCACCGGGTCCGCAGGGGGCCCACCGGACGTGAGGTGGCAGAAGCGTGACGGCAGGGCGGTGGCGCAGGGCGGGCAGCGCCCTGTTCCGGATGACGGTGGTGTGGGTGGTGTCCACCCTGACCCTGCTGGTGCTCGCCGGACTGCTGCCGGATTTCCAGCTGGAGGCCGACAACGGCGACAGTGCGACCAGGGTCGCGATGACCGCCGGCTGGGGCGCCGGAGCGTTCGGACTGCTGAGCGCCCTGGTGTGGCCCCTGGTGGTGCGCGCGCTGCTGCTGGTGCCCGCGCTGGTCCTCGGCCTGCTGGTGTTCTTCCTCAACGGTTCGCTGCTGCTGCTGGCCCTGCGGCTCATCCCGGACGGCCGCGGTGAGTCCAATCCGGAGACCGCGATCGTGGTGGCCGCGGTGATGTCGGCGGTCGCATCGGCCACCTCGACGTCGCTCGCTGTGCGTGACGACGAGGCCTACCGGCGAAGACTCTCGCGCCTCGCGGACCGGCGCAGACGCAGACGCGGTGAGGCCGCCGGGCCGGGCACTCCGCCCGGCACCGTCTTCCTGCAACTGGACGGGGTCGGTCATGCCACCCTGGTGCGGGCGATGGGCGAGGGTCTGATGCCCACCGTCGCGGGATGGCTCGATGCCACCCATCGCCTGGATGCCTGGCGGACCGACTGGTCGAGCCAGACCGGCGCCAGTCAGCTGGGCATCCTGCACGGTTCCAACCACGACATCCCCGCCTTCCGCTGGTACGAGAAGGAAACCGGGGACCTGGTGGTCTGCAACCGGCCCGCCGCCGCGGCCGTCCTGCAGCGGCGGGCCATCGAGCGCACCGGTGACGGTGGGCTGCTGACCGTGGACGGCGCCAGCCGCGGCAACCTCTTCAGCGGCGGCGCCGATCAGCTGGCGCTCGTGCTGTCCATGGCGGCCCGGCGGGGCAGGCGCAACCGCTCCCGGGCCGGCTACTTCGCGTACTTCTCCGACCCCGCCAACGCCGTCCGCACCGCGATGTCGTTCGTCGTGGAGGTGGGCCGGGAGATCAGCCAGTCCACCCGCGCCCGCATCCGGAAGGACGAGCCACGGATCAAGCGTGGCGGGCTGTACCCGTTCATCCGTGCCTTCGCGACCGTGGTGGAGCGCGATGTGGTGGTCACGGCGGTGATCGGTGACATGTTCGCCGGGCGCACCGCCGTCTACGCCGACCTGGTCGCCTACGACGAGGTGGCACATCACAGCGGCCCGCGCAGCAGGGACGCGGCCAAGGTGCTCGAACGCCTGGATCGCTCCCTGGCCCTGATCGCGAAGGTCGCCGAGCACGCACCCCGCCCGTACCGGATCGTGCTCCTCTCCGACCATGGCCAGAGCCCCGGCCGGCCCTTCGACAGCAGGTACGGGCTGACGCTGAAGGAGCTGGTGCGGGCCGGCTGCGGCCTGCCGGTGCCCGCCCGGGCCCGCCGCACAAGGAGCGGCGCCGAGGCGCGGGACGCCGTGCGCGTCGTGCTGCGCCGGCCGGCGCAGGCCGGTGCGGAAACGCTGCCGGATCCGGACTCGGATCCGGTCGTACTGGCCTCCGGCAATCTGGGGCTGATCTCCTTCCCGGACACGCCGGGACGCATGACGCGCGAGGAACTGGACCGCCGCCGCCCGGCGCTGCTGCCCACCCTGGCCAACCATCCGGGCATCGGGTTCCTTCTCGTCGGCAGCGAGGCGCACGGCGCGGTGGTGCTCGGCGCGGGCGGCGTCGAGGTGCCTGTGGCGGAGCTCGTCGACGGCGAGGGCCCGCTCGCCCACTTCGGCCCGGGCGCCGCCGACGCGGTGCGGCGTACCGACACCTTCCCGCACGTCGCGGACATCATGGTCAACTCGATGTACGAGCCGGACAGCGGCGAAGTGCACGCCTTCGAAGGACAGATCGGCTCGCATGGCGGTCTCGGCGGCGAGCAGTCGCACCCCTTCCTGCTCTCGCCACGCGACTTCTCCGCGCCGGTGGAGGACGGCGGAGAACTGATCGGCGCCGAGCAGGTGCACACCGTGCTGCGGCGCTGGCTGACCGAGTGCGCGGGCCCGCAGGTGCCCCTGGGCATCCGGGCTCCGGCGCCGGACGACGCTGTCGCTGTCGAGGACGGCGCGGCGCCTGGCGGCGTGGTACCCGACCGGGCCGGCTGAGCCCGGCACCACCGTGGGTGTGAACGGAAGCGGTGCCGGGCCCCGCCCCGGTCAGCCGGTGATGATCGCCGGGTCGCTCACCCCGGGCGTGCCGTTCTCCACATGCCCGGCGAACCGGCGCAGGAACGTGCGGTCCGTGTCGGACACCACCGTCAGGTCGTACCAGCGCCGGGTGGAGCGCAGTCCCAGCCGGTGCACCACGCGGTGACCCGCGCGCACCGTGAAGGTCTCGCCCGCTCCGCCGTACGCGTTGGTCACCGTCAGATGGCAGTCGGCGCTGCCCGCGTTCGTCATGGTCAGCTCGATGCCGCCGCCACCTGCCGGATCATGGCGGGCGGTGACCTCGGGACCCGCGGTGGAGCCGGGGCCCTGGAAGGTACGCAGAAAGCCGTTGGGCCCGAACACCGAGAGGTCGTACGCACCCTTCGAATAGGCCGCGTTCCAGGTGTCGGAGATCTTCTTGCCGGCCTCGGTGGTGTAGGTCCAGGGCCCGTCCGTACGGTTCGCGGAGGTGACGGTGAAGCATGCCCCGGCAGCCGCGCCCCCGCTGAAGGTGAGCGTGAACCGGCCGGTCGCGGGTGTGGCCGCGCCGTCCACCAGCGGGGCGTACTGCAGCGGCCTGGTCGGCCTGGCCCCTGCCTCCTGCTTCGGCAGGGCGGGACGGTCCGGCGCCTTCGGCACGTAGCTGTCGTGCCGCTTGTTGTCCGGCGGCCGGTAGCCGTCGGTGTCGGGGAGCGGTACCCGCCCGGTGTCCTTCAGCGCGAAGTCGAACGCCGAGGTGAGGTCGCCGCAGATGGCGCGCCGCCAGGGCGAGATGTTGGGCTCGTGCACGCCGAAGCGGCGCTCCATGAACCGCAGGACGGAGGTGTGGTCGAAGAGTTCCGAGTCGACGTAGCCACCGGTGCTCCAGGGCGACACGACGACCATCGGCACACGCTGGCCGAGGCCGTAGGGGCCGGCCGCGTAGGCGAGGTCACCGGGGAAGTAGTCCAGTGAGGTGTCCACGGTGGAGGCACCGCGGTCGGCCGAGGCCGGGGGGAACGGCGGCACGGCGTGGTCGAAGTAGCCGTCGTTCTCGTCGTAGGTGAGGAAAAGCGCCGTTCGGCTCCACACCTCGGGGTTGGAGGTGAGCGCGTCCAGCACCTGCGAGATGTACCAGGCGCCGTAGTTCGCGGGCCAGTTGGGGTGTTCGGAAAACGCCTCGGGGGCGGCGATCCAGGAGACCTGCGGGAGCGTGCCCGCCCGCACGTCCGCCTTGAGGAGGTCGAAGTAGCCGTCGCCGCTCTTCGCGTCGGTGCCGGTGCGGGCCTTGTCGTAGAGCGGGTCGCCCGGTTTCGCGTTGCGGTACTTGTTGAAGTAGAGCAGCGAGTTGTCGCCGTAGTTGCCCCGGTAGGCGTCGTCGATCCAGCCCCAGGACCCCGCCGCGTCCAGGCCGTCGCCGGTGTCCTGATAGATCTTCCAGGACACCCCGGCCTGTTCCAGACGCTCGGGGTAGGTCGTCCAGTCGTACCCCGCCTCGGCGTTGCCGAGGACCGGGCCGCCGCCCTTGCCGTCGTTGCCCACATGACCGGACCACAAGTAGTAACGATTGGGGTCGGTGGCCCCCATGAACGAACAGTGGTAGGCGTCGCAGACGGTGAACGCGTCGGCGAGCGCGTAATGGAACGGAATGTCCTGGCGGGTCAGATGCGCCATGGTGCCCGCCGACTTGGCGGGAATCCACTGGTCGTACTTGCCCTGGTTCCAGGCCCGGTGCCCGCCCGCCCAGTCGTGGTCGAGGCCGGCGATGAACTGCATGCCGAGGTCCTCGGCGTCCGGGTGGTAGGGCAGCACGTCCTTGCTGCCGTCCGACTGATACCAGACCGGCTTACCGCCGACCGGCGTCACGGGACGCGGATCACCGAAGCCGCGTACGCCCTTCATGGAGCCGAAGTAGTGGTCGAAGGAACGGTTTTCCTGCATCAGGACGACGATGTGCTGGATGTCGTCGATGGTGCCCGAGCGGCGCGCGGCGGGGATGGCGGCGGCGCGGGCGATGCTGTCCGACAGGGCCGAAAGGCCCGCGGTAGCGCCTGCGATCTGGAGGAAGCGGCGCCGGTTGAGCTGAGGCATAGGGGTGGGGACCTCTCGCGGTGTGCGGGCAGGGGCCAGCTGAGTGTTTCCAGAGGAGCGGGGGAAAGGGAAGGGGGCGTGACGTCCGGATGAATCAGCGCGGCAGCGGCGGCGAACAACCCGGCTGATTCAGGCCGTGCCGCCGCGCGGTCGTCCGGGCGGGGCCGCACTCCGCATGAAAGGGCGGCCCCAGGGCACCCGAAGATCGACCCCGCCCGTCCGTTCATCCGAGGAGATCACCGTGCCGCTCGCCCACCCCGTCATCCTGCGGAACCTCGTCGAGCGCCATCAGGCCCTGTCCCGGCAGTACTCGGTGGACGGCGCCCCCGCGATACGCCGGGAGCTGGACACCGTGGCGCAGCTGCTCTGTGTCGCCACCGGAACGGACGACGTCTGCTCCGCGCTGGCGGCTGCCGCCCACGGCGTCCGCGACGCCGGGCCGCAAGGTGGCCCGCGTTGCGAGGCGGTGCCGGGCGCGGCAGGGTCGTGACAGCGAGCACTAGGAGGAACACCTCATGCCCATCGCCACGGTGAACCCCGCGAACGGCGAGACGCTCCGGACGTTCGACGCGCTGGAGGCCCAGGAGATCGAGCACCGGATCGCCACCGCCGACGCGGCCTTCCGGCAGTACCGCGCCACGGATTTCGATGAGCGGGCGCGATTGCTGAACCACGCCGCCGACCTGCTGGAGAAGGAGCAGGACGATATCGCGCGCACCATGACCACCGAGATGGGCAAGCCGCTGGCGGCCGCCCGTGCGGAAGCGGCCAAGTGTGTGAAGGCGATGCGCTGGTACGCCCGGCACGCCGCCGAGCTGCTGGCCGACGAGCACCCTTCGGACGCCGATGCCCGGGACTCCGGCGCCGATCGTGCGTACGTCCGCTACCGGCCCCTCGGTGTGGTGCTGGCCGTGATGCCCTGGAACTTCCCGCTCTGGCAGGTCGTACGGTTTGCCGCCCCCGCCCTGATGGCAGGCAACGTCGGGCTGCTCAAGCACGCGTCGAACGTCCCGCAGACCGCGCTCTACCTGGGCGAGCTCTTCCACCGGGCCGGCTTCCCGAAAGGCTGCTTCCAGACCCTGCTGGTGGGCTCCGGCGAGATCGAGTCCATCCTGCGTGACCCCAGGGTGGTGGCGGCGACGCTCACCGGCAGCGAGCCGGCCGGCCGGTCGGTCGCCGCGGTGGCGGGCGACGAGGTCAAGAAGACCGTGCTGGAGCTGGGCGGCAGCGACCCGTACATCGTGATGGCGTCGGCGGACATCGAGCGGGCGGTCAGCACCGCGGTGACGGCCCGGGTGCAGAACAACGGGCAGTCCTGTATCGCGGCCAAGCGCTTCATCGCCCACTCGGACGTCTACGACACCTTCGTGGACCGCTTCACCACCCGGATGGCGGCGCTGAAGGTGGGCGACCCGATGGACGAATCCACCGAGGTCGGCCCGCTCGCCAGCGAGCAGGGCCGCGCGACCCTGGAGGAGCTGGTGGACGACGCCGTGCACCGGGGAGCCACCGTGCTCTGCGGCGGCGAGCGCCCGCAGGGCCTCGACCGCGGCTGGTACTACGCCCCCACCGTGCTGATGGGTGTCACCGCCGAGATGCGCATCCATCGCGAGGAGACCTTCGGCCCGGTGGCCACGGTGTACCGGGTGGACAGCGTCGACGAGGCGGTGCAGCTCGCCAACGACACTCCTTTCGGGCTGAGTTCGAACGTCTGGACCCGGGACGACGCGGAGGTGGACCGGTTCGTCAGGGATCTGGACGCCGGCGGGGTGTTCGTCAACGGGATGACGGCCTCGCACCCCGCCCTGCCCTTCGGCGGCGTCAAGCGCTCCGGTTACGGACGCGAGCTGGCCGGCCACGGCATCCGCGAGTTCTGCAACATCACCACGGTCTGGCACGGAGCCGAACCGGACGAGTCCTGAAGCCTGAAGGGAATGGGTAAGGAAAGTGAGCATGATGCCCGGAACAGACAACCCCGAAGCACTGGTCAAGGTGGCGCTCACCGGCCGCTCCCACGACGACGCGGCGGCCGTCTTCGAGGCGCTGCGGGCCGCGTTCCCCTCCGACCGTGCCGCGTCCGA
The DNA here is from genome assembly GCF_040682175.1 of Streptomyces sp. NPDC051320. NCBI lineage: Bacteria > Bacillati > Actinomycetota > Actinomycetes > Kitasatosporales > Streptomycetaceae > Streptomyces > Streptomyces sp. NPDC051320. Next base: position 75,803 of record NZ_JBFBAL010000009.1, read on the forward strand.
CGTACCGCAGCCGGAGACCGACGGCGGTCGGCCGACCGTGTGGACGGCGGCCTACGAGGTGCGGGAGGCCGCCCAGGGCGAGCCGGCGGCGACCACCCTCACGGCCCCCATGACGGCCAGCGTGCAGGGCGGCTACCACGCCGTCGACGTGCTCCGCGGAGTCCTCGAGGGAACGTTCACGGTGCAGGAGAAGGGCACGGCCTTCGGAGACCAGGAAAAGGAACTGGAACTGGTACTGGAAAGCCGGTAGCGGGTGGTCAGGCCTGCCGCGGCAGCCGCACCACCGTGAGGAAGAAGTGGTCGATCTGGCGCACCGCTGAAAGGAACTGCTCCAGATCCACCGGCTTGGTGACATACGCGTTGGCGTGCAGCTGGTAGCTGCGCAGGATGTCCTCCTCGGCCGCGGAGGTGGTCAGGACGACGATGGGTATGTCGCACAGGTCCGGATCCGATTTGATCCGCTCCAGCACCTGCCGTCCGTCGTACCTGGGGAGATTCAGGTCGAGCAGTACGAGGTCCGGGCGCGGCGCCTCGGTGTGCGCGCCGCGCCGGTAGAAGAAGTCGAGTGCCTCCTCGCCGTCCCTTACCACATGGAGGGTGTTCTGGATCTTGTTGTCCGCGAACGCCTCCCGGGTCATCAGCTCATCACCGGGGTCGTCCTCGACCAGCAGAATTTCGATGGACTCGAGAGACACAGTCACGGTTCGCTCCTGACCGGTAGGGTGAAATGGATCCGGGTGCCCGTCGGCGTCGAGGTGTCAAGCCAGATCCTGCCGCCGTGGAAATCGACGATCTTCCGGCACAGGGCGAGACCGATGCCCGTCCCCTCGTACTCGTCGCGGGCATGCAGACGCTGGAAGATCACGAAGATCTTGTCGGCGAACTCCGGCGGCACCCCGATGCCGTTGTCGGACACCGTGAGCCGCCACTCTTCGGCTTCCCGGACACAGCCGACGGTGATCCGGCACGGTGTGTCGGACCGGCGGAACTTGAGGGCGTTGCCGATCAGATTCTGCCAGAGCATGGTCAGGCCGGTCGGATCGCCGGTGATCCGGGGCAACGGATCCTCCCGTACGACCGTGGCCGCCGACTCCTCGGCGAGCGCCGCGAGGTTGAGCAGTGCCCGGTCCAGCGGCTCGTCGAGGGGTATCAGTTGCCGGCTGTCCAGGACCCGGCCGACCCGCGAGAAGGTGAGCAGATCGTTGATCAGGACCTGCATCCGCTTCGCACCGTCCACCGCGAAGTCGATGTACTGCTTTCCCCGGGCGTCCAGTTCCTCGCCGTAGCGTTTGTCGAGCAGTTGGCAGAACGACGCGACCTTGCGCAGCGGTTCCTGCAGATCGTGCGAGGCGACATAGGCGAACTGCTCCAGCTCCGCATTGGACCGCCGCAGTTCGTCCGCCTGCTCGGCCAGCAGCGCCTCACGCTCCCGTGCCTCGGCGAGTTCGTCCACCAGTCGCATGCGCATGTCCTCCACGGCCGCTCCGACGGCCCGCACATCGTCCGGCCCCGGGACCGCGACCCGCCGGTCGAAGGTTCCGCCGCGCACCGCGTCCGACGAGGTGCGCAGCAGACGAAGCGGCCGGCCCACGATCCGGTGCAGCAGCACACCCAGCACCAGAACCATCACGGCGAAGGCGGCGATCAGCGTCAGCAGGGCCCGGTCCTGGGTGCGGCGTGCGTCGGCGAGCTGCTGACGGGCCCGCGTCCGGGCGGTCTCGATGTGCTTCTGCTGGAGCGCGAGGGCGGCCCGCACGGCGTCGAAAGCGGCTTTGCTGCGCTGGACCAGGGCGGTGGAGCCGGCACCGGCTCCCGCCGACCGTACGTCAGCGATCAGCGGTTCCGCCTGCTCCCGCCGCCAGGTCTGCCCGGCGTGCCGGATCAGGTCCAGATCCTGCGCGTACGGCTCGCCGGGGGCGGCCAGAAACCCGCCGACCACGGCCAGATACCGCTGCTCGTCCCGCTTGCCCTGTTCATACGGATCGAGGAACGAGCGGTCACCGCTGAGCGCGTAGCCGCGGACCCCGGTCTCCTGGTCGAGGAGGGACTTCTGCAGCTGGAAGGCGGCAGCGCGGGCCGGCTGGACGTGGTCGACCAGATCGGTCGTCCGGTCGTTGGTGCGGGACAGGAAGACCCCGCCGACCGCGGTGCACAGGCAGGCCACGACCACGAAACCGGCGAGGATCAGATGGACCCAGTTCTGCACCGAAAGCCGGGACCGGAAGCCCCGCACCTCCCCCCGTCCCCCGCGGGTTCCGTCGTCAGCCATGGCGCGTCGTTCCCCACCCCAGGTGCAGTACCGCCACGTCGTCCGCGAGTCCTCCGTACGGCGCGGCTCCCTCGGTCGCTTCCCGGACCAGGGCGTCGACGAAACCGTCGGCCGCCAGGGCCCCGTGTCGCAGGGCCAGTTGCAGCAGTCCGGTTTCGCCCAGCCGGGACGCGGGCCCGGTACGGCCCTCGAACAGCCCGTCGGTGAAGAGCACCACGTGGCCGCCGGGAGGCAGGGCCATCTCCGTCTCGTTCCACCGGGCCGCGCCGGGCAGCAGGCCCAGGGCCATCCCGCCGGCCGGTTCGTCCCAGCTCACTGCCGTGCCCTGGCGCACCAGGAAGCCGGGGTGGCCGGCCCGGGTGACCCGCACCCGGCGGCCGTCCGGCGGGAAGACCAGCGAGGTGACGGTGGCGAAGATACGGGGATCGGACCGTTCGGCGACCAGTATCTCCTCCAGGAGCCGTATCTGCTCCAGGTGGTCCATCGCGCACAGCACAGCGGTGCGCCAGGCGACCCGCAGACAGACGCCCAGCGCCGCCTCGGCGGCCCCGTGCCCCGACACGTCGCCGATCACCACGTGTACGGTCCGGTCGGCGGTCTGCACCACGTCGTAGAAGTCGCCGCTCAGCAGTCCGTGCGCCCGGCCCGGTGTGTACCGTGCGACCACCTCGAAGTCCGGCCCGCGCAACAGGGGCACCGGCAGGAGGCCGCGCTCCAGGCGGGCGTTCTCCTCCGCCATCAGCCGGTTGGCCTGCAGCGCGGCAGCCGACTGCTCGACCTGCTTGCGCTGCAGGGCGTAACGGATCGCCCGGCCCAGGGACTCCGGGTCGAGCCTGCCCTTGACGAGATAGTCCTGTGCGCCGGTGGCGACGGCGGCCAGCCCCGCGTCGGCCTCCGCCAGACCGGTGAGTACGACGATGGCCACGTCCGCGGCCGCCCGCACGAGGCCGGTGACCGCCTCCAGGCCCTGCACATCCGGCAGGTGCAGATCCAGCAGGACACACACCGGGGTGCGGCAGGTACTGAGGAACCGCTGGGCCTCCGCCAGCGACTTGCACCAGGTCAAAGGGAAATCCAGATCACTGTCGATCAGCATTTCCTCGACGAGCATTGCGTCACCCGCGTCGTCCTCGACCAGCAGCATCACGGCGTCGAGGTCCTTGACGCCGTCCCTGGTTGCCGTCAGGAGCTCCCACCGGGTCCTTGCGGCTGGCACTCCCCGGCGCACCGAGGCGTTCACAGGTGTCTCGTGCACGTTCCCTCGCCTCCCCACGACCGACGACGCGGGTTTCAGGGCGCCGTACCGGCGGGCAGTCTATGCGAGTGAGCGAAAACGGCCCGGGCCGCGCCGACGGCCGCGACGACGGATGGGGGCGCCACGAGACGCCGGAGCAGCGGGCCGACCGGAAATGGACGGACCTGCTTCAGGAGCTGCGGGTTGCCCAGACGGGCGTGCAGATCCTGTTCGGCTTCCTGCTGACGGTCGTCTTCCAGCAGCGCTTCAGCGAGCTGTCGCAGACCGACCGCCACATCTACGTGGTGACCGTGATGCTGGGCGCCGCCACCACCGGCGCGCTCATCGCGCCGGTCTCCCTGCACCGGCTCCTCACCGGACAGCGGCTCAAGCCGCAGACCGTCGTCTGGGCCTCCCGGCTCACCGTTCTCGGACTCGGCCTGCTGCTCTGCACCACGGCGTCGTCCCTGCTGCTGATCCTGCGGGTCGCGGTGCACAACACCACCGCCATGTGGCTGGTCGGCGCCATGGTCGGCTGGTTCGTCCTGTACTGGATCGCGATCCCGCTCTGGGCGCGGCACGCGAACCGGGACTGAGCGTGCGTGTGGCCTACCGCCCGATCGACCGCAGATGCTCGACCGTCGCCGGATCGGCCGGCAGGAACGTCTCGATGGCCGGCGGCGCGTCGCGCTCGCGCGCCGGGACGTCCAGATGTCCGGCGAGCCGCAGGATCATCGCCTCGCTGGGGCGCGCGCGGCCGGTCTCGATGAAGCTGACGTGGCGCGCCGAGGACTCGGCGCGCAGGGCCGGTTCGAGCTGGCTCACCCGGCGCCATCCGCGCAGCAGCGGCCCCACCCCTGTGTCGAGCGCGACAGTTGTCATACCCGGACCGTAACCTCGCAGACACCGCTACTGGGATGGAGCCCCGCACATGCCTGCTGCCCCGCTGCCGCGGAAGGACATCGAGGACCGGCTGCACGAGCTGCCCGGCTGGTCGCTGGAGGGGGACCGGATCGCTCGCCTCTACCGCCTTCCGCACCACTTCGCCGCCACCGCGCTGGTCGTTCACATCGCCCAGATCCAGGAGGAGCTGGGCCATCACTCCGACCTGACCCTCGGCTACAACACGGTCCGCCTGACGGTGAACTCGCACGACGCGGGAGGGGCGGTCACCGAGAAGGACTTCGGCCTGGCCCGGCGCGTCGAGGACATCGCCCCGGGGCACGGTGCCGCCTGACAGGATGGCGGCATGCTGGACTACGAAGCCGAGGCCGCCGTCTACGACGCGACGCGTGGCGGAACACCCCGGGCCGAGGCCGCCGCCGAAGCCGTGCTGACCCTGGTGCCCGCCGGTGCCCGCACGCTGCTGGACATCGCCTGCGGCACCGGGATCGTCACCGAGCGCCTGGTCCGCCCGGGCCTGCGGACCGTCGGCGCGGACGCCGCTCACGGCATGGCGCGGAAGGCGGTCGCTCGCATGGCCGGCGCGATCGTCCTCGCCGATGTCCGCCGACTGCCGCTGCCCGACGCCTCGGTGGACGCGGTCGGCGCGATATGGCTGCTGCACATGCTCCCGCAGCCGTGGACGGTGGTGGCCGAGGCTGCTCGGGTCCTGCGTCCCGGCGGGGTGTTCATCACGACCGTCGACAAGGACGAGGGCCACGACGTGGGCAGCGACATAGACGCCGTGCTCGCTCCGCACCGTTCGAGAAACCCCAGCGACCGCGCCGACCTCATCGAGCGGTACGCGGCCGGACACGGCATGCGCCCGGTCGGCGAGGCCTCCTTCACCGGCTACGGCCAGGGCCGGACACCGAGCGCGACGGCGGAGGATGTGCTGCTGGGCAGATACGCCTCCCGGCTCGCGGTGCGCGGCGCCGCAGCGGAGCGGCTCGCGGGGGAACTCGTCGCGCTGCCCGCCCCGGGCATCCGCCGGCCCGACCCGGTCCACCGGCTGATCGCGTTCGGCGCCGGACGGCCCGGGGCGAACTCGTCCGGCGCCTCGGGACAGCGTCAGCCGGCGCTCCGTTGACGGAAGCCGGTAGCGGGTCAGGCGCCCAGGTTCATCGTCGCCGGGTCGGAGCCGAGCCGCTTGCCCTCGTTCAGCGCCGCGATCGCCGCCAGGTCGTCGGCATCGAGCTCGAAACCGAGGACGTCGAAGTTCTCCTTGATCCGGGACGGTGTCGCGGACTTGGGAATCACGATGTTCCCGGTCTGCAGATGCCACCGCAGCACCGTCTGGGCCGGCGTGCGGCCGTGCTTCCTGGCGATCGCGACGAGAGTCGGAACCTCCAGCAGCCCCTTGCCCTGGCCGAGCGGTGACCAGGCCTCGGTGCGAATACCGTGCTCGGCGTGGTAGGCGCGTGACTCGGCCTGCTGAAGGTGCGGGTGCAGCTCGATCTGGTTGACGGCCGGAACCACCGAGGTCTCGTCCAGGAGCCGCCGCAGGTGCTCGGGAAGGAAGTTGGAGACACCGATCGCCCTGGCCCGGCCGTCCGCGTAGATCTTCTCGAAGGCCCGGTAGGTGTCCAGGTAGGCGTCCTTGGCCGGGACCGGCCAGTGGATCAGATACAGGTCGACGTAGTCGAGGCCGAGTTTGCCCAGCGAGGTGTCGAAGGCGCGCAGCGTGGAGTCGTAGCCCTGCTCAGTGTTCCACAGCTTCGTGGTGACGAACAGGTCGTCACGCGCGATCCCCGAGCCGGCGATCGCTCTGCCGGTGCCCTCTTCGTTGCCGTAGACGGCTGCGGTGTCAATGCTGCGGTAACCGGCCTCCAGGGCTGTGCCCACGGCCTTCGTGGCCTCGTCGTCGGCGATCTGCCAGACACCGAAGCCGAGCTGCGGCATCTCGACACCGTTGTTGAGGGTGATGGAGGGGACCTTGCTCACGAGCGGTTGACTCCTCGTACGTCGTCGGTTGGTCCATCCATGATGAAGGATCACGGAGTGTGCCGGATTGCCACCCCCCGGCCCGTCACCGGTACAGCGCCTCGACCTCTTCGCTGTACGCCGTCTCGATCGCCTTGCGCTTGAGCTTCAGCGAAGGGGTGAGCAGCCCGTGCTCCTCGGAGAACTGATGCGCCAGGATCCGGAACGTACGGATCGACTCGGCCTGCGAGACCAGCGTGTTCGCGGCCACCACCGCCCGTCTGACCTCGGTCTCCAGGTCGGGATCGCGGACCAGGGCGGCCGGTGGCAGCGACTCCTTGCCGTGCATGGTGAGCCAGTGCTCGACGGCTTCCTGGTCGAGCGTGACGAGTGCGGCGATGTACGGCCGGTCGTTGCCGACGGCCAGACACTGAGCGACCAGCGGATGCGCCCGTACCCGCTCCTCCAGGGCGCCCGGCGAGACGCTCTTGCCGCCCGAGGTCACCAGGATCTCCTTCTTGCGCCCGGTGATGGTGAGATAGCCGTCGTCGTCGAGTGCGCCGAGGTCGCCGGTGGCCAGCCAGCCGTCGTTGAGTACGGCGTCGGTGGCCTTGGGGGAGTTGAGGTATCCGGCGAACACGTGCCGGCCGTACACCCACACTTCGCCGTCGTCGGCTATGTGCACGGTGGAGCCGGGGATGGGCTGGCCGACCGTGCCGAAGCGGGTGCGTTCGGGCGGGTTGGCCGTCGCTGCCGCAGAGGTCTCCGTCAGTCCGTAGCCCTCGTAGATGGTGACGCCCGCGCCCGCGAAGAACAGCCCGAGCCGCCGGTCCATCCCGGAACCGCCGGACATCGCGTGCCGCACCCGGCCGCCCATCGCGTCGCGCACCTTCGAATAGACCACCTTCTCGAAGAACTGGTGCTGCATCCGCAGCCCCGCCGATGGTCCGGGCCCCATACCGAAGGCCTTCTGCTCCATGGCCTCCGCGTGGCGCACGGCCACCTCGACGGCCTTCTCGAAGGGCCCGGTCTTCCCGTCGGCCTCCGCCTTGCGCCGTGCCGCGTTGAAGACCTTCTCGAAGATGTACGGCACCGCCAGGATGAAGGTGGGCCGGAAAGCGGCCAGGTCGGGCAGCAGTGCCCGGGCGGCGAGTTCGGGCTGGTGGCCGAGCTTGACCCGGCCACGGACCGCCGCGATCTCCACCATCCGGCCGAAAACATGCGCCAGCGGCAAGAACAGCAGGGTCGAAGCGTTGTCGTCGCGTTTGGACTGGAAGACCGGCTCCCAGCGGGCGACCATCGTGTCCGCCTCGTACATCAGGTTGGTATGGGTGATCACACAGCCCTTGGGGCGCCCGGTGGTCCCGGAAGTGTAGATCACGGTGGCGACCGAATCGGGGGTCACCGCCCGGCGATGGCGGTGCACCACCTCGTCGTCGACCTGGGCGCCGGCTCTCAGCAGTTCGTCGAGCACACCGGCGTCCAGTTGCCAGAGACGCCGCAGGTTGGGCAGCCGGTCGATCACCGAGCCGATGGTCATGGCGTGGTCCTCGTGCTCGACCATGCACGCCGTGACCTCGGAGTCGTAGAGCATCCAGAAGACCTGCTCGGCGGAGGACGTGGGGTAGACCGGCACCGACTGGGCGCCCACCGTCCACAGCGCGAAATCGAAGAGCGTCCACTCGTAGCGGGTGCGGCACATGATCGCGACGCGGTCGCCGAACCGCACGCCGTCGGCGAGCAGGCCCTTGGCCAGTGCCAGCACCTGGTCCCGGAACTCGCGCGACGTCACGTCGTGCCAGCGGCCGTCCTTCTTCCGGCCGAGCGCCGCCCGGTGGGGGTCCTCGTCGGCGTAATCGAACACGACGTCCGCCAGTCCGCCGACCTGGGGCGCCGTCACCATGGGTGGGACAGTGAACTCGCGCAAGTGACCTGCTCCTATGTGACGCTCCGCACAGCGCGTGACGGTACCGCAAGGCGGAGTCGGGCGGGAGAGGGATCGAGTGGTCGGAGATGTGCGGAATTGACAGATGTCGTCGGGTGAATTGTCCCTACATGGGGAAGCCTTGGGCGCTCTCCTGACCGAACAGTAAGTTCCGGGAGCCGGAATCTCCACCGAATCTGTACGGAGAAGGCACCATGACCGCTCACCCCATTGACCTGCGAAGGGCAGGTACAGGCCAACCTTCCAGGAACGTGGCAGGAGAACGAGGAGCGGCGATCCCGCCCTGCCGGTGCCTGAGCCTCTACACCTGTCGGTGCAACCGGTCCGCCCCCGCCAGGATCGCCGAGGCCAAGGCATCCGCCGCGTCCTGCGCCCGTGCTCCGTCCCGCCCGTGCAGCAGTACGAAGTCCACATCGCCCAGTTCCGGCAGTCCCGCCCGCGCCGGGATCTGGGTGAGGCCCGGCGGGACCAGCCCCCGGGTGTGCGCCATGACGCCGAGGCCCGCCCGCGCCGCCGCGATCAGTCCGCTGAGGCTGGTACTCGTACAGGCGATGCGCCAGGAGCGCCCGTGCCGCTCCAGTACCTCGAGCGCCCGGGCACGGGTGATGCCGGGCGGCGGAAAGAGGATCAACGGGAGCGGGCGCTGCGGGTCGATGTGCAGGCGGGGCGCGCCGATCCAGATGAGCGTGGATCGCCAGACCAACTCGCCGTGGCTGCGGGTGCTACGCCGCTTGGCGAGCACCAGATCGAGTCCGCCCGCCGCGAGCTGTTCGTGCAGGGTGCCCGAGAGCCCGACGGTCAGTTCCAGGTCGACCTCGGGGTGAGCGGTGCGGAAGGACTCCAGGATTTCCGGCAGCCGGGTGAGTACGAAGTCCTCCGAAGCGCCGAAGCGCAACCGCCCGCGCGGCCGGGAGCCGGCGAAGAAGGCCGCCGCCCGTTCGTGGGCACCGAGGATCGTGCGGGCGAAGCCGAGCATCGCCTCACCGTCCTCGGTCAGTTCCACGCTGTGGGTGTCGCGGCTGAAAAGGGTGCGGCCGGTCGCGCCCTCCAGCCGGCGCACGTGCTGGCTCACTGTCGATTGCCGCAGGCCGAGACGCTGGGCGGCCTGGGTGAAGCTCAGCGTCTGGGACACGGTGAGGAAGGTGCGCAGCTGCGCCGGGTCGTACATGGAGCCAGGTTATAGCGGTACGTGATATCAGTCAGAGTGGTATGCAGGATTCCCGATCATGAGGATCGCGTGGACGATGGAGAGGGCACGAACCGATCCCCGAGAGCAAGTGGAGAACATGAGCCGCCGCACGTTGCAGCTTCCGTCCTGGCTGCCGATCGATCCGTACATCCTCGCGTTGATCGGGACGGTGGCGCTGGCCGCGCTGCTGCCGGCCCGCGGCGGGGCCGCAGACGTGGCCGGCGGAGCATCCACCGGGGCGGTGGCGCTTCTCTTCTTCCTCTACGGCGCGCGGCTCTCCACCCGTGAGGCGGTGCAGGGACTGAAGCACTGGCGGCTTCACCTGTCGGTTCTGGTCTGTACGTTTGTGGCCTTCCCGCTGCTCGGCCTTGCGGCCAAGGGATTCGTCCCGGTGGTCCTGACACCGCAGCTCTACAACGGACTGCTCTTTCTCTGTCTGGTGCCTTCGACCATCCAGTCGTCGATCGCCTTCACCTCCATCGCCCGCGGCAATGTGCCCGCGGCGATCTGCGCGGGCTCCTTCTCCTCGCTGGCGGGGATCGTCGTCACCCCGGTGCTGGCCGCCATGGTGCTGGGCAGCGCCGGCGGGGGTTTCTCCGCCGACTCGCTGCTGAAGATCGTGCTGCAACTGCTGGTGCCGTTCCTGGCGGGTCAGCTGCTGCGGCGCTGGGTGGGCGGGTTCCTGGTGCGGAACAAGAAGATCCTGAGCTATGTGGACCGGGGCTCGATCCTGCTGGTCGTCTACACGGCGTTCAGCGAAGGGATGGTCCGCGGCATCTGGCACCAGGTCAGCTTCGCCCGGCTGCTCGGGCTGCTCGTGGTCGAGGCTCTGCTGCTGGCCGTGATGCTGACGCTGAGCTGGTACGGCGCCAAGCGGCTCGGCTTCGGACGGGGTGACCGGATCGCGATCCAGTTCGCCGGTTCGAAGAAGAGTCTGGCGGCCGGACTGCCCATGGCGAGTGTGCTGTTCGGCGCGCAGGCGTCACTGGCCGTGCTGCCGCTGATGCTCTTCCACCAGATGCAGCTGATGGTGTGTGCGGTGATCGCCAAGCGGCGCTCGCGCGACCCACTGCCCGACGAGAGCGACCGGGCCGGCGACAGCGACCGGGCCGGCGACAGCGACCGGGCGGTCGGCGCTGAGGCTCACGGGTCTTCGGCCGAGGCAGCGGCCGTGCGGTGACCAGGTGACCTGGTGACAGGGGCGCTACTTCCGCCGCGGCGAGGCCAGCAGATACGCCGACCCCGCCCGCCGGTCCGCATGGGCCGAGGTCTGCCACCCCGCCTGCTCGAGCGCCCGGGTGTACGCGGCCGAGTCCGGCCCGTCCACCCGCACCGCCTCGGGCTGCGCCGACTCGCTCACCAGATACCCACGGCAGCGGCCCGCCTCCAGCGCGAGGGCCGCGGCCTGCGTCAGATGCGTACGTTCCCAGCCGCACGGCCGCTCCACGGAACGGTCGGGATTGGTGACCCGTCGCATCTCCAGCAGACCGTCCCAGGCACTGCGCACTTCCCGCGCACGCTGCGGGTCCTCAGCCGAGCCGTCCGGCGAACCGTCCGCGGCGCCGTCCTCCATGCCGGTGCGGGCTCGGAACACCCCGATCGCCGTTGCCGGTCCGGGCACCGGGGGCGGGACCAACTGAAGCGGTTCGGAGTCCAGCCGGTCCCGCAGCCGGCGCCCGGCCGCCGTCAGATAGTGGCGGTGGGGCGGTCGCGGGTGGCGCACCGCCAGACCCTGCGCGACCAGGGCGGCTAGGGCCGGCGCGGGGCCCTGGAGCAGCCCCGACTCCGGGTCGGCGGTACGCACCACCCGGCGCTGGGATGCGGACGGCTCACGGGTCATGTCCCCGACCGTACTGCCGTTGCGCGGTGCACGGAGCCGTAAGGGCAGCGGTAACCCGGCACGGGCCCAGGACCGGCCGGCGCAGGGGGCGCTCCCCGCCGGCCGGTCCACCGACCCGTGCCGCGGGGCGTGTCAGACCCCGGTGTGCAGGGCGACCCGCTCGTCGCCCGCGTACACGTTCATGGAGGAGCCGCGCAGGAACCCGATCAAGGTGAGACCGGTCTCGGCGGCCAGATCGACGGCGAGTGAGGACGGAGCCGAGACGGCGGCCAGCACCGGGATGCCTGCCATCACCGCTTTCTGGGCGAGCTCGAACGAGGCCCGGCCGGAAACGAGCAGGATGGCCTGCGAGAGCGGGAGCCGGTCGTTCTGCAGGGCCCGGCCGACCAGCTTGTCCACCGCGTTGTGCCTGCCGACGTCCTCACGGACGTCGAGCAGTTCCCCCTCCGCCGAGAAGAGCGCCGCCGCGTGCAGGCCCCCGGTCCGGTCGAAGACCTGCTGCGCGGCCCGCAACCGGTCGGGGAGAAGGGCGAGCAACTCCGGCTCGACCCGGACCGGGGGAGTGTCGGCGATCGGGAAGCGAGCGGTGGTCCGGACCGCGTCCAGACTGGCCTTTCCGCACAGACCGCACGAGGACGTCGTGTAGACGTTGCGCTCCAGCGTGATGTCCGGCAGGGCGACGCCCGGCGCGAGTTTCACATCCACCACGTTGTAGGTGTTGACGCCTCCCCCACGCTCGGCTGCGCTCGCGCGGGAGGGGCCCCCACCCGTCGCCCCCGCGCAGTAGACGATCGACTGCAGTTCGTCCGCCGAGCCCAGCACGCCCTCGCTGACCAGAAAGCCGGCCGCGAGCGCGAAGTCGTCGCCCGGGGTACGCATGGTGATGGCGAGCGCCTTGCCGCCCAGCCGGATCTCCAGTGGCTCCTCGGCCACCAGGGTGTCCGGCCGGGCCGTCACGGACCCGTCCCTGATGCGGATGACACGGCGGCGTTCGGTGACCCGGCCCATAGGAATCCGTCCCACTCCTCGATCAGTGCTGCTGTACGTGCTGGAAGCCGAAGCGGCCCTTGATGCAGAGATTGCCGTGGGTCACCGGGTTGTCGTGCGGCGAGGTGACCTTGACGATCTCATTGTCCTGGACATGGAGCGTGACGTTGCAGCCGACCCCGCAGTAGGCGCAGGTCGTGGTCGTCTCGGTCTGCGCCGACTCGTTCCAGGTACCCGCCTCCCGCATGTCGAACTCCGACTTGAAGCTGAGCGCTCCGGTCGGGCACACCTCGATGCAGTTGCCGCAGTAGACGCACGCCGAGTCGGTGAGCGGGGCGTCGTGCTCGGTGGAGATCCGGGCGTCGAACCCGCGGCCGGCCACCGAGATGGCGAACGTGTTCTGCCACTGCTCGCCGCAGGCGTCCACGCATTTGTAGCACTGGATGCACTTGTCATAGTCACGGACGTACAGGTCGTTGTCGACCTTCGGCTCTTCGTTCAGTCGCGCCGCATCGGCCCCGAAGCGGTCCGGCTCGGCCGCGTATTCCTTGATCCACTCGGCGGCCCGCGGTGTGGTGGAGAGATCCGTCGACGAGGCGAGCAGCTCGAGGACGATCTTCCGGCTGTGCCGGGCACGCTCGGTGTCGGTCTGCACCTCCATGCCCGCCTCGGCGCGGCGCGAACAGGCGGGCGCCAGCGTGCGGGCGCCCTCGACCTCCACGACACACACCCGGCAGGCGTTCTTCGGCGTGAGGGTGTCGCCCTCGCAGAGCGTCGGTACGTCCTTGCCGGCCGCCCGGCACGCGTCGAGGATCGTCGAGCCCTCGGGGACCCTGGTCTCTTGGCCGTCGAGCGTGAATTCAACCAGCCGACGCGGCGGCTGAAGCGGTATCGCGGTCACTTGGCGCTCCTCTCGGGCCCGGCTGTCGCGTAGACACCCAGCCGGTCGATGGCCGACTCCACGGCATTCCAGGCGGTCTGTCCCAGACCGCAGATCGAGGCGTCCTTCATGGCCCTGCCGACCTCGCGCAGCAGCGTGATGTCGGCGGCGGCCTCGGCGCCGCCGCGGTCCAGGATCCGGTGCAGCGCCTCCTCCTGCCGTACGGTCCCGACCCGGCAGGGCACGCACTGACCGCAGGACTCGTCGCGGAAGAACTCGGCGATCCGCAGCAGGATCCTGGGCAGTTCGACACTGTCGTCGATCACCAGGATGACGCCCGAGCCGAGGGTCGTACCGGCTGCCCGGGTCCCTTCGAAGGTGAGCGGGATGTCCAGCTCGTCGGGTCGTACGAAGCCGCCGGCGGCCCCGCCGAGCAGCACGGCCCGCAGGGTCGTCGGCGGGCCGGCCAGTTCGAGCAGCTCGCCGAGGGTCGCGCCGAACGGCAGCTCGTAGATCCCCGGCCGCCGCACACCGCCCGAGACGCAGAACAGCTTCGGCCCGGTGGACGTCGCCGTACCGATGGCGGCGTAGGCTGCCGCGCCCATCGCCAGGATGGGCAGCACATTGATCAGTGTCTCGACGTTGTTGGCCGCGGTCGGCTTCCCGAAGAGTCCCTTCTCCACCGGGAAGGGCGGCTTGGAACGGGGTTCACCGCGGTAGCCCTCGATCGAGTTGAACAGGGCGGTCTCCTCGCCGCAGATGTACGCGCCCGCGCCGCGCCGCACCTCGATGTCGAAGGCATACCCCTGGCCCAGCACGTTCTCACCGAGCAGACCGCGGGACCGGGCCTGGTCGATGGCGTGTTCCATCCTGGCCACCGCGCGGGGGTACTCGCCCCGGATGTAGAGGTACCCCTGGTTCGCCCCGGTGGCGTATCCGGCGATGGTCATCGACTCGACCAGTGCGTAGGGGTCGCCCTCCATCACCACGCGGTCCTTGAAAGTGCCGGGCTCCGACTCGTCGGCGTTGCAGACCAGGTAGTGCGGATGGTCCGGCTGGGACGCGGTGGCCTGCCACTTGCGCCCGGTCGGGAACGCCGCACCGCCGCGCCCGACCAGCCCCGCGTCGGTCACCTCCCGGGTCACGGCGGCGGGGCCGATGTCGAAGGCCCGCCGCAGTGCGGCGTAGCCGCCGTGGGCGCGGTAGTCATCGAGCGAGGCGGGGTCGATGACGCCGACCCTCTGCAGCAGGGTCAGGCCCTCCTGGCCGGCCTGCGGTACCGCCATGGCGGCGGCGGGCTCGGCGGGGGCGGTCTCGGGGGCCGCGGTGGCGAGGGCGATCGCCTCTGCGGTGGCGGGGGCGACGACGGCTGAGGCCTGGCGCCGAATCATGCTGCCGCTGCCGCTGGGGATACCGGGGCTCTGCCCCGGACCCCGCTCCTCAATCGCCGGAGGGGCTTCATATACCTCCGGTGGGAGGTGAGGTGCGGTCGGAGGGGCTTGATATACGGCCGGTCCGGCGGTGGGGGGTCGCTCGCCTGCCTGGAGTATCAGTGCTGCGGGAGCCCGCTCGCAGAGGCCCAGGCACGGGCTCGGCTGCCAGGTCGCGCCGTTCAGCGGTGAGCCGGCGGGGCCGAGCCGCTCCTCCACCCCCGCGCACAACGCCGCCGATCCCCGCGCCGCGCACGCCAGGTCCGTGCAGACGTGCACCACCTTGGCCGGCCGTGGCTTGACCGCGAACATCGCGTAGAACGTCGCGACCCCGTACGCCTCCGCGGGCGGAACGGTCAGTCGGCGGCAGAGGTAATCGAGGGCCCCCTCGCTGATCCATCCCACCCGGTCGTTGATCGCGTGCAGCCCCGGCAACAGCTGGTCGCGCCGCTCGCGCGCCTCTCGCCCGCCACGGGCCCAGCGCAGATCCGCGTCGCTACGGTCGTCCGCGCCTTCCCATGCCGACGTGGCCGGACCGAGCAGCGCGTCGACCGCCGCCCGTTCCTCGTCCGTCGGCTTGCTGTCACCGAAGTGCAGGTCCACTGAGTCAGCTCCTCACGGCTGCGACAGGCAGCTTTTCGATCCGTATGGCGGAGGCCTTGAACTCGGCGGTCCCGGCGATCGGGCAATTCGCCTCGATCGTCAGCTGGTTGGTGTCGACCTCGTCGGGAAAGTGCATGGTCATGAACGCCAGCCCGGGGCGCAGCCCCGGTTCGATCCAGACCGGAGCGACCACCGACCCGCGCCGGGAGGCGATCCGCACCTCCTCGTCGGCCTCCACGCCGTAGGTCGCCGCGTCCTCGGGGGAGAGCTCGATGTACTCGCCGCGGCGCAGCGGCGAGGCGAAACTGCCGCTCTGCACGCCGGTGTTGTACGAGTCGAGCCGCCGCCCCGTGGTGAGCCGGATCGGGAAGCCCTCGTCCGTCAGATCGACCGGCGGGTCGTGCTTCACGATGCCAAAGGGGGCGAGCCGCCCGCGCCTCGCCGGGTCGGCGTCCCACAACCGGCCGTGCAGGAAGCTCGGTTCGATGCGTTCGGTGTCGGGGCACGGCCAGCGGATGCCCTGGTGTTCCTCGAGACGCTCGTAGGTCATGCCCCAGTGGTCGGGGGAGACCGACCGCAGCTCGTTCCACACGGACTCGGCGTCCGCGTACTTCCAGGCGTGCCCGAGCCGCTCGGCGATATCGCAGATGATCTCGATGTCCTCGCGCGCCTCGCCGGGCGGGCTGACCGCCTTGCGGACCCGCTGGACCCGTCGCTCGCTGCTGGTCGTGGTTCCGTCCGTCTCGCACCAGGCGGCGGTCGCCGGCAGCACCACGTCCGCCAGTTCGGCGGTCCTCGTCAGGAAGATGTCCTGGACCACCAGACAGTCGAGCCGTTTCAGCCGCTCGATGGCCTGCTCGCTGTCGGCCTCCGACTGGGCCGGGTTCTCGCCGATGCAGTAGACCGCCCGGAGATCGCCGCTCTCCATCGCCTCGAACATGTGGGTGAGATTGAGCCCGTAATCCGGCTGGATCACGGTGTCCCAGGCAGCCTCGAACTTGGTGCGCACCGCGGGCTCCAGCAGGTCCTGGAAGCCGGGCAGGCGGTCGGGGATGGCCCCCATGTCGCCGCCGCCCTGAACGTTGTTCTGTCCGCGCAGTGGCTGGACGCCGGACCCGTACCGCCCGACGTGGCCGGTCAGCAGCGACAGATTGATCAGCGCCCGCACATTGTCGGTGCCGTTGTGGTGCTCGGTGATACCGAGCGTCCAGCAGAGCTGCGCCCGCTCGGCGCGCGCGTAGGTGTGCGCCAGATCGCGGATGGCCTCGGCGGGTACGCCGGTGACCTTCTCGGCGGCCGACAGGGTCCACGGCTCCACCTCGGCGGCGTACGCGTCGAAGCCGGTGGTGGCCCGTTCGATGAACGGCCGGTTGTGCAGCCCGGAGTGGATGATCTCGCGGCCGACCGCGTGCGCCAGCGCGATGTCGGTGCCGACGTTCAGCCCCAGCCAGCTCTCGGCCCATTCGGCGGTGGAGGTGCGGCGCGGATCGACGGCGTACATCCGGGCGCCGTTCCGGATCCCCTTCAGTACATGGTGGAAGAAGATCGGGTGGGCGAACCGGGCATTGGAGCCCCACATCAGGATCAGATCGGTGTGCTCGACCTCTTCGTAGGAGGATGTGCCCCCACCCGATCCGAAGGCCGCCGACAGTCCGGCGACGCTGGGCGCGTGGCAGGTCCGGTTGCAGGAGTCGACGTTGTTGGTGCCCATCACGACGCGGGCGAACTTCTGCGCCACGTAGTTCATTTCGTTGGTGGCGCGGGAGCAGGAGAACAACCCGAAGGCTCCGCGCGCCGCGCGGAAGCCCTCCACGGCCCTGGTCAGCGCCTCTTCCCAGCTCGCTCGGCGCAGCTCGCCGTGCTCGTCGCGCACCAGAGGGTGGGTGAGCCGGGGGTATGTCTTCGGCGTTCGGTCTCGCTTCTTCACGCTTGCGCTCCTCATGGTGATGATCAGCGCCCTATTGCATACAGTATTCTGTAGCCCGCCGCTGAACGGAAGCCTTCCGCACCACGTTTGTGGCCGGAGGCGTCCGAATCGGGGGTGCGCGGAATCAGGCATCCGTTGCCGTCGAGCGGCCCAGCAAGTCGGCGATGGCGTGCACCGTGCGCAGCGTCGGCACCGGCACCCGTGTCACCTCGGCGAGTTCCACCACCGCCGCGAGCAGTACGTCGAGTTCGAGCGGCTTGCCCTTCTCCAGGTCCTGGAGCGTCGAGGTCTTGTGGTCGCCGACCCGTTCGGCGCCGGCCAGCCGCTTCTCGATCGAGATGTCGGGGCGGCTGCCCAGCGCCGTCGCGACCTGCAGCGTCTCGGCCATCATCACTTCGATGACCTGGCGGGTGTCACGGTGTACGCACATCTGCCGCATGGTCGCCCGGGTCAGCGCGCTCAACGGGTTGAAGGAGATGTTGCCGAGTAGTTTGATCCAGATGTCGTTGCGCAGATCGGCCTCGACCGGGCATTTGAGTCCGCCGGTCCGCATGGCCTCGCTGAACGCGAGGCAGCGCTCCGATACCGTCCGGTCCGGTTCGCCGATGGAGAACCGGGTCCCTTCCAGGTGCTGGACCACCCCTGGCCCGGCCAGCTCCGTCGCCGCGTAGACGACACAGCCGATGGCGCGCTCCGGCGACAGCACGGCGCTGACGGTGCCGCCGGGGTCGACGCTCTCGATGCGGTGGCCCTCGTGCGGGCCGCCGTACCGGTGGAAGTACCACCACGGGATGCCGTTCTGCGCGGCGATCACCGCGGTGCGCTGCTGGAGCAGGGGCTCGATCAGCGGCCCGCACGCCGCATACGAGTTGGCCTTCAATCCCAGAAACACGTAGTCGACCGGGCCGATGTCGGCCGGGTCGTCCGTCGCGTGCACCCGGGAGGTGAAGTCACCGCGCGGGCTCAGTACCCGCACTCCGTGCTGCCTCATGGCCGCCAGATGCGGTCCACGGGCTACCAGATGGACGTCGGCTCCTGCGCGGTGCAGCGCGGCTCCGACATAGGCGCCGATTGCTCCGGCGCCGAGAACTGCGACTCTCACGAGGGCTCTCCGTTCGGTCGAGGGTACCGATGGAAACCGGGGGTCGAACTCCGTGGTCGCCGACAACCGTGGTCGCGCTGTGTTGCACGCCGTGTCGACAAAATAGTGTCTACAGTATGGAGTAACGGTCGACAAGGGCTGTCACAGCCCTCGCCGGCTCCTTGGGGACTTCTTGGCTCGGCATACCGGGCCGTCATGTAAAGCCTCCAAGAGGAACGCCCGAATCTTGGCGCTTTACGTGCCGTCGTACCGATCAGTCGCTGGCGAGACTGGAAAGCTCCAGCCATCAGCAGCAGAGGGGCTCCCTGGCATGACCGGTACACGCATCGCCGCACTCGGCCACTACCAGCCTGCCAAGGTGCTGACCAACGAGGATCTCGCCGCTCTGGTGGACACCAGCGACGAGTGGATTCGAACCCGGGTGGGCATCAGGACCCGGCACGTCGCGGGCCCCGAGGAACCGGTGGACGAGCTGGCCGCGCAGGCCGGGGCCAAGGCGTTGGCCTCGGCGGGTGTCGCGCCCCAAGACGTGGACCTCGTGCTGGTGGCCACCTCCACGGCGATCGACCGTTCCCCGAACATGGCGGCCCGGGTGGCCGCCAAGCTCGGTATGGGCTCACCGGCCACCATGGACGTCAACGTGGTCTGCTCCGGCTTCACCCATGCGCTGGCCATCGCCGACCACGCGGTACGGGCCGGGTCCGCGGAGCGCGCACTGGTCATCGGCGCCGACAAGATGGCAGAGATCGCCGACTGGACCGACCGCTCCACCTGCGTGCTCGTGGGCGACGGGGCGGGCGCCGCCGTCGTCGAGGCCGGCGACGAGCAGGGCATCGGCCCGGTGTTGTGGGGTTCGGTACCCGACATGGGACACGCGGTACGGATCGAGGGGACGCCTCCGCGCTTCGCCCAGGAAGGCCAGTCCGTCTACCGTTGGGCCACCACCCAACTGCCGCCGATCGCCCGCCGGGTCTGCGAGAAGGCGGGCGTCACCCCCGAGGAACTGGCCGCCGTCGTACTCCACCAGGCGAACCTGCGGATCATCGAGCCGGTCGCTGCGAAGATCGGCGCGGTGAACGCGGTGATCGCCCGTGATGTCATCGATTCCGGCAACACCTCCGCCGCCAGCATTCCGATGGCGCTCTCCAAACTGGTGGAGCGCCGCGAGATCCCGTCCGGTGCGCCGGTGCTCCTCTTCGGGTTCGGCGGAAACCTCTCGTACGCCGGCCAGGTCATCCGCTGCCCCTGAGAAGTCCCAGGCGCTTGGGGAAGTCCGGCCCTTCGGGATGCCCGGCCACGGGGCGCTCCCGAAAGTGACGCGTGCAACATCACCTCGCGGCATACTGGTCATTGTGCTCGGTAGACTGTAGACGATAGCCAATTGTTCTACTCTCTTTCGACCAGGTGCCGTTGGCTTCCCGAGAGGCCACGAGGGGGACTGTGATGTTGTCAGCAGGACTGCCGCAAGGGTCCGTACCGAAGCTGGAGCGGCCGGGGCCGCTGCGCGAGCGGGTGTACGAAGCTCTGCTCGAGCTCATCACCACCCGGGCCCTGAGGCCCGGCCAGCATCTGGTCGAGAGCGAGCTCGCCGGCCATCTCGGAGTGTCGCGGCAGCCGGTGCGCGAGGCCCTGCAGCGGCTGAACACCGAGGGCTGGGTCGATCTGCGGCCCGCGCAGGGTGCGTTCGTTCATGAGCCCACCGGTCAGGAGGCCGACCAGCTTCTGTCGGTCCGGACCCTGCTGGAGGCGGAGGCCGCCCGGCTGGCCGCGGCCAACTCCGGCACGGCGGGGATCGCGGCGCTGGAGAAACTCTGCGCCCAGGGCGAGCAGGCCGTGTCGGACGACGATGTGGACCTGGCGGTGGCGACCAACGCCGAGTTCCACGCCAAGGTGATGGAACTCGCCGGCAACGTGGTGCTGGCGGAGCTGGCCGCACAGGTGGACCGCCGGGTGCGCTGGTACTACCAGCCCGTCGCCAGGCTGCGCGGCAGGCAGTCGTGGATCGAGCACCGTGAGCTGATCAAGGCGATCTCGGCCCGCGACGAGCAGGCCGCCGGGTCGATCATGCGCGAGCACACCGAGCACACCCGCACCACCTACCACCAGCGCGAGCAGGACTGACCGGGCAGGCTGTCCATCGGCCCCCGACGCCGCCGGAAACCACCGCAGCGGCCCTCCACGCGGCTCGACGAGAGCCGTGGGGAGGGCCGCTTGCTGGTTGTTCCGGTTGCCCGGACTGTGCGGGGGCCGCTCAGACCGCTTCGCGGCTGACCGGCATCGGGTTGGCAACGATGCCGCTGCCCCTGGGCCGGCCCGGCTGCCTCAGCAGCAGGGCGATCGCCGCCGCCACCATGGAGATGCCACCGGCGAGCGCATAGGCGCCGTTGTAGCCCCAGGCGTCGACCACCATCGATCCCAGACCGCCACCGAAGAGGCCACTGACGAGCTTCCCGCTGTAGACCAGTCCGTAGTTGGTGGCGTTGTAGTTCTCCCCGAAGTAGTCCGGCGTCAGGGCGGCGAACATCGGGTAGAACGCCCCGCCGCCGAATCCGGAGAGGAAGGCGAAGAACAGGAACAGCCACTCGCTGTGCATGTCACCGGCCCAGATCACCCCGAACTGGGCAAGCCCCAGCACCAGAATGACGAAGAACAGCGTGAGCTTCCGGCCCCACAGGTCCGACAGCCACCCCACCACGGCCCTTCCGACGCCGTTGACGACGGCCATCACACCCATCGACGAAGCGGCCACCAGTGGACCGAAGCCCACCTCCTTGGCGAAGTCCACCTGGAAGGAGATGCCGAAGATGGAGACACCGGCGGTCATGACCACGGTGATCCACATCAGCGGAAGCATCCCGCTCCTGATCGCCTCCTTCGGCGTGAACTGCTTCACCGCGGGCGGGTTCTTGGCCAGACTCTGGGCGCTCTTCTTGTTGCCGGCGAAGCTCAGCGGATCGACGTCCGACGGCCACCAATTCTTCGGCGGGTCCTTGAAGAACCAGCCGCAGATCACCACGGCGATGAGGACGTACACGCCGATCAGGTCCAGCACCTCGTCGAAGTTACCGGTGTCGAAGGCGTAGTTGAAGATGAAGATGAACGGCAGCGAGCCGTACGCGAAGCCGCCGTTGACGAAGCCCGTCTTCGCACCGCGCCGTTCGGGAAACCACTTGCCGACCATATTGATACAGGTCGCGTAGATGAGACCGGAGCCGAGGCCGCCGATGACCCCGAAACCGCAGATCGCCAGGAACACGTTGTCGAGATGCGCGAGTGCGAGGAATCCGACGAAGCAGAGCCCCGAGCCGGTGAACATGGCCCGGCGGGCCGTGAGGATCCCCCTCTCCCGCATCCAGCCGGCCGGGAAGGCGATGCCCGCCTGGAAGAAGACCCAGACACTCAGGATCCAGAAGGTGTTGCTCTGCGTCCAGCCATGAGCCGCGGAGAGGGTGTCCTCCGCCGAACCGTATGCGTACTCCGACACGCTGATGGCCATCATCGCGACCCACGGCAGATACACCATGAACTTGCGGGAGTGGCCCAGGATATCCCGGTCCGTTTCCCCGACGCGGTAGATACGGCCCTTACCGTCCGTCACTTCCCGGTACGCGACCGCCCCGGTCGCCGACCGTTCGTTCTCTGTACTCATGTGTGGTCCCCTTGGTTTCGAAAGAACTGGCCAGCGCCCCCTGTCCAAACCTTTCGCTCAGAGGAGCCGGGGTCAGTCGAGCACCCCGGCGGCCCGAGCCCATCGGTACTTCGCGCCGAGTACTTCCACCGGCTTCTCCGTCGTGTACGGGTACGCGACGACGCCCCGTTCGTAGAGGTACTGGCAGGCCTCCTCCACCTCCACATCGCCTGCCAGCGAAGCCACGACCGGCTTCTCGATGCCACGCTCGCGGAACTCCGCGACGACTCGCGCGGTCAGCTCCGCGAAGACCATCGGGGGAGTGACGATGGTGTGCCAGTAACCCAGCACCAGCGCATGGATCCGCGGGTCCTCCAGGCCGAGCCGGATCGTCGCCTCGTAGGTCGACGGCGGTTCGCCGCCGGTGATGTCGATGGGGTTGCCCGCCGCTCCGAACGGCGGGATGAACGCCTTGAACGCCGCGTCCAGATCGTCCGGGATCTCCATCAGCGACAGCCCGTTGTCGACGATGGCGTCCGAGAGCAGCACCCCCGATCCGCCTGCCCCGGTGATGATGACGACGTTGTCGCCCTTCGGGGTGGGCAGTACGGGCAGCGCCCGCGCGTACTCCAGCATGTCGTTCAGCCCCGGTGCCCGGATGACACCCGCCTGCTTGAGGATGTCCTCGTACACCGCGTCGTCGCCGGCCAGCGCTCCGGTGTGCGACCCCGCGGCCCTGGCTCCGGCACTGGTACGCCCCGCCTTGAGCACCACGACCGGCTTCTTCGGCACCGTCGCCCGCGCCGCGTCGACGAAGGCGCGACCGTCCTTGAGGTCCTCCAGGTGCATGGCGATGCACTCGGTGTTGGGGTCCTCACCGAACCAGGTCAGGAGATCGTCCTCGTCGAGGTCCGACTTGTTGCCGAGGCCGACGATCGCCGACACGCCCGTCTTCGTCGTACGGGCGAACCCGAGGATGGCCATCCCGATGCCGCCGGACTGCGAGGTCAGAGCCACCCCGCCCTTGACGTCGTACGGCGTGCAGAAGGTGGCGCACAGGTCCTGCCACGTCGAGTAGTAGCCGTAGATGTTCGGGCCGAGCAGCCGCACCCCGTGCCGTTCGGCGATCCGCACGATCTCGTCCTGCAGGGCCTGTTCACCGGTCTCGGCGAAGCCGGAAGGGATCAGAACGGCGTTCGGTATCCCCTTGCGGCCGACCTCTTCGAGGGCGGCGGCCACGAACTTCGCGGGGATCGCGAAGACCGCCACATCCGGCTCACCGGGAACATCCATCACGCTCTTGTACGCCTTACGGCCGAGAATGTCATCGGCCTTGGGGTTCACCGGGTGGATGTCTCCGGGGAAACCCCCGTCGATGAGGTTGCGCATCACCGAGTTGCCGATCTTCCCCTCCTCGCTGGAGGCGCCGATCACGGCAACCGAACGGGGCTGCATCAGCCGCCGCATCGAGGTGAGGATCTCGTCCCGGGTGTAGGTGCGCCGCGGCGTCGCGATCTCCGGGTCCAGCAGGATCCGGACATCCGCGGCCATCACTCCGTCGGCCGAGGCGAAGACCGGGTTGAGGTCGATCTCGGCGATCTCCGGGAAGTCCCCGGCCAGCTGGGACACCCCGACGATCAGTTCGGCCAGCGCGGTACGGTCCACGGCGGCCCCGCCTCGTACTCCGCGCAGGACCTCCGCAGCGCGGATCGAGTCGAGCATCGACAACGCGTCGTCCGGCGAGGCGGGTGCCAGGCGGAAGGTGATGTCCTTCAGCACCTCCACCAGTACGCCACCGAGCCCGAAGGCCACCACCTTGCCGAACGTCGGGTCGGTGACCGTGCCCACCAGCACCTCGGTGCCGGCCGGCACCATCTGCTGGACCTGGACCCCCTTGATCTCGGCTGCCGGGTCGTAGGCGCGGGCGTTGGAGACGATCGCGGTGTAGGCGGCGCGCACGTCGGCGGCCGAGGTCAGCCCGATGCGGACACCGCCCGCGTCCGTCTTGTGCACGATCTGCGGCGAGACGATCTTCAGCGCCACCGGGAAGCCGATCCGGTCGGCGAAGGCCACCGCCTCGTCGGAGCACTCGGCCAGCGCCTCGGCCGGCACCGGGATGCCGTAGGCGTCCGCGATCAGCTTGGCCTCGGGGGCGGTCAGGGCCTTGCGGCCCTCGGCCAGGGCGGCGTCGAGCACCGCCCGTACGCCCGCCTTGTCGTGCTGTGTCATCAAATGACTCCGTTCGTCTTCAGCAGTCGCAGTTCCTCGTCGCCCAGGCCGAGTTCACCGACGTACACCTCGGCGTTGTGCTCACCGAGCAACGGCGACGAGTGCACCTCCACCGGGGAGTCGGAGAGCTTCAGCGGGGAGCCGACGGTGGTGAAGGTGCCGCGCTCGGGGTGCTCGACCTCAACGACGATCTCGTTGGCGGCGAGTGAGGCGTCCTCGATGATCTCCTTGGTGGAGAGGATCGGTCCGCACGGCACGTTGTGGGAGTTGAGCTGTTCGAGCACCTCCCACTTGGGCAGCGTCGACGTCCACTCCTCGATCAGCTGGAACATCTTGCCGAGCTTGGGCAGCCGGGACTCCGGGGTCGCCCAGTCGGGGTCGTCGGCCAGCTCGGGGCGGCCGATCAGCTCACTGATCGGCTTCCAGCCGACCGGCTGGACGATGACGTACACGTAGTCGTTGGGCCCGCCGGGTGCGCACTTCACCGCCCAGCCGGGCTGCCCGCCGCCGCTCGCGTTGCCGCTGCGCGGCACTTCCTCGCCGAAGTCCTCGTTGGGGTACTCCGCCAACGGGCCGTGGGACAGGCGCTGTTGGTCGCGCAACTTCACCCGGCAGAGGTTCAGCACGGCGTGCTGCATGGCCACATTGACGCGCTGGCCGCGGCCGGTGCTCTCCCGCTGGAAGAGCGCGGCGAGTATCCCGGCGACCAGGTGGACACCGGTGCCCGAGTCACCGATCTGTGCGCCGGTGGCGAGCGGCGGTCCGTCCTCGAAACCGGTCGAGGTCATCGAGCCGCCCATCGCCTGGGCAACCACCTCGTACGCCTTGAAGTTGGTGTAGGGGCCCTGCCCGAAGCCCTTGATGGACGCGTACACCAGCCGCGGATTGATCTCCTGGATCCTCTCCCAGGTGAAGCCCATCCGGTCGACCGCGCCGGGCCCGAAGTTCTCCACCATCACATCGGAGCGGCGGATCAGTTCGGTCAGGATCTCCTTGCCGCGCTCGGACTTGGTGTTGAGGGTGATGCTCCGCTTGTTGCAGTTGAGCATCGTGAAGTAGAGCGAGTCGACGTCCGGCAGGTCCCGCAACTGCTTGCGGGTGATGTCGCCGTGCGGTGCTTCGAGCTTGACGACGTCGGCGCCGAGCCAGGCCAGCAACTGGGTGGCCGAGGGCCCGGACTGGACATGGGTCATGTCGAGGACACGAATGCCGGCCAGAGCCTTCGGGGCCTCAAGAGCTTGGGTCATCGCGGGGGCTCCCTACTTGTACATCGTCTGGTTCATGGTTCCGGGGGCGTACGCGTCCGGGTCGACCCAGACGTTGATCAGCGAGGGCTTGCCCGACTCACGGGCGCGCTGCAGGGCCGGTGCGATGTCGGCCGGGTCGCGGACTTCCTCGCCGTAACCGCCCAGCATCTGGGCGAACTTGTCGTAGTGGACGTTGCCCAGGGTGTTGCCGATCCGCTCCCGCTCCAGGCCGTACTTCTGGGCCTGGCCGTAACGGATCTGGTTCATCGAGGAGTTGTTGCCGATGATCCCGACGAACGGGAGGTTGTAGCGCACCAGCGTTTCGAAGTCCCAGCCGGTGAGCGAGAACGCGCCGTCGCCGAAGAGCGCCACCACTTCTTTGTCGGGCCGCGCCTTCTTGGCGGCGAGTACGAAGGGGATGCCAACGCCGAGGGTGCCCAGCGGCCCCGGATCCATCCAGTGGCCGGGTGACTTGGGCTGCACCACCTGCCCGGAGAAGGTGACGATGTCGCCGCCGTCGCCGATGTAGATGGAGTCCTCGGTGAGGAAGTTGTTGATCTCGCTCACCAGCCGGTAGGGATGGATCGGCGAGGCGTTCGACGTGAGGTTCGGCAGCCGCTTCTCGATCGCGGTCTGCTCGGCCGTGCGCAGTTCGTCCAGCCACGCCTTCCGCTTGACCGCACCACCGTTGAGCCGGCCACTGGCCGCCTCGGTGACGGACTTCAGGATCAGTCCGGCGTCGCCGACGAGCCCGAGGTCGATGTCCCGGTTCTTGCCGACCGTGCGGTAGTCGAGGTCGATCTGCACGACGGTCGCGTCCGGCGACAGCCGCTTCCCGTATCCCATCCGGAAGTCGAAGGGGGTGCCGACGATGACGATCAGGTCGGCGTTGGAGAAGGCGTAGCGCCGGGAGAGCTGGAAGTGGTGCGGGTCGCCGGGCGGCAGGGTGCCGCGGGCGGCACCGTTCATGTAGGCGGGGACGTTGAGGGTCCGCACCAGTTCGATCGCCGAGTCGGTGGCCCGGGTCGTCCATACCTGGCTGCCGAGCAGGATGGCCGGCTTCTCGGCGTGCACCAGCAGATCGGCGAGCTTCTCGATGGACTCCGGGTCACCGGCCGAGCGGGTCGATGCCCGGTACCGGCCTGCCTGCGGGACGCGGGCCTGATCGACGGGCACCTTGGCGTCCAGCACATCGCGCGGGATCTCCAGGAAGGAGGGGCCCGGAGCGCCGTTGTAGCACTCGCGGAAGGCCATCGAGACCAGGTCGGCGGCGCGGGCGGTGTGCGGCACGGTGGCGGCGAACTTGGTGATGGGCGTCATCATGTCGACGTGTGGGAGGTCCTGCAGGGACCCCATCTTGTGCTGGCTGAGCGCACCCTGTCCGCCGATCAGCAGCATCGGCGATTCGGCGCGGAAGGCGTTGGCGACGCCGGTCACCGCGTCGGTGGTGCCGGGTCCGGCCGTGACCACCGCGCAGCCGGGTTTGCCGGTGATGCGCGCGTAGCCGTCGGCCGCGTGCGCGGCGACCTGCTCATGGCGGACATCGACGACTTCGATGCCCTCGTCCACGCAGCCGTCGTAGATGTCGATGATGTGGCCGCCGCACAGGGTGTAGACGACTTCCACCCCTTCGGCTTTGAGC
The DNA here is from genome assembly GCF_040682175.1 of Streptomyces sp. NPDC051320. NCBI lineage: Bacteria > Bacillati > Actinomycetota > Actinomycetes > Kitasatosporales > Streptomycetaceae > Streptomyces > Streptomyces sp. NPDC051320. The sequence continues at coordinate 102,820 of NZ_JBFBAL010000009.1, forward strand.
GCCTTGGCGACCAAGTGCCCGCCGGAAATGAGGTCCTGGCTGGGGTCGGGCATAGCGAAGTCGTTCCCTTCGTAGGGGTCGTGAGGCTCCGTCGCAGATTGCATACAGTCGACGAATACTGTATGAACTTGTTATCCCGCATCCGGTGGGTGGTGTCCAGGGGGCGTGCGGCACTTTCCTTCACAGCACAGGGAGCCGGCATGGATCTGTACGAGCACCAGGCAAGGGAACTCTTCAAGGCCCACGGCATCCCGGTGCCGGACGCGGCAGTGGTCGAAGCCCCGCGCGAGGCCCGCGCGGCTGCCGAACTTCTCGGCGGGCGAGTGGTGGTCAAAGCTCAGGTAAAGACCGGCGGCCGGGGCAAGGCGGGCGGGGTGAAGATGGCGGCCGACCCGGTCTCCGCGGAACTCACCGCCCGCCAGATCCTCGGCATGGACATCAAGGGCCATGTCGTCCGCTCGGTGATGCTGGCCCAGCCGGTCGACATCGAGGCCGAGTACTACGTCAGTTACGTCCTGGACCGCGCGGCCGGCACCTTCCTCGCCATCGCATCGGCGGAGGGCGGCATGGAGATCGAGGAGGTGGCCGCCACCCGCCCCGAAGCGGTGGCGCGCATCCCCGTCGACCCCGCGGAAGGCGTCACCGAGGCCAAGGCAGCCGAGATCGCGGCGGCCGCACACCTCCCGGCGGCGGCCGCGACCGTACTCCAGCAGCTCTGGCAGGTGCTGACCCGCGAGGACGCCCTGCTGGTCGAGGTCAACCCGCTGGTACGCACCACCGACGGCAGGATTCTCGCCCTGGACGGCAAGGTCACCCTGGACGACAACGCCCGCTTCCGGCAGGCCCGCTGGGGCGCCGAGCACACCGATCCGCACGGCGACCCGCTGGAGGCGGCGGCCGCCGCCAAGGGGCTCAACTACGTCAAGCTCGACGGCCGGGTCGGCGTCATCGGCAACGGCGCGGGCCTGGTGATGTCCACCCTCGACGTGGTCGCGGGCTGCGGGGCGGAACCCGCCAACTTCCTCGACATCGGGGGAGGCGCGTCGGCCCAGGTGATGGCCGACGGTCTCTCGGTCATCCTGTCCGACCCGGACGTCACCTCGGTCTTCGTCAACGTGTTCGGCGGCATCACCGCCTGCGACGCGGTGGCCGAGGGCATCGTGCAGGCCCTCGAATCAGTTTGTCTGACCAAGCCCCTCGTCGTACGCCTCGACGGCAACAACGCCGCTCGCGGCCGCGCCATCCTCGACGGCCGGGCCCACCCGCTGGTCGAACAGGTCACCACCATGGACGGCGCGGCCCGCCGGGCCGCGGTCCTCGCCGAGCAGGGAGTCTGAGATGGCCATCTTCCTCACCGCGGACAGCAAGGTCCTCGTCCAGGGCATGACCGGCGGCGAAGGCATGAAACACACCCGCCGGATGCTCGCCGCAGGCACCCGCGTCGTCGGCGGAGTCAACCCCCGCAAGGCGGGCACCAGCGTCCTCGTCGAGGACCGGACCGTCCCCGTCTTCGGCTCGGTCCGCGAAGGCATCGAGGCCACCGGCGCCGACGTCACGATCGTCTTCGTCCCGCCGCCCTTCGCCAAGGCCGCCGTCATCGAGGCGGCGGACGCCGGTATCGGTCTCGCCGTGGTCATCACCGAGGGTATCCCGGTGCATGACACGGTGGTCTTCCAGGCCTACGCGGCCGCCCGCGGCACCCGTGTCATCGGCCCCAACTGCCCCGGCCTGATCAGCCCCGGACAGTCCAACGCCGGCATCATCCCCGCCGACATCGCGGGCAAGCCGGGCCGGATCGGCCTCGTCTCCAAGTCCGGCACGCTCACCTACCAGCTGATGTACGAGCTGCGCGAGGTCGGCTTCTCGTCGGCGGTCGGCATCGGTGGCGACCCGGTCGTCGGCACCACGCACATCGACTGCCTCGCCGCCTTCCAGGACGATCCGGACACCGAACTGATCGTCCTCATCGGCGAGATCGGCGGCGACGCCGAGGAACGCGCCGCCGCCTACATCGCCGAGCACATCAGCAAACCCGTCGTCGGCTACATCGCCGGTTTCACCGCGCCCGAGGGCAAGACCATGGGCCACGCCGGAGCGATCGTCTCCGGTTCCTCGGGCACCGCGCGGGCCAAGAAGGAAGCACTCGAAGCGGCCGGGGTGAGCGTCGGATCGACGCCCTCCGAGACCGCGGAACTCGTCCTCCGGCGACTCGCGACGGCAAGGGAAACCACACCGAGCCTCACGTGACGTCACTCATACTTCACGGACGGTAGGTATCGCGCACGGCCCCACCCTCACTACCTTCTCGGTACGGCGGCCGCCCAGTGCGAGGGCGGCCCGCCGCGCACCACGAAAGCCACCACCTGCCCCGCCCCACCCGAGCGGAGACTCAACGATGGCACCCACCCTCCTTCTCAAGCCCGGAACCTCCTGGTCGGACGCCTGGCAGCGCTGCCGGGCGGTCGCCCCCGAAGCCTTCGCGGACGACCGGGTCCGCAACCTCTGGAACGGCCAATGGCAGGACGACGGCCGTGCCCTGCCCGCCACCAGCCCCATCGACGGCAGCCCTATCGCCGGCCCGCCGCGCCTCGACGCCCGCACCGCCCAGCGGGCGGTCCGGGCCTCGCTCGACCAGCACCACGCCTGGCGGCACATCCCGCTGCCCGAGCGCCGGGCCCGCGTGTCCGCCACCCTGGACGCGCTCACCGAACACCGTGAACTGCTCGCCCTGCTGCTGGTATGGGAGATCGGCAAGCCCTGGCGGCTCGCCCAGGCCGACGTCGACCGGGCGATCGACGGAGTCCGCTGGTACGTCGACCACATCGAGCGGATGGCCGGAGGCCGTACCCCGCTCGCCGGCCCGGTCTCCAACATCGCCAGCTGGAACTACCCGATGTCCGTGCTGGTCCACGCGATGCTGGTGCAGGCGCTCGCCGGAAACGCGGTCATCGCCAAGGCGCCCACCGACGGCGGCGTCGCCTGCCTCACCCTGGCCGCCGCGCTCGCCGCCCGCGAGGGCATCCCCGTCACCCTGGTCAGCGGCAGCGGCGGAGAGCTCTCCGAGGCGCTGGTCCGCTCCCCGGAGATCGGCTGCGTCTCCTTCGTCGGCGGACGGGACACCGGAGCCCGGATCGCCACCGCCGTCGCCGACCTCGGCAAGCGCCACATCCTCGAACAGGAAGGCCTGAACACCTGGGGCATCTGGAACTACACCGACTGGACGGCGCTCTCCGCGGTCATCCCCAAACTCTTCGACTACGGCAAGCAGCGCTGCACCGCCTACCCGCGCTTCGTCGTCCAACGCAGCGCCTTCGACGAGTTCCTGGCGGCCTATCTGCCCGCCGTACGGTCCCTGCGCACCGGCCACCCGCTGGCGGTCGAGCACCCGGCCGACCCGCTGCCCGAGCTGGACTTCGGGCCGCTGATCAACGCGGCCAAGGCCAAGGAACTCGGCGACCAGGTGGCCGAGGCGATCGACCGGGGCGCGGTGCCGGTGCACCGCGGGTCCGTCGCCGAGGCCCGGTTCCTCCCCGGCCAGGACACCTCGGCGTATCTCCAGCCGGTCACCCTGCTCAACCCGCCCCCCTCCTCCCCGCTGCACCATGCGGAACCCTTCGGCCCGGTCGACACCATCGTCCTGGTCGACACCGAGGCGGAACTGCTGGCCGCGATGAACGCCTCGAACGGGGCGCTGGTCGCCACCCTGTCGACCGACGACCCGGCGACGTACGAACGGCTGGCGCCGCAGATCCGCGCCTTCAAGGTCGGCCGCTCCAAGCCGCGCTCGCGCGGCGACCGCGACGAGCTCTTCGGCGGCTTCGGAGCATCCTGGCGCGGGGCCTTCGTGGGCGGCGAACTCCTCGTCAGGGCGGTGACCGACGGCCCGGATGACGAACGGCTGCCGGGGAACTTCCCCGAGTACCACCTGATGCCGTGAGCGCCGCCGGCACCGGTCGTCGTCGCTCAGCGCAGCGATCCGCAAGCGTTCGGTAGAGGAGAAGTGCGCGACGGTCCGCGAACCGTTGCGCACCCCCTCGCCGCCCGCCGCCCACCCGGCACTGACCACGGGAAACGCAGGTGAGGGACACCTCGAACCCCTGGTATTGTTGTTCTTGTCGCCGCGGGGAACATTGCCGTGACCGACAGACACCTTGTCCGGGTGGCGGAATGGCAGACGCGCTAGCTTGAGGTGCTAGTGCCCTTTATCGGGCGTGGGGGTTCAAGTCCCCCCTCGGACACCAGCAATCACACATGGGTGGCGCCGACCGAATCCCGGTCGGCGCCACCCATGTGTCGTTTCTCCCCGCGCGCACATTCTCCCCGGCACGCGAACCAGCCGGCGCCGACTCGGGCAGGAGACGGCGCCGGCTGGTTTTCGGTGGTCGGCGATCGCCTGGTGGCAGCGTCGCCGGCCGGGGATGCGGCTCAGGTCGAACGACTGCGTCGCATGGATTTCATGGCGATGCCTGCGCAGGCCATACCGAGCAGGATCGTGAGGCCGCCGATGATGGCGTTACTGATGATGATCCCCTTGTCCGGGTGACTGCCCACGATCCACGGGGCGATGATCAGCCATACGCCGAGCGCGGACATGGCCAACCCCAGACCGGACGTCCTCTCCGGGGCGATGGTGAACGCCAGTGCCATCAGCCCGATCGCAACACCCGCGATGAGGTTCATGATCATCAGCGAGGGCTGGGTGGCCGAAAAGTGGATCACCCATGGCGATATGGCGCAGTACAGGCCGACGAGGAACAGTGGCCCGTCCATCGGCATCGTCCTGCGTCCCCCGAGCATCTGGGCGTACCGAGCCTGCATTTCCGGAACGTCGGGGTGACTGCCCAGATCCTGCCTGTGCTGCTGGGAACTGCCCAGATCACCCCTGTGGCGTGAGACGTCGGCCATACGACTCGCCTCCTTCTCTCGTGTGAGTCGGACCGCACTGCACGGTTCATCGCCGTGCCATCACCAGTTTGCGCCCATTTCGACCTATTGGGTAGGGAAAATGTTAAGAAGTTTCCCATCCGGTCGGTCAGGCCTCAGACGCCGTTTGCGCAGCTCCGGGCGGTTCCGTCGGCCGGTCCGAAGGCGGCGGCGCCGGCGCACGCGACGGCGGCCAGCGCGAAGCCCAGCGCGGCCGGGCCGACATAGCCGGGCACGGCGTCGGCGGCGCCGTAGCTTCCGCCGTCCTTCGTCTCGCAGACGAACCGCAGAGGCAGGTAGTCCACGGTGTAGCCCACGACGTTCGCCGTCCGCTCCCACGGACCCGGAGCCCGGCAAGGAGGCAGTGGCGCGGAGCCGGGCCCCTGGTCCTCCGCGTCCAGGACGGTGAGGCCGAGCATCAGCAGGCCCCACGTGTAGACGGCAACGGAGGCCGCGCCCAGGAGCGCGGCGGCGCACCGGAACCACACCTCGCGGCCGGCCTGCCGGGGACCGATGCGGCCGAGAGTACCGAAGCCGTAGCCGGTGAAGCCGAAGGCGGCTATCAGGCCGACCGGAATGAGCAGCAGAAGCAAGGACACCATCGGGTGAGCCCATCAGGGCGCGACCACAACAGATGTGACGGAGGCCATAGTTCCGGCAACAGGGCCGTCACAGCTTCCGCACCGGCGGGGCAGCGGCGGAGGGCCCGCGGTGCCGAACCGCGACGTGCCGGCCGCCGTGACGTGCTTGCACGGGCCCCGGTATGCCCAGCTCCCCGCCAAATCCCCGCGCCGCTACTGCCGTGATCCGTACGGTGCGGGACCGACGCAACCCGAAAGGCGGAGCCTCACCCGTACACCTCCGCCCGGTCGATGCTGACGAACGACGCCTGGGACTGCCCGTCGTGTTCCCCGGTGACGCGGACGCGCAGGGTGTGCGGGCCGGCCGTGAGTCGTGGGCTGAGGTACTGGACGGTCTCGCCGGTCCGCGGGGAACCGTAGAAGTCCACCCGGGCCTCCGGCCCGCCGTCCATGCTGAGCGCCGCGTACCCGTTGCCCACATCGCGTACCGAGAGGAGGGCGATGCGGGTGCCGGTGAAGGAGAACGTGGCGCTTGCTCCGGCCTGGTCGATCCAGTGGTCGTCACCCCAGAAGCACTGCGTCCGGCAGCCGGTGCCGGAATTCCAGGTGCCGCCGTAACTGATGCCGCCGGGCCCGGAGGACCGCCCGTCGTCGTTGATCCAGTAGTTGCCGGACCCGGGGTCACCGGACGGCAGATCCTGGGTGGCGCCCAGAGCCAACGGCCGCCCGAAGTCCGGACTGCCGTCCGCCCGCCAGGTGAACTTCTGTGCCCGGGTGGTCCGGTTGCCGTAGGTGTACGCCGAGGTGGTCTTGGCGTGGTAGAGGATCCAGTCCTCACTGCCGTCCGGTGAACGGAAGAAGGCGTGATGCCCCGGCCCGAACACGCCGTGGTCGTCGGCGCGCGAGAACACGGCGCCCTGGTGCTGCGTCCAGTTGGCCGGCACCAGCGGATCCGCTGCCGCGGGCAGCGACATCATCCATAGCTGGTAGTCCGGTTTGCCGGTGTCGCAGGTGGAGTAGGTCAGCCAGGTACGGCCGTTGCGGTACAGGAACTCCGGCCCCTCCCGTACCTCGGGGCACCCGCCGGCCGCGTCGATGGCCACCGCGTTGCCGGTGACGGTGTACGGATTGGACATCGGCGCCAGGTTCAGACCGTTGTGCTGGTACTGGTTGATACCGCTGTAGGCGAGATACAGCTTGCCGTTCTGCTGCAGGATGCTCGCATCGATCGCGAAGTCGTTCGCGTGGTTGGGCGGGACGAGCTTCGCCTTGAAGTGGTACGGGCCGGTCGGATCGTCCCGGTCGGACTCCAGTACGTAGATCCGGTGGTGGTCGTCGACGCCGTCGTCGGCCGTGTAGTAGAGGTACCAGTGCGAGCCGAACCGGTAGAACTCCGGTGCCCAGATGTGCTGGTTGCGCGAGCTGTCACCGTCGGTCCAGACGGTGACCGGGTCCGTCGCGAGCAGGGTACTCAGTGAGGGTGACCGCCACATGGCGACGCGGTCGCCCTGCGTACTGGTCAGGTAGTAGTTGCCGTTCCAGTGCGTCATGAACGGATCGGGACCGGTGTTGAGCGGGTTACGGAAGGTGGTCCCGGCGGCGGCCGCAGCCGGGCCGGGCTGCGCGACCGCCGGGGCCGGGTGACGGCTCGCGGCGGCCGGAGCGGTGCTCGCGGTCGCCGGGAGGGCGGCGAGCAACAGGCCCAGCAGGGCTGCGGCGATGACCGCGGTGAGACGTGCGTGCCGGAAAACGGTGCGTGGCTCGGTGGGGTGCATAGCGGTCCCTTCGGGTGGTGGCCCAGGAAGGAGAGGGGGACGCCGAACGCCTTACATCGATGTAATGCCGCCGTCACCGTAAGGGTGTGCCGTGTCCCTGTCAACGCGATGGCTGGGTAGCGCCGTCCGTACGGTGGCGGCCCGGCTGCGAAACCCAGCTGCTTCCACCACCGCGTTCGCCTATCGTCAACCTGATTCCTGGCGGGGCGCCTTGGCCCCACCGGGCCGAGGTTCATGACGTATGGAGGATGATTGTGCGCTACCGCGAGCTGGGACGCAGCGGACTTTCGGTGTCGGAGATCGGTTACGGCGCCTGGGGAATCGGCGAGTCCAGCTGGGTGGGTGCCACCGAGGACGAGTCCGTACGTGCCCTGAACCGGGCCGTCGATCTCGGCGTGAACTTCATCGACACCGCCCGCGGTTACGGCGAGAGTGAGCGCATCGTCGGCCGAGTGGTGCGTGAGCGGGCCGCAGCCGGTGACGAGGTGTGTGTCGCGACCAAGGTGCCGCCGAAGAACGGCGTGTGGCCGCCGCCCTTCGGCCTCGATCCGGGCGAGGCGTTCCCGGGCGCGTACATCCGCGAATCCCTGGAGGTCAGCCTGAGTGCGAGCGGCCTGGACCACTTCGACGTGCTGCAGTTCCACGTCTGGAGCGACGACTGGGTCGGCCGGGGTGACTGGCTGGAGACGATCGCCGCACTGAAGCAGGAGGGAAAGATCCGTCTGTTCGGCGTCTCGGTCAACGATCACCAGCCCGACAACGCGCTCGCCCTCGTCCGCAGCGGCGCCGTGGACAGTGTGCAGGTCATCTACAACATCTTCGACCAGGCACCCGCCGACGAACTGCTGCCGGCCTGCGCGGAGCACGGCGTCGGCGTCATCGTGCGGGTGGCGCTCGACGAAGGCGGCCTGACCGGCCGGATCACCGCGGAGAGCACGTTCCCGGAGGGCGACTGGCGCAACCGCTACTTCCGTGACGACCGCCCGGCACAGGTCGAGCAGCGGGTGGCCGCGATCGTCGGCGACCTGTCCATCGCGCCCGACGAGATCGCCGAGCAAGCGCTGCGGTTCGTGCTGAGTTCGCCGGCCGTCTCCACCGTCATCCCCGGCATGCGTACCGTACGCAACGTCGAGCGCAACACGGCGCTGAGCGACGGACGCCCGCTCACCGCCGACCAGCTCGCCGTACTGGCCAAGCACCGGTGGCAGCGGGACTTCTACAGCTGAGCCGCAGTCGCTTGGCGCTGTCGTGTGGCGCGGTCGAGGGTCGCTGGTCGCGACGGCCGGCATCGGACGGCTGATGGCACATGGCGCCGCGCCTGGCATCAAGAGCCAAGGCGCACCTGTGTGCCGTCCGAGGCATCGCGCTACGATTGTCCGGTGGCTTCCCGTACCGAAACCAGCCTGGCTCAGCGCAAACGCCAGCTGGTCGCGAACGAGCGAACGAACTGACCGAAGCGGCGCTGCGGTTGCCGGCGCTCAAGGGATTCGACGTGGTCACTTTCGACGAGATCGTGGATACCGCCGGTGTGTCCGAGCGGACCTTCTTCCGGTACTTCGCGTCCAAGGAGGACGTGGTCGTCCAGTTTCTGGCCGACATGGGCGCCGGAATCCACGCAGAACTGGCAGCCCGCCCCGCCGAGGAGCGCCCCCGGCGCCGCTGCGGCATGCCGTCCGGACCGCCTTGGCCGTCTGCGGAGACCGGTCCGACGGCGAGCAGCCGGCCAGGGCGCTGCGGGTGGTGCAGCTAATTCTGCGCGCGCCCGCTCTGCACGCACGCTTCCTGGAGCGGCAGGCGCAATGGCTCGACGGTCTGACGACGGAACTGGCCCGCCGGCTCGGCCTCGACCCCGAGACTGATCTGTACCCGCGGATGGCCGCGGGCATGGCGCTCACCGCTTTCGATACCGTGCTGCACCGATGGAGTGCCGGCGACGGCGCCGAAAGCCCTGCCGCACTGATCGACCGGGCCTTCGCCGTCATCGCCCCGGCACTGGACGCCATCGCGTAACCAGCCTCTCCCGCACAGCACGCGGGAGATCGAAGCCTCCCGGGAACTCAGGCGCCCACGGTCCCGTCGACACCCTCCCGCAGGAAGTCCGCGTGCCCGTTGTGACGGCCGTACTCCAGGAGCACGTGCACCATCACCATCCGCAGCGACACCTCCTCCTCCCACCGGGGCTGGTACCCGGCCAAGTCCAGAGAACCGGCCTCCCGTTCGATGCTGCGGGACTTCTCCACCTCGGCTTCCCAGGCTGTGAACGCCTCGTGCCTGGTCGATGTACTCGCGTCGTACGCCGCCTGGAAGTCGGTCTTCTCGGACCAGACCATGGGTGCGTCGTTGTCCTCGAACACGCGGCGGAACCAAGCACGCTCCACCTCCGCCATGTGCCGCACCAGGCCGAGCAGCGACAGCGTAGACGGCGGCATCGACCGCTGCCGCAGTTCGTCATCGGTAAGCCCTTCACACTTCATGGCGAGGGTCGCCCGGTGGTAGTCGAGAAAGGCACGCAGCATGTCGCGTTCACTACCGAAGTTGGGCGGCCCTGTGCGCTCGTCGCTGGTCACTCGTCTCACTCCTCGTTCCTGCCGCAGATGCACGGCCACTGTCCACTTCGACTGACTGTTCGGATATCACGCTGGTGACGCCGCGTGGGTGACGGCCGTGCGGACGGGGCTCGGTGAGCCGGTCAGCCGGTGGAGCCGGCCGTGCGCGGAAGGTCGAGGGAACGGTGCTCCTCCAGGACTCGGTAGCCGACGCTCGTGTACAGGCTCATCGCGACATCGTTACCGCCCCACACGGTGAACATCAGCGCCGAGTCACCGGCGTCGAGCGTGGCCTGCTCCCCGGCCGCCATCGCGGCCCGCCCGTAGCCCTTGCGGCGGTACTGCTCCTCGACGTGCAGTGCGTAGCCGAAGGTCACGCCGGGGAGGTACCCGTGCTTGAGCCAGCCGGCACCGACCTGCTCGCCTGCCGCTTCGATCACCAGGAAGGTGTGGTCGGGTGTCGCCAGGCCCTCCGGAAGCAGCCCCGCGAAGTCGCGGTCGGACTTGCGTGCCGCATCCTCGGGGCTCAGTGCACCGGCGCGCACTATGTCGCCCACGTATGAAGCCTTCTCGGAGGCGAGCCACCGTGGGTATTCGGCGTCGGTCATCTGCCGCGCGGTAACGCCGTCGAGCGGCCCCGGCGGGGCACCGATGAGGCGACTCCTGGTCTGGCCGCGGACAGCGTAGTCGGCGAACAACTCGCCCGCCGTATCAGCGACTTCCACGTCCAGCCGAACCGCGCCGCGCTCCTGGCACCAGGTCTCGGCCCATGTGCGGGCCGCCTGCTCATGCCCTCGTCCGGCATGCGCCGCGTCGACCCACAGGTCACCTATGCGGCCCGCGAGCGCGCCGTCGCGCTCGGCCACGCCCACGGCGACGTACCCGACCCGGGTCCCGGCGTCCCTGACCTCGGCGACGGTCCAGTCGCTGCCGCGGTCGCGTATCTCCTGGACCCTGTGCTCCACTGCGGGGGCGCTGAGGCCGGCGCCGTACGAGGCGCGAAGCCGCCGCTCGAAGTTCCTCTGCCATTCGCTGCTGTCATCAAGCGCGTTGAAGTCCGTCACCTGATCACACTAACCAGGTTGCCCTGCACCTGGGTCGAAGCCGCCGCAACCGCCGCAAGGTCGAGGCTCACCGACACGACGCCGCTCCCGCGACGTTACCCGACCGGCAGGCGCCTGACCCGGTGGCAGGACGCTGTGACCAGGCCTCATGTCTACGAGGACAGCCTCGCTGTCGCCCAGGCAATCGAGGCGCAGAACCGACCCTTTGCCGTCTTCCAGATCCTGGCAGACCCGACCATCAGCGATGCCCTCCGAAGCGCTGCGGAGGGGGTAATCGACGGCACACCTGAGCAGTTGCGGCATTTCATCGAAGTCGGACAGTACGAGGTGGACGCCTGAGTGTCCGGGCTGTGTGCGCGAACGATGAGCGCATCTCGGTAGCGCACCTCGGTAGCGCCTGGAGGGCAAGTCAGGGAGGCTGGCGCGCATGGTTTCGGTATTGCAGAACGTGGCGATTGACTGTGCGGACGCCTACGAGCTGGCCCGGTTCTGGAGCAGAGTGACTGGCCATCCACTGAATCCGGAGGACAAACCGGGTGATCGGGAGACTCAGGTGTTGTTGGCGGAGGGCCCAGTGCTGTACTTCAACCAGGTGCCCGAGCCCAAGAAGATCAAGAACCGGATCCACCTGTGTTTGCGCCCGGAGACCTCGCGCGAGCAGGAGGTCGAGCGGCTGTTGGGGATCGGTGCCACCCTTGTCACCGATCACCGGAATCCCGATGGCTCCGGCTGGGCAGTCCTCGCCGACCCCGAAGACAACGAATTCTGCGTTCTTCGCAGCGACTCCGACCGGGCCGCGATGAATTCCTGAAGCTCTCGCGCCCTTCTGGCCGATATCGCCTGACAACTGGTCACTTCGACTCACTGATGGCCAAGATGCGAACGGTCGCCCGGCCTGCTCCACGTCGGCCGGGTCTGTGATGACGGTCAGCAGGCGGCAGGCAGCGGCCGGGGGCATCGCCCTTAAACACTTCGACATCGGTTGGGTGATCGGGGATGCTTCGCGCGATGACCAGAATCGATGACACACCTCCCGCGTGGGACGAGCGCACTCAGCTCACCACGTTCCTCGACTACACACGTGACACCGCCCGCGCCAAGTGCCAGGGGGTCTCCGCGGAGAACGCACGCAAGGCGCTCCTGCCGGGCTCACCGCTGATGACCATGAGCGGAGTGATCAACCACCTTCGCTGGGTCGAGTACTACTGGTTCCAGGTGGTCTTCCTCGGCGAGGAGGACCAAGGCCCCTGGACCGATGAGGACCCCGACCGCGAAATGCGTATCGCTGTCGACTTCCCACTCGCGCAGTTGCTCGACGAATACGCCGAACAGAGCGCCCGCTACCGCGAACTGGTCGCCGGGAGCGGCCTGAGCGATCAAGCCGAGGGCGCCGTCCGCGACAGCCTCCACGTAGACCTGCGCTGGATCCTCCTTCACCTCACCGAGGAGACGGCCCGCCACAACGGCCACCTGGACATTCTGCGCGAGATGCTCGACGGCACGACCGGCGACTAATGCTCTGACCACATGGGTCCACCGGGGTACTTGGGCCGGCGGGAACTGGCTCTGTGTAGCGATCTTCGGTGGGCAGTGGTTTCCGAATTCGGATGCATGGGGGCCCCTCCGTCTGCGATCGTCGCGGACTGTGAACAGTGATGACCTGGTCCTTCGGCGTGCGGACGACTCCGACGCGATCGAGATGGCCGGTGTGTGGTTGCGTTCCTTCACCGCCGCTCTGCCGACCGTGCGCCGCGCGCATGACGACGACACGGTGCGGGACTGGTTCTCCTTCGTGGTCGTGCGGCAGCACGAGACCTGGGTGGCGGTCGCCGAGGGCGCCGTGGTGGGGTTGTTGGTGCTCGATGGCGGCGATCTGGAGCAGCTCTACCTCGACCCGCCGTGGCGTGGCCGGGGGCTGGGTGACCGGTTCATGGACCTGGCCAAGCGGCAGCGGCCGAACGGGCTGGCATTGTGGACGTTCCAGGTCAACGGAGCAGCACAACGGTTCTACGAGCGGCACGGCTTCATTGCGGTTGAGCGAACTGACGGGCTGCGGAATGAGGAACATGAGCCGGACGTTCGCTACATCTGGCGGCCTCAGAAGTAACGCTGGATGAGGAGGAAGACAGTCAGCGACCTGGGAGCGGCTGTCCACCGCGATCTTGGCCGAGGCCGAGGCGGCCGGAGCGGTCGAGTGGATCGTGGTTCTGTCGCCCGGAACGCGGGGCTCGGCTGTGGCGTAGCGGAAGCCCGAGCGTGGGGGCTCGCCTGGGCCGGAGTTCCCCGCCGTACCGGCTGGGAAAACCGCTGTCGGGCAAATAGATCAAGATGATAGAACTACCGCCGTGCCCAAGACTCTGGAGTTTCCCGCTCTGCTGCGGCTGATCGACGAACGTGCAACCGCCTTCCGCGCCGCGATCGCCGCCGCGCCCCGGGTGGCCGCTGTCCGACCTGGTGCAGCACATCGGTGAGGGCCGCCGCCGCTGGGCGGCCACCGTCGCCGCCGGGCCGGACGCCACGTCCAGGACCCCGGCCCAGGGTGACGCGGTCGCGCCGCAGGAGCACGACGCCGTGCCGGCCTGGCTGGCCGCCTCAACCGAGCTGTTGCTGGCGGCCCTGCGGGAGGCCGGTCCGGACCAGGGCTGCTTCACCGGCTGGGGTAACACGCAGACGCCGCACACCGCCGGTGGCGTCGCCCGGCACCAGGTCCAGGAGATCGCGGTGCACACCTACGACGCCCAGCTCACCGTGGGCGAGTCGGCCTCACTGCCTGTCGAGGTGGCGCTCGACGGTGTCGAGGAGAACCTGTTCATCGCCAGCTTCACGACGAGCGCCTGGCCGCACAAGCCCACCGCCTTCGACCTTCACGCCGCCGAGGGCCGCTCCTGGCGCCTCACGGTCGACGGCGACGGTGCACGGACCACCCGGCTGCCCGCTACCGGCGAGGACCCGGACGCGGCAGGCCTCTCCATTCGCGGCACGGCCAGTGATCTGGTCCTCTGGCTGTACAACCGCATTTCGGTGGACTCCCTGCAACTCGACGGGGACCCGGAGCTGCTCGACCTGCTCCTCGCCTGGGAACCGGAGGACTGGGCGTGACGACACGCCCCCGCGTACACGCCGGCGGCTCGAATCGCGAACGGTCTCGTACCGAACGGTGGCGGTCTCGCTTCCAGCGGTGGCCGGCCCTCTCTGGCAAAGATCGTGCCGCCTGGGAAGGCGACGCCATCCACCACGAACTCGCGTCACGCGGAAGACGCGGATCCACGATCGTGCTGATCAACCGATCAACTGCGTGCGGCCACCGAGGACTGATCGCGTGCCTCTCAGCGGCGCTGCCGTGAGCCGCGGATGTTCCCGCGCCTCACGGCAGGGACGTTCGCCGGGCCCGTCCGGTTACCGGCGGGCGGCGCCGGTGGCGATGTGCAGCCGTGCGTCGGCCCAGTCGGCGTGGTCCGAGTCGTTGCCGTCGCCGCCGTCCGTCACTCGCAGGGTCAGCTGCTGCACGCCGGTGACGTCGATGTCGAAGGCATGGGCGGCGTCATTCGGGCCCATGACCTCGCTCTTGCCCAGTACCTTCCCGTCGCCGATGACTTCGAAGGCTACGGAACCCTTTTCCGGCTTCTCCTCGTCGATGCCGACGTCGGCGCTGAAACGGTCATAGGTACCGCCCAGGTCGACCGTCACCTCGGAGGGCGCGTGCGCGCCGAGCCCCTTGTCGTAGGTCCGGTCGCCGATGCGCAGCGGGCCCCCGTCGCCCTTGGCCGACTCGCCGTTGGACGTGTCCCGTTCGACCGGGCCCCAGCCGTTGCTCTCCGCCGAGAAGGGGAGATCGCTGACGTAGTCGATGCCGGGTGGTGACACGAAGACACGGACTTGCCGCTGCAGACTCAGCTTCGGGGCTGTCGCGCTCGCGGCCGGGTCCCGATAGGTGACGGTGACCGGAATTTCCGTCCAGCCGTAGTCGGGCTGCTCCGGCACAGTGATCCGCCAGTCCGCGGTCAGCGGCTGACCGGTGGCCAGCTCGGCTGCGGTCGCCCCCGGCCCCTCGACGCTCCAGCCCTCCGGGGCCTTCGCGTTGAGCGTGACATCGGTGACCGGACCGAACTCGTCGATCGCGAAGCTGCCGTCGAGGTCCACCTCCGTGCCCGGATCCGCCGCGGTCTGCCGCGGATCCACCGTCAGCGTGCCCGAGGGGACATGGCGTACGGGCTCGTCGCAACTGGTCCGGCCGGGCACAGCGCGGCAGACGATCGCGGCGAATCCGCCGTTCTCGACACCCGGCACCTGCAGGGTGTCGTGGCGCGTGAGGACTCGGCTCTCCCGGACCAGGCCGTCCGAACTGTCGCGGACCACATCGACTCGCCACTTCCCGCCGCTCAGGAAGTCCAGCGGCACCCGGTGGGTACGAGCCGCTCCTGCGGCCATCTCACCCAGGAACCATCGCGCGCCACTGCGTCGTGCGAAGCCGGCGCTCAGACCGGGCGCGCTGCCCTTCAGCAGCTTCGTCTCGTCCCAGACCGTCGGTACCTGTTCCAGGAAGCGAGCCAGTTCGGGACGGGCTCGATACTCCTCGATGCTGCCCGCGAAGTTCTGCAACCCCGACTCGAATATGACGGACAGAGCCAGTTCCGCAGCATCGGACGTGTTGCGCTGACCGAACTGGAAACCCATCGGGGTGAAGTCCATCGACCCGACGACGTTACGGGTGAATGGCAGCGTCGCGATGTTGTCGGCCCGGACGTCGCCCTGCTCGGCGCCGTGCACTGCCTCCATCGACATCACCTGCGGCCAGGTGCGCTGGATGCCGTTCGGGATCGTGGAGCCGTGGAAGTCGACGAGGAGTTTGCGCTCGGCAGTGGCCTTGAGTATCTCGTCGTACCACTGATAACGCTCACGGGTGTCGCTGTTCATGAAGTCGATCTTCAGGCCGGCGGCGCCCCACTTCTTGACCTTGTCCAGCTGCGCGTTCCGCTTGGCAGCGGTGTCGAGGTCCGTCCAGGCCATCCACAGCAGGATCTTCACTCCGCGCCGTTTCGCGTAGTCCATGAGCTGCGGCATCCAGTCCGTGGTCTTCCAGCCGTCGTCGACGAGGGCATACTGCCACCCGTGCGCCGCGGCGTAGTCCACGAACTTCTCCTGCGTCTCCAGGCTGCGCTGAGCCTCGTTGAACCCGGCCAGCCATGACCAGGCGACCTTCCCGGGTTTGATCCAGGAGGTGTCGCGGATCCGGGACGGCGGCGCCAGGTCGTCGATGAGGGTCGACTCGGCGACGGTCGCGAGATCACCGATGACGGCGGTGCGCCACGGGGTGGCGAGCGGCCCGTCCGAGTGGACCTCCTTGTCCGCCAGCGCCACCGTGTAGCGCCCGGTGCCCTTTTCGTGCACCAGACGGCTGCCGGAGTACCGGCCGTCGAGGTCGGACTCGGCGAGTACGACGTTCTGGTCGCCCACCTGGAAGAGCGCCGGGTAGCCGTACTCGCCGCTGCCCGCGGAGGCCGCGGTGGTCCGGTCGTAAGGCTGCTCGTGAGGGGTGGAGTAGGTGCTGAGCCAGGCCGGCGAGGAGGCCGGGGGCTGGAAGGCGGAGGCCTCGTGCTCGATGGTCACCCCGTCCTTGCCGGGTAGCACATAGCGGTACGCCACACCGTCGTCGGCGGCCCGGACCACCAGATCGAGGCGTGCGCCGCCCTTCCCCTCGAAGGCGAACCGCGACTCGGTCATGTGGACGGACCGCCGGAGCTCCTTGCCGACGGTCGTCGTGTACTTCTCGTTGACCGCCCGGCTGCCACGGTGCAGCAGGTGCAGCCCCGAGGTCAGGTCCGCCTGATCGGTGACCACACCGACGGGTGCAGGTTCGAGGACCGTGCTCCCGTTCCGCCGGACGGAGAAGTCGAGCGAGCCGTCGGTCCGGTCGAGGGTTACGACTGCGGTGGGCCCGCCGCGCTGCACGGTCCATGACGTGGCCGCGGGACCGGAATGTGGACTGACAACGTTGTCAGTCCGTGCGCTTGCCGGGCCGGCCGAACTCAGGGCCAGTGCGGTGCTGACTGCCGCAGCCATCAGCGCCATGGGGCCGGCACGTAGGTTTCGCAGTCTCATCCAGTCCTCCGTATCGGAACCAACCAACTACCAACAGCACCAGACGACTTCGAACAGTGCTGGTGCTTGCTTACCGGTCGGAACGAAGCCTGTAAACAGACTGCACCGGAATCGTTTCGCTGCACACGAGCCGTTATGACCACCTGGAAGGTCTCCGGGGCCGCAGCCTCCCGCCCGTGCCGATCCGCGCCCGTCCGCACCATCGGTGCGAAGGAAAGATTGAAACGTTCAACCACACCACACATGGCCGAGTGAGGTTGCATGATGAGGGACGGCGCGGGTGAGGCGCAGGTGACCTGGTTCCCTTTGTATTGCGTGAATCGAGACAACTGGTTTAGCCTGTCGCGCAGTTTGAATCGAATCAACGACATGTCTCCGTGAGCTGGCGAGTGTCCGTTGCCAGTGAAGGAGCACGACGAGCACTGGTCGGCTGACTGGCCGACCAGTCCCTTTGCCGAGCGCGTGAGGTGCGGGCCGGGACACTCCACCCGTCCATAGATGTCGCATCAGGCCCCGTGACGAGTACAGAGACAACCGCCGGCACCTCGCCCACATGGCCGAGACGGTGGCCATTCCATTTCTCAGTCAGGGAGCACCGTATGGTCACTCGTAGAACGTTCCTGTCCGGCTCGGCCGCCGCGGCGGTGGTCGGCGTCACTTCGGATCCCGCTGCCGCGGCTCAACCACCGGCCGATGCCGCATCGGTGCGTCCGTTCGACCGCCAGGCCGTCGTGGCCCGCCATCGCGTGGTGCGCGGGAAGCTCGACACGCAGAGCCCCTTGCAGGTCGGCAACGGCGGGTTCGCATTCGGTGTCGACGTCACCGGCCTGCAGACGTTCGTCCCCTTCAACACCATGTCCGACTGGGGATGGCACAGCTTCCCGCTGCCGCCCGGTCAGGAGCCGTCGGACTTCCGCGGCCAGACCTGGGACACTCACGGCCGACCCGTCGCCTACCCCATCCCGAATCCGGACCAGCCCGACCTCTCGTCGTGGCTCTACGCCAACCCTGCTCGTATCAACCTCGGACGTATCGGTCTGAAGTTGACCATGCCCGACGGCCGCGCCGCCGTCGCCGGTGACATCGCGGCAATCCACCAGGAACTGGACCTGTGGACCGGCATAGTCGACAGCCGGTTCGAGATCGCCGGCGAACCGGTACACGTCCGAACCTGCTGCCATCCCGACCACGACACGATCGCTGTGGAAATCGACTCGCCGCTCGTCGCTGCCGAGCGGTTGGCGGTCTTTCTCGACTTCCCGTATGCCGATGGGCAGGAGTTCGCCGCGTATGTCGGCACGTACGGCGCCCCCGGCGCCCACGAGACGACGGCGACGACCCGCGGGCACAACCGCGCCGACATCACGCACCGCCTGGACTCCACCGAGTACCACGCCAGCCTCGCCTGGCAAGGCCACGGGGTCTTCACCGGCCTGGCCTCCACCGCCGGAAAACTCGTCATCCGCAGTGCGCAGTACGGAACCGACGGCCATTGGGCCGACGTCACCGGCAAGCTCGCGCAACTGGTCGCGGACAACTCGCTCATCCTCCTCGTCAACTACCTGAACCTCGGCGACCCGGCGCCCGGCCTGGGGAAGCGTCTGGTGCTCAGCTACACGTACGCGGGCCAGGACCACGACATCGTCGTCCCCGACGACCAGACCCTGGCGATCGGAACAGCGGCCAACCGGCATCGCTACCGTCTCTCCGCCGATGGCCGCACCGATCAGCTGCGGTTCACCTGCACGTTCGCGCCCACGCCGGCCGGATCGGTGCCGACGTCGAGCGCGACCCTCGCGGCGAGCACCCGGGCCTGGCGGCAGTACTGGCTCTCCGGCGGAGCGATCGACCTCTCCGCGAGCACCGACCCGCGCTGGAGGGAACTGGAACGGCGTGTCGTGCTCTCCCAGTACCTGATGCGCGCGAACGAGGCGGGTTCGCTGCCGCCGCAGGAGTCCGGGCTCGTCAACAACGGCTGGAACGGCAAGTTCCACATGGAGATGTACTGGTGGCACGGTGCGCACTGGGCGCTGTGGAACCGATGGCCGATGCTCGATCGCAGCCTGGACGTCTATGAACGCTTCCACCAGTCGGCGCGCGAACGCGCGGAGTCCCAGGGCTTCCGCGGAGCACGCTGGCCGAAGTGCACGGCAGCTGACGGGCGCGAGTCACCGCACGCCATCCACGCCCTGCTGGTGTGGCAGCAGCCGCACCCGATCTTCCTCGCCGAGATGGACTACCGGGCGCATCCCGACGAGAGCACGTTGCGGAAATGGCGCGACATCGTCTTCGACACCGCCGACTTCCTCTCCTCCTGGGCCTTCTGGGACGAAGACACACGCCGCTACATCCTCGGCCCGCCCATGTACATCGTCTCGGAAAACACCGATCCGAAGACCACGCAGAACCCGACGTTCGAGCTGGCCTACTGGCGCTTCGGCCTGCGGGTCGCGCAGCAGTGGCGTGAACGCCTCGGCCTGCACAGCGATCCTGGGTGGCAGCGTGTCCACGACGGGCTCGCGCCGCTGCCGGTGCAGGACGGAACGTACGTCCTGCATGAAGACGTCCAGGACATGTGGACACGGATGAACTACGAGCACCCGGCCCTGATCGGCCCGTACGGCTGGCTGCCTGGTGACGGCGTCGACATACCCACGATGGCCCGCACCGCCGAGAAGGTCTTCACCGGCTGGCAGTTCGACCGAACGTGGGGATGGGACTTCCCGATGCTCGCCATGTGCGCCGCGCGGCTCGGACGCCCCGACGACGCCGTGGACTTCCTGCTGCACCCGGCCGCCGGCTTCCAGTTCGACGACGCCGGCCTGGCGACCGGCGGGCCGTTCCCCTACTTCCCGAGCAATGCCGGGCTGCTGTACGCCATCGCGTTCATGGCAGCCGGCTGGAACGGCGCACCCGACCGGCACGCGCCGGGCTTCCCGGCAGACCAGCGCTGGGTGGTGCGCTTCGAAGGGCTACAGCCGGCCCTATGAGCAGCTCAGGAGTCGCTTGCGGATGGCTTCTGCGCCGGTGAGGCCCCAGTGGACGCCGGCATGTCGAGCCGGTCTCCGGGCCACACTTCGGACGCCCCCACGACGGGAGCCGGTCCACCGATAGAGTCCCTGCGCCGGGACCACCACCCGGCTGACGTTCCAGAGGGAAGCAGGCAGCCGTGTCCGAATTCGATCAGGCCGAGCGGCAGATGTGGGCCGACCGAGCCGAGGCCTTCCGGGACAGCTTCGCCAAACTCTGCGCCCACACAGCTCCCGCCCTGCTCGACGCGGCCGGCGTCGCACCCGGCTGCTCGACGTCGGCACCGGCGGCGGCACCGTGGCCGCGGCCGCCTGCGCCCGCGGCGCCCAGGTGTCCGCTGTCGACGCCGAACCCGGGATGGTCGCCCTGGCCCGGCGCGCCGCACCTGAGGCGGAGGTGACCATCGGGGTGCTGCCCGACCTGCCCTTCGCCCCGGAGACCTTTGATTCGGCGGCCGCGAACTTCGTGATCAATCACGTCGGCGGCCCGGCCGAAGCCGTGGCCGCGCTGCGCGTCGTGACCCGGGCCGGCGGACGTGTCGCCGCGACGATCTGGTGCAGCCCGGCCGGTGCAGGACACGAACTGCTCGGCCGCGCAGTCGCCGAGGCCGGTGCCCCGACGCCCGCCGACCTGCCCCGACTTGCCCCGGCCGACGACTTCCCACGCACCGCCGAAGGCTTCGCCACGTTGTTCAAGGGCGCCGGGCTGACCGACGTGACCTGCACACCGGTCGACTGGGACCACCTCGCGGACCCCGAGGAATGGTGGGGCGGCGTGGAGGCGGGAGTCGGCACGATCGGTCAGACGGTCAGCCGCCAGGAACCCGGGACGATCCGTCGGATCAAGTCCGCCTACGACCGTCTGGTGCCGGAGTACCTCGGTGCGGACGGACGGCTGGTGCTGCGGTATCACGCACTGCTGGCCACCGGCCGCGCCTGACTCGGTACGGCCGGCACGGGCCAAGACGGAGGGGCCCCGGGTCCGGATCCGTGAGTCGCTCAGTGCTCGTTGCCCGCGCGCAGCCAGGCGATGTAGTCGGCGGCGGCGCGTTCGGTGTCGTAGTCGGGCTGGTACCCGGTGTCGTAGTCGGGCTGGTACCCGGTGTCCTGCTGGATACGGGTGATGTCGAGGTAGGTTCGCCGGCCGGCTCCGCCGGTCGGCAGGTCGATGCGGGCGTCGGGGACAACCTCTTGATCGCGGCGATGACCTCGACGTTGTCTGTCGCCCGGCCGGACGCGACGTTGTAGGTGCGGTGGTTGAGCCGGTCTGCGAGCTGGAGGAGCGCGATGGCTCGGCCCGTGTCCTTCACATAGCACAGGTTCCGTTTTGTCAACGCCCTCTGACGGCCGCCCCGATCGGCCCGCGTGCTGTCGGGGGAGCGGACCCACCGCCGGGCCGGCAGGTGGTGCGGCGCGTCGGCCCCCGGTTCGAGGAGGCCGGGCCAACCCCGCACCGCCGTCCTCCGGTGCAGTGGCAGCGCGCCGGGTGGGGGCCGGAGTTCCGCCTGCTGATCCGACGTTTCCGTCACCCGGTGCAGAAGGCACTTCGGCTCAATCGGACACAGGCGCTTCGATACGGAAGCAACTGCCGTTGCGCGAGCCGAGTTGGACATCGACAGAGACCCGCCGGCTGCCGTTCCCGACTGCGAAATCGCTACTGCTCTCAGCGAGTCGGGTGTTGTTCTGCCACCGGTACCGGAAGTACACGTTGAGACGATGACCACCCGACACAAGCGGGATTTCCGTGGTGCCCCACCTTGCTGCATGCTCGCTGCCATCGATTTCGACAACGGGCCTGGTGAAGAGGTGATGGAACCATGCCGCGATGGGCGATGCCGCGACGTTGACGACG
This sequence comes from Streptomyces sp. NPDC051320, assembly GCF_040682175.1. Classification (NCBI taxonomy): domain Bacteria; kingdom Bacillati; phylum Actinomycetota; class Actinomycetes; order Kitasatosporales; family Streptomycetaceae; genus Streptomyces; species Streptomyces sp. NPDC051320. The sequence continues at coordinate 124,689 of NZ_JBFBAL010000009.1, forward strand.
AGATGTGCCGCTGGGCCAATCATATTTTCGATTTTAGGACGATGCCCAGCGGACGGTCCCGCCCGCTGCCCGGGTGGGCGAGACGGACATCAGGTTCGGCACCTGCAACGGCATGTGCTCCGTGCTAGTGCTCGTCGACGGGAAGCTCGACCATCTCACCTCCGTCGAAGTCCGCGACGAGGCCGTCCCCGCGGTTCCTGCGTCCGCAACCCGAAATGCTCACGGCCGTGAAAATCCAGCGGCGCTTCGCGCCTCGTCGGGGATGAGACTGGCCTCGGCCTCCCCGGTGCGGATCAGCTCGAGGACCGCACCGGCGACGTCTTCGGCGCTGTGGACGGGGAAGTCCGCTGCCGCGGGAACGATCTGTCCGGCTCCGAGCGTCTGGTGGAACTCGGTGGCGGTGATGAAGGGGTGGATGGTGGACACGACGATGCCATCGGCGGCCAGTTCTCGGCGGGCTACTGCGGAGAGCATGTTCAGGGCGGATTTGCTGGCGGCGTAGGCGCCGAGGCCGGGCAGGACCATGTGGGTGGTGGTGGAACTGACGTTGACGATGCTGCCGGATCCCTGTGCCCGCATGAGGGGGAGTACGGCTTGCATGGCTACCAGCGGGGCGACCACGTTGATCTCCAGGACGGTGCGAAAGTCTCCGGGGTCGACGTCTTCCAGGGGAAGGTGCAGGCCCCGGCCGGCGTTGTTGACCAGGATGTCGATGCGGCCGTAGTGGTCGATGCCTGCCTGAACCGCGGCGTTGACCTGGGCGGCGTCGGTCACGTCGCAGGTCACGGCGATGGCTTGGGGCAGGTCTCGGGCGAGGGCCTCGATCCGCTCGGTCCGGCGGGCGGCCAGTACCAGCCGGGCGCCGACGTCGGCGGCTGCGCGGGCTGTTGCCGCGCCGATGCCGGAGGAGGCGCCGGTGATCAGGATCACCTTGTCGGTGATGTTCATGTGGTGGCTCCTTGTTGTGTTCAGCGGTCGGTGTGTGTGCGCAGGAAGTCGCCTGCGCGGGTGAGGGCGGCGTCGCCTTCGTCGAGGATGGCGGCGAAGGCCTGGAAGACGTGCAGCACGCGGGGCGTGACGTCGAGGACGACCGGGACGTGGTCTGCGGCGGCGCGAGCAGCGAGCCGGACGGCGTCGTCGAGCAGATACTCGTGCGAGCCTGCCTGGATGAGCAGGGGCGGGAGGCCGCTCAGTTCCGCGTGGACGGGGCTGAGCAGCCCGTTGCGCGGGTCGGCACCCTGGAGGTAGTCCCGGGCGCGTGTCCGCAGCGCGGCGGCGTTGATCACCGGGTCGAGACCCGCCTCGGCGGGCAGGTCGGGCACGGTGAGGTCGGCCCAGGGCGAAAGCAGGACCGCGCAGGCGGGCTGCGGCAGGTCCGGGTCCTCACGGACGGCGAGCATGAGGGCGGTGGCCAGGTTGCCGCCTGCCGACTCGCCGAAGACAGCGATCCGTGCGGCGTCCGGCTCGCTTTCCACCAGGGCCCGGTAGGCGGCCAGGGCGTCGTCGAGCGCCGCGGGGTAGGGGTGTTCGGGGGCGAGACGGTAGTCGACCGTCAGGACACGCACGCCTGCCTTGCGGGCCAGGTTGGCCGCCAGGCCCGCCGAGGCTTCCGCCGATCCGACAACGAAGCAGCCGCCGTGGAAGTAGAGGACGACGCCGTTCGCTGTCGCGCCTGGCACCTCAATGGACAGCGCGGGGACACCGCCGAGCGAAGTGGGCTCGATGGTGACGTCGTCGGGGACGGGGTTCGCGGCGACCATCTGGCGGAACCGCTCGCGCTGCTCGGCGACTTCGCCGCCTAGGTCGACGGGGGAGTTGCGCAGGATCTGGGCAACGGTTTCACGCTGTTGCTGGCTCATGGTTGCTTGCCTTCCGACACGGCCGTCACGAGGGTCGTGTGTCTGTGGAACGAGAAGTGCATTAGTGCTAATCGAATTAGAGCTAATGGATATGGCAAGAGGAGACTCCGTGGACCTTCGGCAGGTGTTTGACGACCTGGTGCGTTTCGAGACGGACCTGTGGAACGAGATCGACGCCCGGTTGCGGCGCGATGGCAAGGTGCCGCTGGGCAGCCTGAACGTGATGCTCGTCGTGGAGCGCACGCCGAACTGCCGGGTCAACGACATCGCCGCGGCCCTGTCCATCACGATCGGCGGCGCGAGCCAGGCCGTCGACCGCCTGCAGACGCGGGGCCTGTGCGCGCGGCAGCCCAATCCGAGCGACCGCCGTTCCTCGATCGTGCAACTCACCAGTGCGGGCGCGGAACTGACGCAGTCGGCCGGCCGGCTCTTCGACCAGGAACTCGCCGCGCGACTGGCCGCCCCCTTGTCCCAGTCCGAGCTGGGCCACCTCGCCGCCGCGCTCACCACACTCCGCGCCGCCGGACCCCACCGGGCCGAATCCCAGGACACGCTCTGACGACCGACCACCCCCAGACGACCGACCGCACCCAAGGGAGAACTGGTATGCCTGCCCCGGAGCAACAAGCACGGGCCGTGCGCTTCGACCGCTACGGCGACCGCAGCGTCCTGTACGTCGCCGACGTCCCCACGCCCCGCCCCGCTGCCGGCGAAGTCCTCGTCGAAGTCCGGGCTGCGGGAATCAACCCCGGAGAAACCGCCATTCGCACCGGAGAGTTGCATGACCGGTTCCCCGCGATCTTCCCGTCCGGGCAGGGCAGCGACCTCGCCGGCATCGTGATCGCTGCCGGTGAGGGCGTCACCGATTTCGTGCCCGGAGAGGTGCTGGGCTACTCCTGGCGGCGCTCCAGCCACGCCACCCACGTCGCCGTCCCGGTGGCCCAGTTGATTCGCAAGCCGGAAGCGCTCGGCTGGGCCGCCGCCGGAAGCCTCTACGTCGCGGCCTGCACGGCCTGGGCCGCCGTCGACGCGGTAGCCCCGCAGCCCGGCGAGACCGTCGCCGTTTCAGCCGCGGCCGGGGGAGTGGGCAGCATCGTCGTCCAACTTCTCCGGGTGCGTGGCGCTCACGTCCTGGGCATCGCTTCCACGGCCAATGCGTCCTGGTTGACCGCGCACGGGGCCACCGCCGTCCCCTACGGCGACCGGCTCGCTGCCGACCTCACCGCGGCAGCGCCCCAGGGGATCGACGCCTTCATCGACCTGTTCGGACCCGAGTACTCCACCTCGCCATCGATCTGGGAATCCCGCCGGACCGGATCGAAACGATCATCTCCTTCGAGCAGGCGGCGCGGTTCGGTACCAAGAGCGCGGGCAGCGTGGACGGTTCCAGCCGCGAGGTTCTCACCGCGATGGCCGAACTCGTGGCGAGCGACCGTATCGAGATCCCGATCGCCGCCACCTACCCCCTAGACCGTGCCCGCGACGCCTTCGCCGCCCTCGAAGAGCGGCACACTCGCGGCAAGATCACTCTCATTCCCTGATGCGATCGTTTGGGCGTCACCCGCATCACTGCCGCAGTGCTACCGGACCAGCAGGGCCAGCGCTTCCTTCGCGTTGTGGTCGGCGATTTCCTGCATCAGTGTGCGGTTCGGGAAGTCGCCGTCGAGGAGACGCAGGGGGCCGGCCACCAGTGAGAGACGCATCGCGAGCATGAAGAGTTCGAGCCGCGCCGGATCGAGTCCGGGGCGGGACAAGGCCGAGTACTGCTCGCCGAAACGAAGCTGCAGGAAGACGTGCTCCCACTCGACATCGAAGAACAGCAGGCCCTCGATGTCGATGAGAACGGGGTGCCCGGAGGCATCGATCAGCACGTGGTCGGGTCCGAGTTCGCCGTGGATCAGTCCGTGTTCCGTGCGTGGAGGGACCCGTGCCGCCAGCTCCTGCAGGCGATCCTGCAGGGGGGCCGCGGCTGATCCGATTCCGGGGTCGCGTTCGGCCGCCTCCGCGAGATCCCTGATGGCGCGCTCAAGCACCAGTTGCTCGCACGAAACGCCACTGGCTCTGTCGCCCCGTTCAAGCACGTCCACCCTGCCGTACTGCTGGCTGTGCTGCTGGTGCATCACGTCGAGCATTGCTGCCAGCTCACCCAAGGCATCTGACGCGCGTGCAGGAGCCGCACTCAGGACGGCTTCCAGAGTGCCGCCGGCAACGTCCTCGACCACCGCCACGTCTGCCGGGTAGCGGCGCCGGCTGTCGTCAGCCAGGAGTACCCCCGGAACCCGGACCCCGAGACGGTCCAGTCTGCGCTGAGCAGCCAGAAAGGGGACCAGCCCGGAAGCGGGAGCGAACGGGTGAGCCGCGTCGATGACTTCCGCAGCCGGCCAGAAGTTCTCGGCCTCGGCCCAGCTGTAGACGATCACACTCGCTGATCGTGATCCGTCCATATGAACCCGGTAGACGCCCTTCTTGCTCCCGCCTCGCAACCGTTCCACTCCGACAACCGCGGCTCCCGCCGCCAGCGCCTCGTGCACGATCCCCGACAAGTTTTCGGTCTCCGTGGGCCTACGCATCCGCCGACCCTATCCGCGGCCCGTCAGCGCGCCGCCGGGCCGAGCCCCTTCCAGCGAACTACGGCGCTCTGTGACCACCGAGTGGGCATGGGCCTGCTGATCACGGGCCGCATCGACCCGCCCCGCGTCGGGGCTGCCACAGAAACTGGCCGGCGCGACGTCCCCTACGCTCTCGTCGATCAGGGCGGCGCGTCCATCGACGCCGTCGCGGCCGGGGTGTGCGACCTCGTACTCGGCGGTGTGGTGCAGTGCCGGGCGACGGCGACGGCGAAGTCCCGCGCCAGGGGTGAGAGGAAGTCCCAGCGGCGTACCGCCCAGCCGGCGGTGAGGACCGGCAGAGCGGGGATCGGGATGAGGCGCAGGTCCGGATGTCCGCTGCTGTGCCAGCCGGGTTCATCCTCAGCGTGCGCAGCCTGATCCGAGCCTGTTCCGACGGGCGTGGACCACCCACCGCTCAGGCGACTGACAGACCCGACGACCCTGATCGCAGGCCTGTCCGCGCGGCCTTCTACTATCGAATGCCGCGTTCTCCGACGGAAGCCGGCGCCCGCCTGGTCGTGCCCGCCGCCCAACGCCCGACACGACACCACGACGTCCACCGCATGGCGATGGAGTCGAGCACCGAGGAGAGGAACGTTCATGCGTGCCCGGAGCATCGCAGCGGCCACCGCGACAGCATTGGCGCTGGTGGCAGCCCGCGACCTCGTTCAGAAGAAGCACGCATTGCTCCGGAACTTCCCGGTGATCGGGCACGCACGGTACCTGTTGGAGACGATCGGGCCTGAGCTGCGGCAGTACATCGTGACCTCCAACGACGAGGAGCGCCCGTTCAGTCGCGACCAGCGCACCTGGATCTATGCGTCATCGAAGGAGGAGAACAACTACTTCGGGTTCGGTACCGACAATGACGTCGAGCACATACAGGGGCACGCGTACCTGAAGCAGCGCACCTTCGCCGGCACGCTGCCCGACACGCACGACCCGCAGGCCCCACTGCCGTCAGCCAAGGTGCTTGGCGGGCCACGCGGGCGCGCCAAGGCGTTCCGGCCGGCGAGCGTGGTGAACATCTCGGCGATGAGTTTCGGATCGCTCTCCGGCGCGGCGATCACGGCGCTCAACAAGGGGGCGGCGCTGGCGGGCACGATGCAGAACACGGGAGAGGGCGGCCTCTCGCCGTACCACCGCAACGGCGGGGACCTCATCCTTCAGCTCGGTACGGCGTACTTCGGCTGCCGCGACGCGGACGGCAGCTTCAGCATCGACAAGCTCAAGGATGTGGTCGCCGGCGCCCCGGTCAAGGCGATAGAGATAAAGCTCTCCCAGGGCGCCAAGCCTGGGCTGGGCGGGATGCTGCCGGGCGAGAAGGTGACCCCGGAGATCGCCGAGATCCGCGGCATCCCGGTCGGCAAGGACTGCGCCTCCCCGTCACGGCACACCGCGTTCAACGACGTCGACTCGATGCTCGACTTCGTCGAACTGCTCGCCACCGAGACCGGTCTGCCGGTCGGGGTCAAGAGCGCGGTGGGAGAGATGGGCTTCTGGCAGGAGCTGGCCACGCTGATGGCGCGTGGTGACCGTGGTGTCGACTTCGTGACCATCGACGGCGGCGAGGGCGGCACCGGGGCGGCGCCGCTGACCTTCGCCGACTCGGTATCCCTGCCGTTCCGGATGGGCTTCTCCCGGGTCTACGGCACCTTCGCCGAGCTTGGACTGACCGACGACCTGACCTTCATCTGCTCCGGCAAGCTCGGCCTGCCCGAGAACGCCGCGGTCGCCTTCGCACTGGGCGCAGACATGATCAACGTGGCTCGTGAGGCGATGCTGTCGATCGGCTGCATCCAGGCGCAGAAATGCCACACCGACAAGTGCCCCACCGGCATTGCCACCCAGAACCCGCGGCTGGCCCGCGGCATCGACCCGACCTCGAAGGCCGCCCGGGCCGCTGTCTACCTGCGCACCCTGCGCAAGGAGCTGCTGAGGATCTCGGGTGCCGTCGGCGTCGCCCACCCGGCACTCATCACAGCGTCCGACATCGAGATCATGAACGGCGACTACGACGCCCGCACCCTGCGCGGCGTCTACGGCTACAAGGACGGCTGGGGCGAGCTCGGCCCGCACCTCGCCGATGAGATCACCACCCTGCTCGCCACCAAGCCGGCCTCTGCGCAGGAGCCGGCCGCCTGACGCGCCGACAGAGATGAGCACGGCGCGCACTGTGGGCATGGCTGGTCTCTTTCGGTTCGGAACCCGCACCTCCTTGATGCGGATAGACCGTCATTCTTGCCAGCGTGGGCGGTCCAGGACGATTACTTCCCAGGTAAGCGTGCGGCCCGCTTATCGAGCAGGGGGCGAACGCCCCGGCGTGGTGTGCGGGAACTCACTCGCAATTGGTGTAGCCGGCGTTTTCGCACTGGCCGCGCCGCCAGTCGTCCAGGGTGGACTGCTCACTGCCCGGTGTGGACGTTCTCGTCCCTTCCCGGCCGGTCAGCGACGGCGCCGGACTGGTCGGCGTATCGGTCGGCGCCGGGCGGGTCGTGCGGCTCGGCGTCGGTGCGGCCGTCAGGGTCGGTGCCGGTGTCCGCTCGGTCTTCCGCTTCGCCTTGGAAGGTGTCTGCTCAGGACTGGACGGCTTCTGCTCCGTCGGGGCTGATGTGGTGCTGCCGGGCGGCGAACGCCGCGGCGTCCGGTGCTCGCCGCCGCCGCAGGCGGCCCCTCCCAGGACCAGCGCTGCGACCAGAACCGAGGCAGCGACTGCGTTTCGCATGACTCAGCTCCTCGCGTGTGACGCCGAACATTGTCCCCAGCGTCACACGCGAGGACTCGACATGCGACCGCAGCGTGCGCATACGGCGAGCCATCTGACTTCGCGATCTCGCCCCGGGCCTGGGCAGGGGACGACTGCGGTCGCCTGCCCGACGCGGCCGGCGTCGCCCCGGCACGGTCCACCTCGTAGGCCCCGAGGAAGGGTGGGGCGGCGTGACGGCGGGAGACGGCCTTGATCGGTCGGACCGTCAGCCCGCCGGAAACGGGGGACGATTCGTCGGATCAGTCTGCCTACGACCCCCTTGTGCCGGAGTACCTCTGCGCGGACGGCGGACGGCGGATGGCGCCGCGCTGCGCCGCCTGGGCGCCGACGACGCCCCTGAACCGGCGCGCCGCGCCTTTGCTGTCCTTCACCGGCGCCGACAATGGGCAGCGGGCCGCGCAACCGGCAGGCCCCGGACACGCGCGACCGGACCGGTGGGCCGGAGCCCGGCGCGAAACCATCGACGAAGGAGCCGTATGAAGTTCGGGATCTCCACCTTTATCACCGACCTGAGCATCAGGCCGGCTCCCCTCGGGCGAGCTATCGAGGAGCGCGGTTTCGACTCGCTGTTCATCGCTGAGCACAGCCACATCCCGGTCGACCGCCGCTCGCCCTACCCTGGCGGTGGTGACCTGCCGGACATTTACTACCGCACGCTCGACCCCTTCGTGGCGCTGAGCGCCGTCGCCACCGTCACCGAGCGTCTGCTGGTGGGCACCGGTATCGCCCTGATCCCGCAGCGCGACCCGATTCACACCGCCAAAGGGATCGCCTCGCTCGACCTTGTCTCCGAAGGCCGGGCCGTCTTCGGTGTGGGCGTCGGCTGGAACCGGGAGGAAATGGCCAACCACGGTACTGACGCCTCCACCCGGGGCCGGCTCGCCGACGAGCGGCTGCGCGCGATCGTCGAGCTGTGGACCAAGGAGAAGGCCGAGTTCCACGGCGAGTTCGTCGATTTCGACCCCGTCTACTCCTGGCCCAAGCCCGTACAGCAGCCGCACCCACCGATTTACGTCGGCGGCGGCAGGGGTTCCTTCCCCAGGGTCGCCGAACTCGGCGACGCCTGGCTGGCGAACAGCGTCCCGCCCGAGAAACTGCGACCGCAGATCGAAGAGGTACGTGCCGCAGCGGGCCGCGACGTCCCGGTGACCGTCTACGCGGTGCTCGACACTCCGGAAACGATCGAGGGGTACGCGAAACTCGACGTGGAACGGGTGCTGTTCTACCTGCCGTCCGATCCGGAGCCCGCCGCCCTGGCACAGCTCGACCGGCTCGCCGAGGTCGCGGCGCGCTTCCGCTGATGCCCCGCCTGTCCTCGGCCGAGGCGCGTGAGCGGTTCGCGGCTTCCAGGGTGGCCCGCCTGGCGACCGCCGACGCCGCGGGACGCCCGCACCTGGTGCCGGTGGTCTTCGCGGTGACGGGCACCACACTGGTCATGGCCGTCGACCACAAGCCCAAGCGCTCGACCCGTCTCAAACGGCTGGCCAACATCCGCGTCAACCCCGAGGTCTGCCTGCTCACCGACTGCTACCGGGAGGACTGGGACCAGCTGTGGTGGGCCCGCGCGGACGGGCAGGCCCGTGTACTGGCACCCGCCGGACGGTCCACCGATGCGGGGCGCTACGCGGCACTGCTCACCGAGAAGTACCCACAGCAGTACGCGGAGCGGCCACCGGCCGGCGAGGTCGTGGAGGTCCACGTCGCGCGCTGGACGGGATGGCGGGCGACGTAGCCGGTAACACAGGTGAGCGGGCGGGCCGGACTGCAGTACACCAGCCCCCGACCGTCGTGCGACGGCCACCTCGCCGCGCACGTTCTCCGGGCCGGGGAGCAGGATGCGGGCGAAACGCCGGCGGACGCTCGCCGGTATCGGCGTTGCTGATCACCGTGGGCCTGACCGGGGCCGGTACCGCGGAGGCAAGCCTCCTGCCCTGGGGCACGGTGCTGGAAGATTTCCCGTAGGCCGACGCCCACGCCGAGCCCTGGAGCTGGCACGCACGCACGAATCCGCGCCTTCCAAAAGCTTGCCCGCAGACACTTGCCGTGCCGCCGGCTGCCGCCTAAGGTGCACGCGTCTCCGATAGAAGGACGGCGTCATGAATAGTGTGACAGGCGGGAACGCCTTCTCCAGATCGAGCGCCGTGCCGCAGCCGGGAAGGTCGGACACCGTCGGCCCGACCACGGACCCCGGTCCCGTCACGTGCCCAGGTCCGACCGCGGGTACCGAAGCACGGCGGGGTACCGTCGGGTCCGATCGGCCCGCCACCCGCCCGCTGGGCACGGTACTCAAGGCACTCGCCCTGCTCGACAGTCTCGCGGACACCAACGAGCCCGTCCGCAGCGCCGTTCTCGCCCGGGCCCTCGGCACCACCCGCGCCGAGGCACACCGTCACCTCATCACCCTGGAGGCGGCGGGCTGGATGGAGCGACTCCCCGACGGCGCCTACCGGCTCACCCTGCGTCCCGCACGCCTCGGCCATGCCGCGCTGCGCCAGGCCGGCGTGGGAGAGCGCACCGCGCCCCTCCTGGAACGAGCAGCTCACGCCGCGGGCGAGGTCGTCAGCATCGCCGTACTCGACAGCGACACGAGCCGCGTCGTGCAGCGGGCCGAACCCGGGCGCTCGCTGCACGCCACGCTGTTCCTCGGCGACCGGTTGAGCCTGCACAGCAGCGCGTCAGGCCGTCTGCTCATGGCGTTCGCGACGGCGGACGTCATCGAGCCGCTGCGCCTGGACGGGGTCCCGCTGCCGGCCGAGGAGGACCTGTCCACCGTCCGGGCCACCGGCTGGGCGACCTCTACCGACGACGATGACGACGGCATCGCGGCTCTCGCCATCCCTTTGCGCCGGTACGACGGCCCGGTGGTGGCCGCGCTCAGCGTCCACGGTCCGCGGGAACGGTTCGCTGTCACCGAGGCGCTCGCGGCCCTGCGTCCGGCGGCCCACGGCATCGAGCAGCTCCTGCGGCTCGACACCGGCGCGGGGCTCAGGCTCCGAGCCTGACACTGCCGAGAACCATCCGGCTGCCGCAACCGGGCCCCGGCGACGGCTGGACCTCCACCGCACCCTCATCCCCTGGCTCCCAGGGGTTCCTTCGGGATACCCGGAAACGCCACGGCCCTGCCCGTGCACTCGCCAGTACCGCCGGACGCGACGGAGACAGTCGCTGCGGAGACAGTCGCTCGGGGACGGACGAGGTCCCGCAGCGAAACAAACGAAAACGGACACACGCACTACGTCGACAGGACGGCACATGAACACATCGACTTCCCCCGCCGGGCCCGCTCGCGCCCTCACGGGCCGCACCCCCGAGCGCCTTCTGCGCCCCGAGCGGCTCGCGGTGCTGCCTCCGACCCGGCTCAGCGCCGGCCGGGCCCTGGTGAACCGCATGATCGGTGAGGGGTGGACCATCTCCTGCCCGGAATTCGACGTCGACGCCCGGGCACGGGGCCGGGTGCGCTACCGGGTTCACACGCCGAAGGGCCCCCTCGACTTCGTCGCGTTCTCCTTCGAGCCCAAGCTGACGGGCCGCACCAGCCGCATCGTCGGCACCGACTGGGACATGACGGGCGCCCTCTTCGACGGCACGGCCAGCGAAGCGGTCCTCGAACGCACCCGCCACGAGATACCCAAGCTGTACGGCGGGCGCGCCACCCCCGACGCCCTCATCTGGTGCCGCTCCAACCGCAGTCTGCGCCTGTTCGAGCACGTCGTGGACGCCCTTGCCGACGGCCGGGCCCCGGACGCGGACCGGCTCTGGGACGTCGGCTACCTCATGCGCAATACCGGGCTCGACGGCAACGGGACCTTCGGTACCCGCTCCTTCCTCGCGCTGCCCGATGACCACCCGCTGAGCGCCCCCCTGCACGCGCAGATGCTGGCCGCCTACCTCATGCGGGAGTTCGCCGTCGACCTCGCCGAACACCTGGCCCGCCACCGCGCCGCCGAGCGCGGCACGCCCGGGCGTGCCGCGCGGCTCGACCCGCGCTTGCGCCGCAGCCTCGGTCTCGGCAACGCGTCTGCCCTCGGTCTCGTCTTCTTCGCCAACAACCATCCCCGGCTGATCGACCGCTGGCTCTGCCTCCGGGAAGAGGCGCTCGCCGCGGCCCTCACCGCCCGGCGGGGTGCGGGCCACCTCGCCGCCATCGGCGAACTCATCGCGCGCACAGCCCGGTTCCACGAGCAGGACACCACCGTCTACGGGGTCTTCGAGGCACCGGACAAGCTCGCTTCCGCTCTGCGCACCGCGCTCTCCCTGCTGGAGGAACTGCCGGACCCCACCGCACCGGACGCGTTGGCGCACCTTTGGCAGCGGTGGAACGAAACGCTCGACGAACCGGCGGTGGAAAGCCTCGCCGGCATCCTCATCGACAGCGTCCCCGACCTCACCGACGCACTGGTCGACCGTCAGCGCGTCGACGAAAATCTGCGCGGGCGGCCCGAGGAGCCCGTGGCCCGACTGCTGGCCACCCTGGAGGAGGAGTATTCCTGGGCGCTGGAAATGGACCTCACCACGGAAGCCTCCCGGCGTCATGTCTGGTACAAGTCGGCGGCAGCGGAGGAACCGCGCCGCGGCCCGCGCACGGAGGTGCCCGACGGGGCCGACTGGGGACTCAACGTTCCCCGGGCCGTGCAATCCCTCGCCGCCGCACTGCGCGAGACGCGACCGCAGGATACGGTCGGCGTCTTCTGCGCGCGCCGGCCCGAGCACCGCGACACTGTGGTGCGGGTCCAGGCGCTGGCCGGAACCCTGCTGCACAGCCCGCACATGAACATCTCCGACGCGGCCTTCATGCCCGTGCACCTCGTGCGTTTCGTCAACTCCGCGGTGCACGGCCTCGACAAGACCGCGGACTCCGCCGACCGCAACGTGCTCGGTCTCCTTTTCCACGGGGCTCCCGGCCGTGAGGAACTCGGCACCGGGGTGCACGCGGACTGGACCCTGCCCGTCCGGCCGGTACCCGAGGCACCCGCCCGGCTGGAGACCGGGAACGAGGACACCGGAGAGCTGCGCGTCTCGGTCCGGGAACTGCGGCTCATGACGGAACGCGTCCTCATGACCACCACGCTGCCCGCCGGTTCGGTGGGCGCCGCCCGCGAGATCGTCGCCGACGCGCAGATCCACCACAGCGACGGGCTCGCCGGCCTCCTCGCAGACCTCCCGGCCCTGCGCGACCCGGCCGCCCGCCCGCATCTCGCGCTCGCCCCCGACCTGTTGGACCTCGCCGTCGCACGCGCCCTGGGCGGGGAGACCCACTCCGTCGGCGTGCCCGGGCCCCGGCCCTCCTGGGCCCTCGCCGCGCTGCCGATCGCCGCCCGACGCCGCGGAGTACGTCTCACGATCACCGACGAGGCCCTCACGGCTGACGCGGACCCGGACCCGGCACCCGGGCCCGAGGCAACCGGGCTCGAGGCACCCGGGCTCGAGGCACCCGAAGAGCACGCGCTGCGCGAAGGGCTCCCGGTGCCACTCGACCTCTGGCAACGAGTGGTGGCCGAGGCGGACTCCGCCCTGACCCCGGACAGCCCTCTGTCCCGTACGCACGCCGGTGATTCCGTCTTCGGGCCCGACGGCGAGATCCTGGCCGAAGTCGGTGAGGACGAGATCGAGTTCCCCACCGCCTTGGAGGTCACCGCATGAGCGCGCCGACACCTCTGCTGATCGACGGCCTCCAATGCGGACCGTACGATCGTACGGTCTTCGAGCAGCTCCGGGCCGGCGGGGTGACCTGCGCGACCGCGACCATAGCGTTCTGGGAGGACGCCGTGGAGTCGATGGACGCGCTGGTGCGCTGGCACGATCTGATCGACGCCAACTCCGACCTCGTGGTGCAGGCCACGACCGCTGCCGATATCGAACAGGCCCGCGCCGACGGGCGCACCGCCATCCTGCTCGGCGCCCAGAACGCCAGCCCGCTCCAGAGCCGGCTCGGCTTCGTCCGCCTTTTCCACAACATGGGCCTGCGGGTCATGCAGCTGACGTACAACAACAACAACGAGTTCGGCGGCTCCTGCTACGAGGAGACCGACCCCGGCCTGGGGCGCTTCGGCCGCGAGATCGTCACGGAGATGAACGCCGTGGGCATCCTCGTCGATCTCTCCCACTGCGGGGAGCGGACCCGGCGCGAGGCGATCGAGCACGCCACGCTGCCTGTCGCCGTCACGCACGCAAACCCGCGTTCGCTCTACGACCACCCCCGCAATGTCGGCGACGACACCCTGCGGGCACTGGCCGAACGGGGCGGGGTCCTCGGCCTCGCCACATACCACTCCATCTCGGGTAAGTACGCAGCCACACTGGACGACTGGTGCCGCATGGTCACCGAGACCGTCGAGTTGATGGGCGTGGACCACGTCGCGATCGGCACTGACCTCAGCCCCAAGGCGGGCCCGGCGGAGTTCGACTGGATGCGGCGCGGACGGTGGACGCGGGCAGAACAGCGTGGAGCCGACCTGGGTGCCGGCGCCCCGCCCGAGGTGACGGGCCCCACCGAGTGGCTCGCCGACGCCTCGGGACTCGCCGCCGTCGCCGGACACCTGACAGCCCGTTTCGGTTTCGCACCGGAGGAGGCGGAAGCCGTCACCGGCGGCAACTGGCTGCGGCTCTACCGCACGGTGTTCGCCGGCACGTGATCGATCCGTCCGGGCGGTCCGTGGCCACGGACCGCCCGGTGTCCTGCCCGACCCGACAGGCCGGCCCGCCTCCTTGCAGGGAAACACGGACCGCCCTTCCCAAGGGAGATCGAACAGCAAATGCCATATGACCAGAAGGCCGAAGCGCCGGGCAAGCCGGCGCCGCAGGCGCCGGGGCCCTCCGCCCCCGCGAGCCGACCCGACTCCCGGGGCGAGCGCGCCGTCAAAGTAACCGCCCGCCTCGACCGGCTGCCCATGACCCGCGTCCAGGGCCGCATCCTCGCCCAGGGCGGCGTCAGTACCACCCTGGACGGCCTGGACCTGGGCATCATGTCCTTCCTCCTGCCACTGCTCACCACCGCCTTCGCTCTGACCGGCGGTGAACAAGGACTTGTCGCGAGCGCCACCCTGGCCGGTGCTTTCGTGGGCGACCTGCTGCTCGCCCTGCTCGGCAACCGCTGCGGACGCCGGCCACTGCTGCTGTGGTCCCTCGTGCTCTACAGCGGCTGCACCCTCCTCTCGGCGGCGGCCCCCGGCTACTCCGTGCTGCTCGTGCTGCGCTTCCTCGCGGGCATCGGGGTCGGGATCAACGTCAACGTGGTGATCCCCTACCTTGCCGAGTTCGCCCCTGCGCGGCTCCGGAGCACCTACGTCGGCGCACTCGCCGGCTTCTTCGGCCTCGGCTACGTTCTCGCGGCGCTCATCGGTACCTTCGTCGTCGCGCGGGTCGAGGACGGCTGGCGCTGGGGGCTGGTGCTCGTCGGACTGCCCGTGGTGCTCGCTCTGTGGTGGCGCCGCAGCCTGCCGGAGTCACCGCGCTACCTCCTGCTGAAAGGCAGGACCGATGAGGCCGAGCACGTCGTGGCGGCACTGGAATCGGCCGTCCGCCGGGCCGGCCGCGCACCGCTGCCCGAACCCGAAGAGCTGCCCGTGCTGGAGCCGGAGACGGAGCTGGGGGCCGGGAAACAGTTCCTCGCCTTGTGGCAGGGGGCCTTCGCTCGGCAGACGGTCGTCACCTGGGGCATGTTCTTCGTGGCCAGCTTCGCCTACTACGGCTTCCTGACTTTCCTGCCCAGCATGCTCATGGACCGGGGCATGAGCATCACGGACAGCTTCTCCTACACCCTCCTCGTCGAGGTCGCGCAGGTCGCCGGCTACTACCCGGCGGCCTGGCTGGCCGACCGTACCGACCGAAAGTGGTCCATCGTCACCTGCCTCGGCGCCTCGGCCGTCTGCGCCTTTCTGCTCTCGCAGGCCGACAGCAACGGCATGGTCCTGGGCCTGAGCATCGCGCTGGGCTTCTTCCTCAACGGCCTTTACGCGCCCCTGTACACGTACCTGCCCGAGGTCTATCCGACCGGGCTGCGCTCGATGGCGGCAGCCACCTCCGACGCCTTCAGCCGCGTCGGCGGAATCGTCGCGCCGCTCATCATCGGCACCACCTACACCTCGCTGCACTTCGCCGGGGTGTTCACGCTGATCTGTGCAGTGCTGGCAGCCGGGTGCGTGATGACGCTGGCGCTGGCGACGGCTACCAGCGGCCGCTCTCTGGAGTCGATCACGCGGTGACGGACGACGCCGGCCCCGAGTCCCCGGGCACAGGCTTCCTGCGGCCTCAGTGCGACGCGCCTCCCGCGACGCCCCAGCGCCCAAGGCCCGTATGTTCCGCCGAACCCGGGCAAGGTGCTGCCGAAACGGCACGGGTTCGAAGCCAGGGCAATTTCGAGGTCGCCCGTCTGAGGTGATCGTCACCTGTTGTCCGGATGGCTCGCCGTTACCTGGCGCGATGCCGGAACGAAGATGACCTTCTGTCCTTGATCACGGGAGTTCCGCGCTTCCGGACCACGCGGAACGGCTGCATTGGAAGGTGGTGTTGGGTCTACCCCTGTGGTGGTGCTGGACCGCTGGCGGGCCGAGTGGGCCTCTCATAGCGTCGTGCTCATGATGAATGCGACGAACGAAGAACGATCAGGTGCCACCCGGCGGACGGCATTGCGTGGGCTGGGACTCGCGGTGGGGGGCGTGGCATTGGCCACCGGGCTGGGAAGCTCGCCGGCCGCAGCGGACCCGCGTCGCGGGCTCACCACTTATGTGCTGGTGCACGGTACCCACAGCGCCGGCGCGTTCTGGATGCCGATCGCGCGTGAGCTGACGCTGCGCGGTCACCGCGTCGTCATGGTGGACCAGCCGCGGCATGGCGCGGAGGCTTTCGTGCCGGAGTCGTATCAGCGGCAGGACCTGAAAGCGATGGCGGCCGAGCTTTCCCCGCTGAAGGGCCTCGGGCTGGAGGACTATGAGGCGCGCGTCACGGGCATCGTGCGGCGGGCGGCACGGAACGGCCCGGTGGTGCTGGTCGGGCACAGCCTGGGTGGCGTATCCGTCAGCCGTGTCGGCGATGCCGTCCCGCATCTGCTGCACCACATTTGCTACATGGCGGCCTTCTGTCCCAGCCGTGTCCTGCCCACAGCGGACGCCTGCACGGCGGCGCCCGAGAACGCGAACGCCGTCAGCCCGGTCGAGCTGACGGTGGGTGACCCGGACCGGCTCGGTGTACTACGACTGAACTTCCGGACAGGTGACAGCCGTGAGCTGGCCCTCCTGAAGGAGATGATCTGCGCGGACTACCCCGACGCCGAATTCCGCCGGGTACTGGCCGGCCTGCAGACCGACGAGCCCGTCGCCGCTTATGCGGGCCGAGCGGTCGGCCGGGCCGGCAGCTGGGGACGCCTTCCCCGCACCTATCTGCGTTTCGGCAGGGACCGGACGATCGCCACCGCACTCCAGGACAGAATGATCGCGGAAGCCGACGCGTTCACGCCCGGCAACAGCTTCCGCGTGCACGATTTTCCCGGGGCGTCACACATCGGCCCTATGGATCCCATCCCGGTCGCGGAGATCCTGGACACGCTCGCGGCGTAGGGGGATCAGGCGCTCGAAGAAGTCGCAAGCCAAGAGTGTCCAGGCCCGGGAGCGCCGGAAGCCGGACGGGTCGTGGACCAGCGGCCGGGGAGTGGGGGCGGATCCCCAGTGGGTGGCGGCCCAGGTGCTCCGATGGCTCCTGGGTGGCGATCACCAAGGTGTCCGCGTTCTTCAGGGGCGGTTCGTCGTGGTCGACGACGATCCGGAAGCTTTCGGCCGTACGAACCGGCCCTCGTTCTCCGACAGGCCGGCTCGGACGAGGTGGGAAATACTCACAGTCTGCGACTGCCCTCGTACGGTGGGGACCACCCTTACGGAAGGACGATCACATGCCTACGGTTGCCACACGCGACGGTGTCGAGATCTTCTACAAGGACTGGGGACAGGGCCGCCCCGTGGTCTTCCTCCACGGCTGGCCGCTCAACGGCGACGCCTGGCAGGACCAGCTCAAGGCCGTCGCCGATGCCGGTTTCCGCGGCATCGCGCACGACCGACGCGGCCACGGACGCTCCACGCCGGTGTACAACGGCTACGACTTCGACACCTTCGCCGACGACCTCAACGATCTCCTCACCGAACTCGACCTGCGCGACGTCACCTTGGTCGCCCACTCGATGGGCGGCGGCGAACTGGCCCGCTACATCGGCCGCCATGGCACCGGCCGGCTCCGGTCCGCCGTACTGCTCTCCGCCATCACGCCCCTGATGCTCCAGGGCCCCGGCAACCCTGAGGGCGTGCCACAGAGCGTCTTCGACGACATCAAGAGCGGCATCCTCGCGGAGCGCTCGCAGTTCTGGAAGGACATGGCCGTCGGCTTCTTCGGTGCGAACCGGGACGGCCACCAGGTCACCCAGGGTAACAAGGACGCCTTCTGGTCCATGGGAATGGCCCAGACCATCGAGGGAGGAGTCGACTGCGTGGACGCCTTCGCCTCGACGGACTTTTACCACGACCTCAAGAAGTTCGACATCCCCACGCTCGTCGTCCACGGCGACGACGATCAGATCGTTCCCATCGACGCCACCGCCCGCAAGAGTGCGGAGATCATCCCGAACGCGATGCTCAAGGTGTACGAGGGCGGCTCCCACGGCATCGCGCTCGTCCCCGGTGACAAGGAGAGGTTCAACCAGGACCTCCTGGAGTTTCTCCATAGCTGAACGAGCCGGACGGCCCTCACCTGCCCGAACCACCGCACCATCCGCGGCCTGGAGAGCGCTTCTTTCCGGGGCGCGGACAGCGTGGCTGAGGTCACCGGGAAACGTGTCCATCTGGTGTTGGGTCAGACGCCCCGTCAGGCGATGTGCGCGAACCTACCGATGGCCCCTACAAGCGCGATGACGGCACGCCTGGTTACAGCCGCCACTCCGAGGTGAGCAAGCCGAGCAGCTCGGACTGCCGCTTCTCAAGCAGTACAGGTGTCCAGGTGTCCTGTCCCAGTACCTGGGTCGTCAGGGGAAAAGTGACAACGCCCCGCTTGAGGTACTTCTCTTTCTTGACGGCGAAGTCGAGGTTCTGGGCCTGCGAGTTCTTTGTCCGGCTGAGCAGAACCAGATTGGCCAGCCTGTGTGTCCACTGAGCGCGCTCGTTCACGGTGAAGTCGGCCAGCCACTGTGACCCAGGCCCCGGATTCTGCGGAAGTACATGCTCGACCGTGATGCGCGGAGCGTCGTACGTAGCCATGACATCCTTCTCGGCCACCAACTCGTCAAGCCGCAACAGGATGTACCGACGCGTTCTGGTCTCGTAGTAGACGTCACCGTCAAGGCGATGAAGGGTCTCGGCCCGTTCGCGCTCGGTCAGTTGGAGAGAAGGGGAGCCAAGGCCCGTGGAGGCCGACAGTTCCTTGAGGAGTTCGGCGAAGCGTTGTACGCGAGGAGTGGTGTACACGCGACGGATGAACATGCTCGCAGCCAGGCGCTCGAGCGAACCGAAGAAGGAACACAGCCATTCCGGATCGTCCCCATGGTGACGCAGTGCCCACAGGGCAGCGGGCCACCAGTCGTTGTTGTCCAGTTGCAGGAGCCGCCGAAACCACAGGTTGACCTCATCCGAGCCATCGCCGGCCGAGTATCTCTGATCGCGGATCACAGCGAAACCCTCGGCGTACGGGACGAGGACGTCGTCGACGAAATCCTTCCCCCGTCCGCGCTTGTAGTGGTCCAGGACCTGCGTCTGGAACTCCTTGAGCAACTCCTGCCGGGCGCGCTCGCCGGAGAAGATCATGCGGATATGGAGAAACAAGTCCGAAAAGTCATCACGGCCGAGGCTTTCCTCTGCATCCTCCCACCGAGTGGCGTAGGTCTCCGATGCGTCGTCGTCGATGTCTCCGATGACGTGCGCCTTGAAAATGTCCGCAGGTGACAGATCCAGGCCCCTGGAGTTCATCACGCTGAAGATCCGGTGGGCACTGTCCAGGTCAGGGGTACTGACCGCGACGAGGAACGTCTGGACACCCATCAGAGTGCACAGCGCGAGGCGTTGCTCGTCCGTGCGGGTTGTCAGCTTTGCATGCAGCACCCTTGCATTGGCCTGGAGCGCCCTTTGTGCGTCAGTCTTCAGCGTGTGCGGATTGAGGTCCAAGAGCTTCTCGATGGATCCCAGGGTCTGAATGTACTGGCGGAAGAAGTCGGCGTCCCGGGGACGCAGAGTCAGCCGGGGTTTGGCTTTCAGCCCCAGGACAGTGTTCCCCGGTTCGGCGATCATCGCCACCAGGTTGGTCACCACGTCGGGCTGCTGTGCCAGGTCGCGTAACACGGCCAGCAGGATGGTCAAAGTCGTCAACCGCTGCTGACCGTCGATGACGTCCGCATCAGCGGTACGGCTGTCCTTGACGAGCACCAGGGAACCGAGGAAGTAAGGCTCCCCGTTGCCACGAAAAAGGGCTTCTTCCAGGTCGGCAAGCAACTGCTCCGCCTGCTCGGTCTCCCACGCGTAGGGGCGCTGGTAGTCAGGGATCCGGAAGTCGTAGTCGCTGCAGAAGACCTTGTGGAGCGGAACTTCGCGTGCTTCGAGCTGAGCCATGAACAGCATGATTCCTCAAGGTCGGCCGACTTCGCAGGGGAGTGCGCAAGCTGCCGTCCGGCATGATTGCCGTGATATGGACGACCGGCACGAAGCTCGTAGGCGTCGCTCGCCAGCGAAGTCGTCAGCCGGCCTGCCACCGTGGTCAGCGGCGGTCTTCGGGAACCAACGGACAGCGTCCGCTGTGAAGACCGATGCCCAGAACGGTACGTCCGAGGAACTCGCAGCGATGCGGTGGGGCTCTCCCAGCGCTGGGTCTGTTTTCACACGCTCGACAACTGTCCCCGTGAGGCGCGGTCGAGGCGGGAGCCAACCCGGACGACCCCTTCGTCGTCACGTTGGGTGGCACGACAGAAGGGCCGGCAGGCTGAGGCCGGGGGCCGGCGCCCGGTGACGGTCGGGCCGTCTTCGGGAGACTTCAGACCCCGGCCTCCACCAGGAACTCACTCGGCTGGCCCGACCACGACACGTACAGCCCGTCCCGTGCCCGCGTACAAGCGACGAACAGCAGGCAGCGTTCCGCAAGGAGATCCGTCTCGTGCTGGAGGCGGTCGACATCGGCCGGGGTAACGGCTCTCGCGTACGGCAGGGCGCCGTCGCTCACCCCGATGACCGCGACGCACCGGTACTCCAGCCCCTTGAACGAGTGCATCGTACCGACCTGCACGGCTTCCCCGTCCGACGGGGCGTCACCCCGCAGGCGGATCGCGGGGACGCCCGCTGCCCTGAGCCGCTCCGCCGCGTGGTCGCAGTTCTTGTTGAACCGGGCACTCACCCCGATCTCGCCCGGGGCGATTCCGCTGTCGAGCCAGCCGCGGACCCGCTGTACCAGCGCGTCCAGTTCAGCGTCCTCGGTGTCCGCGCCGTACGCTTCGGGCCCGCTGCCGTGCAGGGACGAGCGGTAGCCGAGCAAGGTTTCGTTTCGGGCGTCGTCGGCGAGTTGCTCGAAGGGGCGGCCGACGAGGAGTGCGGTGGACCAGCTGAGGATCTCGTGCGTCGAGCGGTAGTTCCTGCGCATCTTCGTCGAGCGGCCCGCGACCCTGATCCCGACCGCCTTCAGGGACACCTTCGAGTCGTAGATGCGCTGGTGCGGGTCGCCCGCGATGAACAGGTCATCTGGACTGACCGGGGCGGCCGTGCGCAACAGCCGCCACTGCGCTGGGTGCAGGTCCTGTGCCTCGTCGACGACGACGTGCCGGTAACGCGCCCCGCCGTACTCCAGTAGATCCGCTGCCTCGGCGCAGGTACCGAGGTAGGTACGGAGCCCGTCGACGGTGAGCCGGCCGGTGAACTCCTCGATCGTGCGCCACGCCAACTCGCGGGCCGATGTGGGCAGTGCGCTGCCGCGTCCGCGCCGCTCGCACTCCTTGTACGCGTCCAGAGTCCGCAGATTCTGCGCGAGGACGACGTGCTTGTACTCCTGGCCGAGGAACTGCGGGGTGCCGGTGAACCCGGTGGCCTTCGCGGCCTGCACCCAGCGTGCCTCCTCCTCGCCCCCGCGCAGCGGCCGCCGCGAGGTCGACACGACGCGGGCGGCGAACGCATCGACGGTCATGATGTCCACCCGGTCGCGCAGCGACTCGTCCTCGACCAGTGCGGCAAGTCCGGCGCGCAGAGCGGCGACGAGAGCGTTGGTGTACGTGGTCAGCAGGATGCGTTCACCATCGCGCAGGTACCGCAGCAGATGGCGTACGCGGTGCAGGGCCACGACTGTCTTGCCCGTGCCCGGCCCTCCCGTGACCTGGGCGGGCCCGGAGTACGAGGCCCGGTAGGCGACCTTGTGCTGCGAGGGATGGAGGAACACCCGCCAGGCAGCGAACGGCTTGTCGAGGATGTCCCGCAGTTCCTCGGATGCCGTGACGAGCGCGATCCGGGTACGGGTGCGCTGGATGGCGGTCGCGAAGTCGGTGGTGTCCACCGGGGCGTCCTCGGCGGGCGCGCTGGCGAGACTGACGGACACCACGTCCCGCCACACCTCCTCCACGCCGAAGCCCGCCGCCAGGTACTCCAGGACTTCCCGCTGGTCCTGCGGGAAGTACGGCGCGAAGACCTCCAACTGCTCCAGGTCCGTGAGGACGCGGGCCTGGAGCAGAGTGGTCCCGTCGATGCCGAGCGCGGACAGGTCACCGTCGGAGACGTGCGCGAACAGCCGCTGGTCGGGGGCCGGCGCGATGCGCTCGTACGCCGGGGTGAGCTCGTCGAGCATCGCGATGTCCCGGATCTCCACCGCCCGGGTGACCGCGTTGATACTGGCCTTCTGTTTGATCGCCCAGTCGATCGCCTTGTCGTGCGGCATCACCCGCAGCAGTACGTAGGTGTCCCCGCTGTCCGGCGCGAGGACGACGCCCCGCGTCCCCTGGTCGACACGGATGGTGCGGATATGCGGATCGCGGGCGCGCTTCAGCGACTCCAGCTTCAGCCCAGGGTCCTTGAACAGCTGGTCAAGGGTGAGCCGTTCGAACTTCTCCCACGCGTCGAACACCCCCTGCTTCACGGTGCCTTGGAGCTTGCCGAGCTGCGCGCAGAAACCGATGTCGAACGCGAGGTGGGGCATGAGGGGCCTCTCCGGAAGAGCGGGCGAAGGGGATATGGCGGTTCAGGCGGTCGGCCCGTCGAGGTCGAGGCGGATCAGGGCCAGCGCCTCGGCGACCTCTTCGGTCATCTCGTCATCCGGCCCGAACACCAGACGCAGATCGTCGTGGAGCGGTTCGAGGATCGCGTGGACCTCGGCAGCCTGTCCCTGCGCGAGCAGCAGCATCCCGATGTCCCGCCGCAACTCGACGGCCTCCTCGCTCACATCACCGTCGACCGCCCGCACGACGTCGAGGACGTTCCGCAGCGTGGCCAGCGCGTCGGTGACCTGGCCGAGCTCGGCGCGGCAGCGGGCAGCCTGGGCGCGGCAGGCGCGCGCTCGCTCGCTGGTGGGGCCGCCGGTGCGCGCGTACGCGTCGGCGAGGGCGTCGAACTCGGGCAGCGCGGCCCGGTAGTCCGCGCCGAGCAGCCGGATTGCGGCCCGCTGCATGCGCAGCTCAAGTACCTTGCGGTTCTCCGATCCGAGAGCGCGGGCTGCGGGTTCGATGATCTCGCCCAGCACCTCGGCGGCCTGCGCAAACCGCTCCTCCGCCAGCAGCGCGTCGGAGTGCGCGTACGCCTCGTTGATCTCCTCCCGCAGCTGCGCGGGTACGGGCGCGGGCGCGGCAGGCACGGCATCGGGACCGCCCGGAGTGGCCGCGACTCTGCCCGCCCCCGCACGGGCACGCGGTGCGTACGGGTTGCGGAAGATTCCCGTCGGGTCGGGCGCCCCCTCCGGCCCCGTCTCGCCCGGCACGGCCTTCTCCCCGGGCGGCGGCAGGAAAGGCCGCAACCGCTCATACACCTCCTGCACATCGGCGGGCCGTGCCTCCGGCGCCTTGAGCAGCAGGTGCAGGACGAGGTCCTCCAGCGCCGCCGGCACGTCGGGGCGCAGTTCGCGCAGCGGGATGGGGGCGGCGTTGACGTGCTGGTGCATCACCATGTACTCGCTGTCGGCCGTGAACAGCAGCCGTCCGCTGAGCAGTTCGTGCAGCACACAGCCGAGTGCGTACAGATCGGTCTGCGGGGTGGTCCGTCCGCCGCGTACCTGCTCCGGCGCCATGTACTGGTAGGTCCCGATGGGGCTGCCGGTCGCCGTCAGCTTGGTGACGTCGGTCCGCAGGATCGCCGCGATGCCGAAGTCGAGGACCTTCACCGTCCCGTCGCGGGCGACCAGGATGTTGCTGGGCTTGAGATCTCGGTGGATCACCGGCACCTCGTGCGCGTACGACAGCACGGTGGCCACCTGCGCCGCCACGGCAACCGCCCAGCTCACCGGTAGCGGGTGCTCCGGGTGGATGTACGAGGACAGCGGAACGCCGTCGACCAGCTCCATGACGAGGAACAGCCGCTCGTAGGCGGTGTCCGTGTCGTCGAGCACCGCGTCGTACACCTGCGGCACCCCGGGGTGCTGGATCCGCGCGGTGATCCGCGCCTCCCGCTTGAACCGCTTGGCGAACTCCGCTGCCAGCTGCGGGGAGCCCGCGACGGCCTGCTGGCGGATCACCTTCACGGCGACGGGCCGGTCGAGCACCGCATCGTAGCCGCGCCACACGTCCCCCATGCCGCCGCTGTTGATCTCCTCCAGGAGTTCGTAACGACCGGCGATCGGCTGCGGCTGCTGTGGCACATTGCCCCCGTGCGTGCGTGTACGGGCCGACGCGTATTGCGGCGCGTCGACCCGATTTGACTGGGGGCAAGTCTCTCCGGTCCGGCGATCTCCAGTCCAGCGGCAGCGTGCTGGACTTGCCGGGTGCGTCACTTTCCAGTCACGCCGGGTGTCGCGCCCGCCGGGGAAATCGTGGTGCGTAGACGCACTCCTGAGCGGTCTATACGCTGAGTAGCGCTGATATCACGCATGGGCAGGGGGATGTTTGAACAAGCCATGGGACGCGGATCCCCAGGCGACGCTCGTTCGACGCCTGGGCGCGTCACTGCACCGCAACCTCAATGTGCTCGGCCGCTACAGCTTCACCGCCTCCACCCCGGCCGGCGGCGGCCTGCGGCCCCTGCGGGACCCGGACGCCGCTGGACTCGACGAGGACGACGAGGAGTAGGGCGCCGGGTCTCCGCTGCCCTGGCTACAGCCTGCAGTCGGGAGCGGCTGCTGCGGCCGCAGACTCATCCGTGCGCCGACGGCAGGTACCGGTCCCGGGGGTCGTGCGTCAGCAGCAGTCGTCGCCGCGCCAGGCGCGGCGGCCGTCGAAGACAGCGATGGTCGCGACGGCGAGTCCGGCGATGGGGTCGAGCCACCACCAGCCGAGCGTCGTGTTGGCCAGCAGACCTGCCAGGACACCGGCCGCGAGGTAAGCGCACAGGAGGTTCTGGGCGCCTTCGCCGGCGGTCGCCCCGGAGTCCAGGTGCTTGCCGAGCCTCCGTTTGGCGATACCGAGCGCAGGCATGAGGACGATGCTGGAGATCGTCAGGGCGATGCCCAGCGAGGTGGTCGACGGGTGACTGCCGCCCATGAGATCGACGACGGACTGAGCCCCGACGTAGGGGGCCAGCAGCCAGAAGCTGACCGCCACCGCGCGCTGTGCCGTTGCTTCGGCATGGGCGGAGTGGGTGCGCGCTCCGGTGAAACGCCAGATGACGATGACGCTCGCCAGTCCCTCGACGACCGACGACAACGCCCACCCGACCAGTCCGATGGACCCTGCCCGGATACCGGTGAACAGGCCGAGCGCGCCTTCGAGCGTCATCCAGGTCAGGCTCGCCCAGGCCAGCACCTTCGCACGGCGGGCGCTGCGCAGCCATGCGGCGCCGCGGACAGGCTCCGGCGCACCGCACTCGTCCGTTTCTCCGGCGTGACCGGCCGGGCCGCAGCAGTCGTCGATTGCGGTCGGCACGCTCTCGGGCGGCGAAGGCGTGCAGCAGTCGTCTGTGCAGGTGTCGGGCGACTGAGTCCTGACGCGGGCTGGAGTCAGGGACAGCATGCCGGGGGTGGTGCTCTGCTCAGCCACGTGTCGCTTCCTTGTCGGGTTCGGTGGTGTCCAGCGCTGGCGGGCAGCAGCCCGAATCGATGACGCAGTCGCCCGCGAGCTCGGCTGCGGGAGCGGCCGGCTCCGTGGCGGTGCCGTGTTCCACCAGCAAGGTCAGGGCAGCGAGTTCGGCCAGTGCGTGGGCGAGGCGGGGATCGGAGATCCGGTACAGAGCCCGGCGTCCGACCGCTTCACTGCGCACCAGGCCGCATCCGCGCAAGCACCCCAGGTGGTTGGAGACGTTGCCCCGGGTCAGTCCCAGCTGGTCGGCGAGATCGGCCGGATAGGCCGGGCCTTCCAGAAGCCTCAGCAGCAGCCGCCTGCGGGTGCCGTCAGCCAGCGCCAGTCCGATGCGTTCAAGGGCAGCCACGTCGATCGCGACCGCCGGCGAGGAGATATCCATCCATAGATAGTAAAGCCTCTGCTGTATTCACCCCCAGGTTGATACAGTCAAGACTTAACCGTGGTGAACTGCGGATGCGGTGGATCGGTCACCAACTGCGGGCCGAGGTCGCCATCGTCGTGGCCGGGGACCTCAGTGTCCGCGACGCCCACCAGATCGCCGTCGACGCCGAACACTCCTGCACGCCATGCCCCGACTGACCGCTGCTCTCGTACACGCTGGCCCGGACACCGGCCACGACGACACCGACCCGCACTCGGCTCTGGCCCACCACCACGCCCACGCCTGCACGGCTGCCGGCGGCCGCCGGCAGCGCCGGACTGATCCGGACGGTGTCAGGCTTCGGTTTCGGCGGCGGCTACGCCTGCGGTGGCGCAGTCGGTGCAGTGGATGCGACGGGTGCGGCCGTGGGCGGAGCCGGTCGGGGGGGTGTGGTCGGTCCGGGCGTGGTCTTGGCAGATGGCGGCGCCGCAGTGGTGGCAGCCGGCGACGGCGGTTGCGGTGCGGCCCTGGGTGGCGCAGGGCAGGCGGTTCATGGCCGGACTCCTGCGTGGTGGCGTTCGGTGATCCAGCGGGCGGCGAGCAGGCCGGAGCCGGCGGTGAGCGCGGCGGCGGCGATGACGGCGGCGTTCAGCCCGGCGGTTTCGGCGACGATGCCGGCGACCAGGGCGCCAAGGGCGTAGCCGAGGTCGCGCCAGAAGCGGTAGGCGCCCAGGGCCTTGGCGCGCCAGGCCGGGTGGGCGTGGTCGCTGACGGCGGCGATCAGGGCCGGGTAGACCATGGCGGTGCCGATTCCCAGGGCGATGGCGGAGGCGATGCCGGCCAGGAGCGGGTGGCTGATCAGGGCGAGGGCGAGGACGAAGCCGGCGGCCTGGATGAGCATGCCGGCGACGATGAGGGGTTTGCGGCCGTAGCGGTCGGCGAGTTGTCCCGTGCCGATCTGGCCGATTCCCCACAGCAGCGGGTAGATGCCCTTGATCAGGCCGACCGCGGCGATGCTCAGGCCGTGCTGGGTGAACAGCAAAGGGAAGACGCCCCAGGTCAGGCCGTCGTTGAGGTTGTTGACCAGTCCTGCTTGGCTGCCGCCGCGCAGGCTGCGGTCGCGCCAGGAGGTACGGGCGAACACCTCTCGGAAGCCCGGGGTCTCCTCGGGCCGGCCGCTGGGGTTGGGGTGCTGGGCACTCTCCAGGGCGACGTGGTCGGCGGTGTCGCGTACCAGGAGTACGGACAGGACGAGACCGGCGGCGACGAAGATGACGCCGATGAGTTCGGGGGCGGGGCGCAGTCCGTAGGCGGTGGCCAGGTAGCCGGTGATCAGGGCGGTGGCGCCGACCGCGGTGTAGCCGGCGGCCTCGTTGAGTCCGGTGGCCAGGCCGCGGCGGGCCGGGCCGACGAGGTCGATCTTCATGTTGACGGTCATCGACCAGGTCAGGCCCTGGTTGATGCCGAGCAGTACGTTGGCGGCGACGATCCAGTCCCACCCCGGGGCGTAGGCCAGGGCGAACGGGACGGGGGTGCCGATCAGCCAGCCGGCGACCAGCAGTTGCTTGCGGCGGAAGCGGGCGGTCAGGGCGCCCGCAGCGAGGTTGGTGAGAGCTTTGGTGACGCCGAAGGCGATGATGAAGGCGAAGACTGCCAGGTCGTTGGTCAGGTGGAAGACGCGGGTGCCGATCAGCGGGGTGGTGGTGCGTTCCAGGCCGACGACGCCGCCGACGCAGGCGTTGACGATGACCAGCAGGGTGAACTGGGGCCAGTTCTCGCGCAGTCCCAGCCGCACCGGCCGCCGGCGCGGCTGGTGCGGGGCCGACATGCTGGTCACCGCTGCTCCTGGGGGCTGGGGCCGGCGGTCAGCGGCTTGCCGTGCGCGGCGGCCCAGTCGGTGGGGCCGCCGTCGAGGACGGCCAGGTCATGTTGCCCGGCTCGTTGCAGGAGGCTGGCGGCGGTCATGGCGCGCTCACCGTGCCCGCAGGCGACCACGGCGCCGGCCGGGGCCTGGTCGGCGCGGGCGGTCAGGTCACCGAGTTCGATGTGGACCGCGCCGGGGATGTGCCCGGCGGTGTGCTCGGCCGTCTGACGGACGTCCAGAACGGGCCTGTGGGCGATCCGGCCGGGGGCGAGCAGGTCGATGCGCTGCTGTCGTTCGCCGTCGGCTGCCCAGGCGGCCATGCCGCCGGCCAGGTGCCCGGCGAGGCGCTCGTAGCCGATCTTGGCCGCCTGCCAGGTGATCTCGGCGAGGTCCTGGCCGGGGCCGGCCACGAACACCAAGGGCGCATCGTCGGGCAGGATCCAGCCGAGCCAGGTGGCGAACTGGTCGCGCAGCGCGATGGAGATCGCGCCGGGGATGTGGCCGGCGGCGAAGGCGGCCACGGGCCGGACATCGATGACCCAGGCGCCCTCGCGGATCAGGGCGCGCACCTGCTCGGGAGAAAGGGCCGGCAGGACGGGTTCGGCGGTGATGGGCGCGGGGCCGTGCCGGTTGATCACTCCGAGGCGGGAGAAGTAGGCGGGGTAGGAGCCCAGGCTGCCCAGCAGCGCCGCCACGAACGCGTCCTCGTCGGGCGCGGCGAGGAGGGCGTTTGATGTCTTCTGGGCGCCGATGGTGGTGGTGCGTTCCGCGCCGGGCGGGGCGGAGCAGAACGACCCCGCGCCGTGGGTGGGCCATACCGCGGTGGCGTCCGGGAGGGTGGCCAGGCGGTGCAGGGAGCGGTACTGGGCACGGGCCAGTTCCTCGGCCCGCTCGTGCCCGAGCAGGTCGGTGCGGGCGGCCGAGCCCACGATCAACGAGCCGCCGGTGAACACCCCCAGCTCGCGGCGTCCGTCCAGCAGCAGGTAGGACAGGTGCTCGTCGGTGTGGCCCGGGGTCGCCAGCGCCCGCAGGGTGAGTCCGCCCAGGTCCACCTCCTGCCCGTCGGCCAGCGGTGTGTGGGGGAAGGTGCGGTCGCCGGCGGCGGAGGCCAGCACGGTGGCGCCGTCGTCGTGCGCGAGCTGGAGGGCGCCGGTGAGGAAGTCGGCGTGCAGGTGCGTGTCGGCTGCGAACACCACCGTCAGCCGGCGCTTGGCCGCGGCGCCGCGCAGGGCTCGTACGTCTCGCGTGGCGTCGACCGCCAGCGCCCGGCTATCTCCGAGGTCCGCCAGGTAGGCGCTGTTGCCCAGCCCCTCATCGACCAGGGGTATCAGGTTCTCGTCGTTGAAGCCCACCGTGCCCTCCAAAAGGGGCAGCGCCGGGGTGGCACCCACCACCCCCCGTATACTCACTATATTCCATGGATTTATGGAGGATGTCATGTCGGAGACCATCACGGTGAGCAGCAAGGCGCGGCTGTATGACGCGTTCGCGGCGAGCGGCAAGGCGCTGGCCAGCGGAAAGAGGCTGGAACTGCTCGATCTGCTCGCGCAGGGCGAACGGACCGTCGACGCCCTGGCGAAGGCGGCCGGGCTGAACCTGACGACCGCCTCGGCTCATCTGCAGACGCTCAAGCAGGCCGGGTTCGTCGTCACCCGCCGCGAGGGCGTGCGGATTCACTACCGGCTGGCCGGCGACGATGTGGCGCAGTTGTTCGCGCTGCTGCGCAAGGTCGCCGAGGCCCATCAGGCGGCCGTGGGTCCGGCGCGTGCCGCCTACCTCGGCGACGAGGAAGGGCCGGAGGTCACCCGCGAGCAACTGCGTGCGCGCGTAGAGGCCGGCGAAGTGGCACTGCTCGATGTGCGGCCGGTGGAGGAGTATCTGGCCGGGCACATACCCGGGGCGGTCTCCATCCCGGCCGAAGAGCTCGCCGGGCGGATCAACGAACTCCCGGAGGGGGCGGAAATCGTCGTGTACTGCCGGGGCGAGTACTGCGTGCTGGCCTATGACGCGGTGCGGCTGCTGACCGAGCGGGGCCGCAAGGCGATCCGGCTCAACGACGGCATGCTGGAGTGGCGTCTGGCCGAGATGCCGGTGACCGCCGGAGACCTGGCATGACGAGCAGCCCGCCACCGGCCCACCCGGCCCTGGCCGACGGGCCCGTCTACCTCGACTACAACGCCACCACGCCGGTCGACCCCCGCGTCGCGGCAGCCACGGCGCCCTACGTGACCGGCTGGTTCGGCACCCCCCGGCACGGCCTTGCACCCGCAGCGTGCACGCGGGCGAGACCCGTGACCCGCAAGGGGCGATCCACGCCCCGCTCTACGGGCACTCGTCGTTCGTTTTCGACGCCACCGCCGGCCTCCTCGACGTGGTGGAAGGCCGCAAGGCGGGCAACCTCTACACCCGCTACGGACTCAACCCCACCATCCGCTCACTGGAGGCGAAACTCGCGGACCTCGAAGAAGGCGAGCAGGCCCTGGCGTTCTCCTCCGGCATGGCCGCCGGCGCGCTCATCGGCCACGCCGAACTGCTGGCGCCGGTGACGGTGTGGCGCAAGAGCCTCGGCCAGATGATCGCCCCCGAGACAGCCTCCTGCTGGCCCGCAGCATCCGCAGCCTCCCCGTACGCGTACGGGCCGAGAACGCCACCGCCGCAGCGCTCGCCTCGTTCCTGGCCGCCCACGTCCCGGTGCACGGGCACCGTGTGTGTTGTCACGAGGACCTATGCCGGTCCCACGTCCAGCACGGCCCAGATGGTCTTGCCCGGCCCGTCCTCGCACGGATACCAGCCCCAGCGGTCCGTGAGTGCGGCCACCAGGAGCAGGCCGCGGCCTCCCTCCAGCTCGTCCGAGGGTTCGGCGAGGGCGGGGATGCTCTCGCCGCGGGTGTCGGTGACCTCGACGCGTACGGTCCTGCCTTCGGCGGACAGCCGGAGGCGGAAGTCGCGTCCGGGGACCAGACCGTGGCGCACGGCGTTGGCGCCGAGTTCGGAGACGACCAGCGTCAACGCGTCGTGGGCGTCGCTGCCGTAGGGGATGCCCCAGGTGTCGAGACGTTCCGCTGCCAGGCGTCGGGCGAGGCGGGCGCCGCGTGGGGTGGCGGTGAAGCACATCGTGAAGTGGTGCCAGGGGGAGCGGGGTTGGGTGGTGCGGATGGGGCGTACGGGGAGTGGTGGCTTGCTGGTCATGGCTCCACGGTGACGTCTGGTGGCGTAGCGTGACCAGGGGTGACGCGCCGTCGCGGGCTGCTTGTACGTGGCGGGCGTTCGGCGTGTACGTACGTGGGACAGGCGGGTGGCGATGGCGCAGGACGAAGCGGGTACGGGTACGGAATCGGGGGCGGGCTCCGAGTCCGGGAAGCGACCGGAGGACGGGGCGGGATCCGGCGTGATGGTCGCGTTCGGGCGGCAGTTGAAGCTGTTGCGAACGCGGGCCGGGCTCGATCGGGTGGAATTCGGGAAACGGGTGGGATACGCGGCGCAGTCGGTCGCGTCGTTCGAGCAGGCGCGGCGGATTCCTCAGCCGGGGTTCATTGACAAGGCGGATCAGGTGCTGGACGCCGGGGGACTGTTGCTGGCGCTTAAGGAGGAGGTCGCGCGGTCCCAGTATCCGGCGTTCTTCCGTGACATGGCGCGCCTGGAGGCGGAGGCTGTAAGCCTTCACGTCTACGCTGCGCTGGCTGTGCCAGGCCTGCTGCAGACAGAGGCGTACGCACGCGCTGTGTTCACAATGCGCCGTCCGCTTCTTGACGAGGAGACGATCGAGCAGCGTGTATCGGCTCGTATGGCTCGTCAAGCGATCTTCGCTCGCAAACCCATGCCGACTCTCAGTTTCGTCATCGAGGAGTCGGTGCTGCGACGGCCTATTGGAGGGCCGGCTGTGCTCCAGGGCCAGCTGGAACAGATCATGCTTCATGGGCATCGACGTAACGTGGAAGTCCAGTTAATGCCGACTGACCGGATGGAGCACTGCGGTCTAGCCGGGCCGTTTACCTTGATCGAGAAACACGACGGGCGGAGGATGGCATACGTTGAGGTTCAGCGAGACAGCCGTCTGCATACCGACCGGGCGGTGGTACGGGATGTCGAGGAGCAGTATGGGATCATCCGAGCTCAGGCCCTGACCCCGCGTGAATCGCTGGACGTCGTCGAGGGACTCCTGGGAGAAGAATGATGAGCCGGATGGATGTGCCGAGCGTGCCTGAATCGGCTTGGTTCAAAAGCAGCTATAGCAGCGGCGAAGGCGGCGAGTGTGTCGAGGTCGCTTGGCGTAAGAGCAGCTACAGCACTGGCAACGGCGGCGAGTGCGTGGAGTTCGCTGCCGCTGTCACTCACGTACACATCCGGGACTCGAAGATGGTCAGTGGTCCCGTGCTGACCGTTAGCCCTGGCGCGTGGGCTGGGTTTGTCGGCCACGTAGCCTGCTGAGCAACGTAGGCGGGAGGGTCACGCCGCGTGCCGTACCGGCGTTGCGGCGGGGCCCTCCCGTCCGTACGGGGACTACTCGTCCACGCCCTCGTCGCGGCGGATCATCCGCCACGCCGCCCGACGCGCGCTGCGGTCCAGGTTGGACCGGAAGCTCTTGTCGGGGCCGAAGTACTGGCGCCCTATGCCGGCTGTCGTCTCGATGTGGTCGGCCATGTTGTCGGCGAAGGCCCGGTCGAAGACCTTGCCGAAGTTGGCCTCGTCGTTGACGACGGCCGCCGCCCGGACCTTCGGGTCGTCCGTGGTCTTCTTGAACGGCTTCCGGACGTCTTCCTCGGTGAAGTCCGTACCGAACTTGGCGTTGAACTGCTCGATCAGCTCCGACAGCAGCGACTTCTCCGCCTCCACCGCGCCGCCCGCACCCTCGCCGAAGCCGGGGAGTTCGGTCGCGCCCTCGGGGGAGAGGGAGATGTCCACCTCGCCGGTCTTCTCCACCCGCAAGTGGCTGAGGTCGATCTCCCCTATGTCGACGCCACCGTCAGCGCGGCGGGGGAGCCGGTTGAGGAGGTAGCGGCCGTAGAGGTGGAGCCGTTCCAGCTCGGCGTCGCGGTACGGGACGATCTGCGCGAGGAAGCCGTACTTGCGTACGTAGTCGTTGAGGTTCGAGCGGAACTCCTCCGCCGTCTCCACATCGTCGTCCTCCTCGCTCTGCAGGAGGGGCGTGAAGCGGGCGACGGCGGGGGAGAGGAGCCGGTACAGCTCGGCGTGCAACTTTTCCCACTTGGCCTGCGAACCGGCTGCCTTGTCCTTCGCCGCGAAGTACGCGGCGGCGAACTCGTCCATCTCCGATTCGGAGATGATCGGCGCCGACATGACCGCGCTCTGCGCGGTGTAGAGCAGGTTCGGGTCGGAGGGGAGGGTGTTGGCCTCCTCGAAGTACGGGCGGAACGCGTCCCGGATGTCCTCGGCCTCGTTCGCGAAGTCCAGGACCGCGAGGTCGGCCTGGTTCTTGCGGTCGGCGGTGCGGTTGAGACGGGAGAGGGTCTGCACGGCGGAGATACCGGTCAGCTTCTTGTTGACGTACATGGTGGTCAGGAGTGGCTGGTCGAAGCCGGTCTGGTACTTCTCCGCGACGACCAGGATCTTGAACTCCTGCTGCCCCCGTCCGCCCGCGCTCACCGCCTTGTCGTCGGCACGGGTGTACGCGAACGCTTTCGGCAGCGCGCTCTCCGTGATCCCACCGTTCTCCTTCGGCTCGGTCGTCTCCTCGTCGTCGATGGTGAGCGAGCCGGAGAACGCGACCAGGACACCGAGGTCCGGGTACTTCGTGTCGTACTCCCGGTCCTTGATGTAGCTCTTGATCGCCCGCGCCATCTGCACGGCGGAGTGCCGCGAGGCCGTCACCACCATGGACTTGGCGCGCCCGCCGAGCCTGCCCCGGGAGTGGGCGAGGAAGTGCTCGACGATCACCTGGGCGTGCTGGGAGACGGTGTACTCGTGGGTGAGCGCGTACCGGGCGAGCAGGCTGTTGCCCTTGGAGGGGTCCACCTCGCGCTCGTCCGGGTTCTGGTTCACCAGCTTCCAGTACGTGTTGTACGTGACGTAGTTGCGGAGCGGGTCGAGGATGAAGCCTTCCTCGATGGCCTGCCGCATGGAGTACGTGTGGAAGGGGCGGTAGGCCGCCTTGCCTTCCACGGTGTCTTCGGTGCCGAAGAGTTCGAGGGTCTTGGCCTTCGGGGTGGCGGTGAACGCGAAGTAGGAAAGGTTCGCGGCCTGTGAGCGCTCCGCGGCCTTCTTCTTCAGCTTCTCGTAGACGGTGACAGCGCTCGCGCCCTGGTCCTCCGAGTCAGCGTCCAGACCGAGGTCCCGCAGCGCAGCCTTGACGGCGGTGGAGGCGTCACCGGACTGAGAGGAATGTGCCTCGTCGATGACTATGGCGAAGTTGGTGCCCTTGATCTCCGTCGGGTTGCGCTCGATGTAGTCGATGAGCGCCGGGAACGAGTGAAGGGTGACCGTGACGATCTTGCCGGTGTCGCGGGACAGCGCGCGGGCGAGCTGCTCGCTCTTCGAACCGTGCTTCTCGTCCACTTTCACGACCAGGCCCTCGGTCAGCGAGAAGCTGCCGACCGTTTCCCGGAGCTGCGCGTCGAGGTTACGGCGGTCCGTGATGACGATGACCTTGTCGAAGACCGGTACGCCGGGCTTGATCCGTCTGGCCGACAGGGCTTCGGCGTCCAGGGCGCGGGGGTCGATGTCGGCGTGGAGGTCGCTCAGGCGGTGAGCGAGCCAGCCGATCGTGTTCGACTTGCCGGAACCGGCGGAGGCCATGACGAGGTAGTTCTGGCCGACGCCGTGGGTTGCGGCGTGGGTGGTCAGCTTCTTGACCACGTCCCACTGGTGAAAGCGCGGGAAGATCGTCGACTTCCTGGTGCCGCCGCCGGGGGTCTTGGTCTTCTGCTGGTGCACGTAACGCTGGAGCAGGTCGAGCCAGTTGTCCCGCGCCCAGACCTGTTCCCACAGGTAGGAGGTGGCGTACGTGCCGTACGCGGTCGGGGCGGGGTTTCCAGCCCCGCCGGGCAGGCCGGCGCCGTTGGAGCCGGTGTTGAAGGGGAGGAAGCGGGTGTTCTTGCCCCGGAGTTGCGTCGCGACGAAGACGAGGTCCGGGTCGACCGCGAAGTTCGCGATGACGCGACGGGTGAAGATCAGCTCGGTGGGGTCGCGGTCGGTGCGGTACTGCTCCTTGGCGTGCTCGACGCCCTGCCGGGTGAGCGGGTTCTTCAACTCGGCGGTGGCAACGGGGACTCCGTTGAGGAACAGGGTCAGGTCGAGGCGGTTGTTCCAGTCGGCCTGCTTGGTGGCGTAGGCGAGTTCGCGTACGACGGTGAGGCGGTTGGCCCGGTAGCCGTCGAGGACGGATTCGTCGGCGACCAGATTCGGCTTGAAGTAGGCCACGCGGAGACGGACGCCCCGGTCCTTGACGCCGTTACGGAGGACGTTGAGGAGGCCGTCGTCGCTGATCGCCTTGTCGAGTCGCTGTGCGAAGCCGCGCTGGGCGGCGTTGACGTCGTTGCCGTAGACGGCGAGGAGTTCGTTCCACTCGTGGATCTGGCTCTCGCCGAGGAAGGTGAACAGCTCGTTGGTGTCCAGGCCGAGGTCTGCCTGGTAGTCCTCGGGGCGTGCTTCGCGCCAGCCGCGCTCGGTCATGGACGCGACGATGGACCCGCCGAAGGCGGACTCGTCGTGGATGGGGCTCATGACTGCACTCCGTCCGTTACGTTGCGGCCGCTGGCGGTGGAGACGTCGAACTGGCCGGTTACGGCGGCGGTGATGAGGGCTTGGCGGCGCTCCTCGAGCAAGGCTTCGGCGCGTTTGATCCGTTGTCGAGTCGATTCCGCTACGGCTGCATCGGTGTCCAACTGCGTTACAACGCGTGTCTGAAGGTCCCGGGGTAGGAGCGCGATTTTCTGGCGGTGTAGGTCGTTTCGATTTACCCCAGGGACGGCTGCGCGAGCTTGTTCCATTTCATACGGCAACGATCGGAGCACGTGATAGCAGTAACGAGGACCGTTCCCATTGAAGTTCTTCACGTACAAAGTGGTGTTGTGTGGCCAGTAGGAATTTTCGACCCAATGCACATTACCCACTGACCCGTATCGGCCGATGACGACGCCTGGCCCTTTGACAAGAGCTACTTCGTGCCAGCCTGCGTGGCCGGCTGTCGTGATGACAGGTACGTTTCCCTCCCGGCGCTGATCTTCAGAAAGGTCGGCGCCTCGTTGCAGCTGTAGGAGCCTGAGGAGCGGCACTAGTTGCGCGCTGGGATGCATTGCCGGCAGCCACGCCAGGCCAGTGGCAGTGTTGCCGTCCCCGAGCCGGGCTCCTGCGACGGTGAGAGGGAGCGCGGTTCGTTCCCGTTCGTTCAGGAGTGTCCGTTGGCGGGTGAACTTACTGCGAAGGTGGTCGATGCGGGCGGTCTCAACGTCGAGGAAGTCGGCGATACGGCGCTGTACCCCCAACGGGGGAATGATCAACGGCATCGGATGAAAGTTTTCTTTCGATACCCTGCGGTCGAATGTCGTGTCCGCTCGGGTGTACAGCCGGTACTGATCTCGATAAGGCGCGCTCCGCAGGAGGTGGTGTACGTAAGGGGCGTATAGCTCAGGCCCGAGATCGTAGACGCGGTAGTCTGGGCTCACGGCGCCATTCACCGCAGATACTCCAACGCCGCCGCCGATGAGCCACATTGGGTTAACGACCAAGTTGCCCGGCTGGGTGACCCAGTATCGCTCTATTGTGGCCTCTGAAGGAGCTTGTTTTCCCAGGCCGCCATCCTCAGTGCGTGGCGCAACGACACCGGTGGAAGCCAGGGAGAGCAGGGGTAGTGGCCGGTCGGATCTCATATCAGCGACGAGAGTGGCGTGACGGCGGAATGGTTCCAGTCGCCAGGTTCGTGGGAGGGTACGAGTAGCAGATTCGATGGCCAGGTCGAAGGTCATTCGGTCACCTCGCCCAGCAGCCCTTGGATCTCAGCCTCAAGTGCCTTCAGTTCCGCATCAATCTCCGCCAGTGGCCGCGGCGGCTCGTACACGTAGAAGTGCCGCGTGAACGGAATCTCGTACCCCACCTTCGTCTTCGAGTGGTCGATCCACGCATCCGGCACGTGTGGGTGTACCTCCCGCTTCAGGTACTCCTCGACGTCCTCGCCCAGCGGCACGTTCTCGTAGTCCCGCAGTTCGCCGTCCGGCTCCGACTCGCCCTTGATCTTCTGGACCTCGCCCTCCGGGTCCCGTACACCCACCGTGTCCCGCAGCGCCTTCGCGAACGGTGCTCCGGTCGGCCCCTGCAGCCCGGCTTCGGCGATCGCGTCCCGCACGGCCACCTGCGCCTCGGACTTGGTTGCCCAGGTCGAGTCCTTCAGCGGATGCAGCGCGTCCGCGAGCAGTGCGGTCTCGGCCTCCGCCAACTCCCGGAACCGCGCGTCCTCCTCGTCCGTCAGTTTCCGGCGGGCCTTCGCCTTCGCCGCCAGTTCCGGCTCGCGCGGCAGGAACCGCTCCTCCGCCCACTTCTGCACGGATTTCGAGGAGATCAGCGCCGCAAGCGTCTCCTCCGTCAGCTCGAACCGCAGCTTCAACGGTCGATCCACCGTGATCCGCTGATACCCGAACGCCGAGTTGTCGAAGACCTTCACCTTGCCGTGCAGCGGGTGTTCCGCGTCCGCCGCAGCCGCCACCGCGTCCCCGTACAGGCGCGTGATGTCGGCGATGTGGTTGGGCTTGCCATTCGTACCGTCGCCCAGTTCCTTGCGCTTGTCACCCAGCGACTTGCGCATCTTCACCCACTGGTCGCGCGCGTCCAGCAACACCACCTTGCCCTTGTGCTGAGCATCCTTGCGGTTCGTCAGGATCCAGAAGTACGTCGAGATACCGGTGTTGTAGAAGAGCTGGTCCGGCAGCGCGACGATCGCCTCCAGCCAGTCGTTCTCCAGGATCCACCGACGGATCTCCGACTCACCCGAGCCGGCCGCCCCCGAGAAGAGCGGGGAGCCGTTGAAGACGATGGCGATACGCGAGCCGCCCCCGCCGTGCACGTCCACCGGCTTCATCTTCGAGATCATGTGCTGGAGGAAGAGCAGCGAGCCGTCGTTGATGCGGGGCAGGCCCGCGCCGAAGCGGCCGGATTCGCCGAGGTTCTTGTACTCGTACTCGACGTCCTCCTTGACCTTCTTCCACTCCACGCCGAACGGCGGGTTCGCCAGCAGGTAGTCGAACTTCTCCCGCGTGTGGCCGTCGTCCGAGAAGGAGTTGCCGAAGGCGATGTTCTCCGGGTCCTGCTCCTTGATCATCAGGTCGGACCGGCAGATCGCCCAGGACTCCGGGTTGAGCTCCTGCCCGTACACCTCCACCGTGGCGTCCGGGTTCAGCGCCTTGATGTGCTCCTCGGCCGCGCTGAGCATGCCGCCCGTACCGCAGGCCGGGTCCATGACCGTGCGTACGACGCCCGGCACGCTGAGCGCGTCGCCGTCCGGGGCGATCAGCAGGTTGACCATCAGCTTGATGACTTCGCGCGGGGTGAAGTGCTCACCCGCCGTCTCGTTGGACTGCTCGGCGAAGCGCCGGATCAGTTCCTCGAAGATGTAACCCATGTTGTGGTTGGGCACGGTCTCGGGGCGCAGGTCCAGGTCGGTGAACTTGCCGATGACCTGGTAGAGCAGGTTCGCACTGGCGAGCTTGCGGATCTGCTGCGCGAACTCGTACTTGTCGAGGACCTCGCGGGCGTTGTCCGAGAAGGAACCGACGTACACCTGAAGGTTCTGCGCCGCGTTCTGCGGATCGGCGGCGATCATCTTCAGGGTCAGCGGACTCGTGTTGTAGAACGAGTGGCCCGACGCCCGGCGCAGGAAGTGGTCCGTGTCGATGTCCTGGCCCTCGAAGCGGGCGGCCGTCTCGGCGACCTTGTCGTGGGTCGGCTCCAGGACGCATTCCAGGCGGCGCAGCACGGTGAACGGAAGAATCACCTTTCCGTAGTCGGACTGCTTGTAGTCGCCGCGCAGAAGGTCGGCGACGGACCAGGCGTGATTCGCCAGCTCCGTGTGCTTGCTGCTGTTCAACACGTTCCCTTCGATGAACCGCCCGGACCGGGGCGCTGGGTTCCATTGTGGTCGATGTGTGAAGGCCGGGGCAGCCGTTCAGGCCGATACGGGCTGGTTGTCGAGCCGTGCCGGCGCCAGGTCGGTCAACAGCCCTGGCTCAGGGACACGTTGGCGTGGCGGCCTGCTCGGCACGACTTCCTCGGTGCGGACAACGACCACATTAGCGCTGAGGTTGCAGACGTCAAGGCGATTGACAGTGCTTTCACGCTCATGCTTATCTGTTGTTGCTTCCGAGGGAAGGCTGCCGCTCCGGCAGCACCCTTTCGGCCTGTTCGATCTGCCGCCGCGCCTGTCGGCTCCACACGTGGAACCGGGCACCGCCGCCGCACTCGCTTCATCGATCCCATGGGGGAATCGTCATGCGCATCACCATGCCGACCGCGGTCATCGAAGGAACCCAGCTCACCGTCATGCCGTTCCGGGCGGACGCCGTGATCGGGACGATGTCCGTACCGACGCTGGTACAGCTTGTTCCCTCTCCTCGACGCGAGGAGGACACCAGGACGCTCAAAGCCGCGTCCGGCGCCGTGCGGCGGCACGCCGAGCTGCGGTCGCTGGTGCAGCGGGCGCTGAAGTCCACGCAGAAGGGGAAGAACGTCGGCTCGTACGCCGAGTACATCGCCGACGGCGTCCAGGGCGAGCTCGGGGCCGGCTGGTCCACCCCGCCAATCACCTTCTGGCACGAGGGACCGCTTGCCGCGCTCAGCGACGAACTGCTCCCCGGGACCGGTCTGCGCACCCTGACCATCACGCCGGGCACCTCGGTGGTCGCCATCGACGGCGAGACGCAGACGACGGCCTGGCACGAGCTGTATGACGATCCCGAGCGGTTCGGGCTCAGCTACGCCGAACTCGCCCAGGTGCGGGTGCCGTTCGAGCTGTACGTGGACCTCTCCGTGGCCGACGCGCGGCAGATCTTCTACGACCGCAACGTGCAGGGCGTCGTCGTCGCCAAGAACCTGGCCATGTCCATGGACCAGCGGGACTTCGCCACCCGGCTCGCCCACCGCGTCGCCGACGCCGTGAAGGTGGACATCGACGACAAGCTCGTCCCGTTCACCAAACTCGTCAACGCCAGCAAGCGGCAGGT
The DNA here is from genome assembly GCF_040682175.1 of Streptomyces sp. NPDC051320. Classification (NCBI taxonomy): domain Bacteria; kingdom Bacillati; phylum Actinomycetota; class Actinomycetes; order Kitasatosporales; family Streptomycetaceae; genus Streptomyces; species Streptomyces sp. NPDC051320. The sequence goes on from NZ_JBFBAL010000009.1 coordinate 164,461, forward strand.
CGGCAAGACCGACCCCGAGGTCATCACCCTCTCCGCACTGCGGGCCCTCGTCATCACGACGATCTATGGGCGGAACGGTCTGTCCCGCTCGGCGGAGACCGTCCACGAGGACGAGCTGCCGGCCGGCACCAGCCCCGAGCAGGTCGAGCAGAACGTGGTTCCGCTGCTGGCGCGCCTCATCTCCGACCGCAGCGCGGATTTCGTCTCGCGCAGCGCCATCACCGCACCGGCCGTGCTCGCGGGGCTGGGCATCGCCGTGCACCACACCATGCCGTGGGACGCATCCGTGAACGCGCTGAGCTCCGACGAACTGCGCCGGCTCCTCACGGGCATCCGGTGGGAGCGCGAGGCCCGGTACTGGGACGGCGTGGCGGCGAAGGCGAGCGCCTCCGGGCGCCTCAACTTCAGCGGCGGCGTCAAGGACTCCGGCGGCCGCGTCGCCGACGCGATCCTCGGCTCGGGCACCGAGGCGGGACGCAAGATCCGCGGTCAGTAGCCGCACCCGCGTACGCACCACTTCCGGAGCCGCATCGGCTCCGCCACCCCGAACTCATTCAGCCGCACCACTCCTTGGAGCACACCATGAGCGACACCCCGCAGTACCAGTACCCCGGCCCTTACCACCAGCCGCAGCCCGGTTTCCCCACCCCGCCGCCCGCTTCGCCGACACGGAAACCCTCGCGCAAGAAGGCGTTGCTCACCCACGGCGCTGTTGCCTGCGTCGCCCTGCTCATCGGTACGGGAATCGGCTCCAGCGGCAACGCCGACGCCGACACCAAGGCCGCCGGCAGCACCGGGCCGCAGCCGAAGGTCACCGTCACGGAAACCGCGAAGGCCCATCCCGCGCCGACCGTGACGAAGACGGCGAAGCCGAAGGCGCCGAAGAAGAAGGCGGAGACCGGCCCGGCCGACAGCTTCAGCGGGGACGGCGAGTATCTGGTCGGCGAGGACATCAAGGCCGGAACGTACAAGTCCGCCGGCTCGGACGACGGCTTCGGGTGCTACTGGGCCCGGCTCAAGAACGCCAGCGGCGAGTTCGACGCGATCATCGCCAACGACAACCTGCAGGGCCCGGGCCGGGTGACGCTCAACAAGGGCGAGTACTTCAAAACGCAGCGCTGCCAGGACTGGAAGCGCGTCGGCTGACCGGCCGGTGCACGCGCACATCCCGGACTTCACTTGGGTCACCAATGTCGCCACACTCGTCCGGTTGGGTGGCAAGGGCGGGATCGACGGAGTCCGGCGCACAACCGTCACAAAGTAGCGTTCGACCTGGCGAGCCGGCTTGCCTCCCGACCGAGTGCTCCTTGGTCCGAATCGCGAGCTCGGTGCCCGAGGGTGACGTCGGTGATGCCGAGTTCCTCGCGGAGTCTCCTATGCTCGCGAGGCAGTTTGTGTGAACAGTCCATTTAGGGGGCGCGGAGCCGCATGGCCGACGAGATCAAGTACGAGTACAAGGCTGTGAAGACAGTTCGTGGCACCGACGGCTTGGTGATCTCGAAGATGCAGAAGGATGGCTGGGAGCTCGTGGAGCAGGCCCAGGGTACGTTTCGCTCCACCCTCAACTTCCGTCGGCCGAAGAAGCCGCAGCCGTGGCTCCTGATCGGCACGGGGGCCGCCGTCCCCGTGATCCTGACCATCGTCATCGGCGCTGCCGCTGCACTCAGCGACGGAGGCGAAAAGAAGGACCAGTCAGGCAAGTCGACGGCCGCTGCGAGCGAAAAGCCTTCCGCTGCGCCGACTCCGACCGCGGCCGAGTCGGCTGCCACTGAGGTGATCACACCTCAGAACAACCCGGAGTTCGCGGCGCTGCTGAAGGCGGACTCGTGCGACGACGCGAACCTGGACTTATCAACCAGGCACGAGGGCCAGACGGTCGCGTTCAACGGCTCAATTGTGAAATGGCGCACCACGGTGACTACGACACCCGCTACGACTTTCTCCTGGGCCCGGGCGACGAGGGACCGAACACGACGGTTGGCCCGGACTTCAAGTACGAGGACGTCAACGTCTTTGACCTGAGACTGACCGGCAAGAAGATCCCTGCCACCGTCGGCGCAGGCGATAAGTTTCGCTTCGTCGCCGAGGTGGGTGAATTCCAGGCGGACCAGTGCCTCTTCTTCCTCAATCCGGTCTCGACGGAAATCCGGTAGTCAAGATGAGCAGCCGCGCCATCACGGACCAGCGTGCCCGGCCATTTTCTCAGCGGTGATCATTTCCTGATTCCGTTGAAGACGAGGGCGACACGGTGCCGTTGGCGGCGGCCTTGTACAGCGCGGGGAGAGGGTGGACACGGGCGGCGGTGATGTCGGGGGACACTGCCGGCCGTGCGCAACGCTGATCGTCAGATGGTTCGGATGCCCGCGTACGCCAGCATGCTCAGGGGGCTTTCATCAGGTCGCGGAGGCCTTTGACCCGTGCGTGGATGTCGCGTTCGACGGGCGGCGGGTCGGCGATGGGTGCGGGGTCCGCTCCCGGCACGGTCGGCCGGCAGGGGCGGCAGAGGCCGTCGGGGAGTGCTTCGGGTGGGCCGGGTATGCCGCATGCGGTGCACTCGACCATCACGCGGCGAGCGGGAGTGCCGGGGGTGGTTGGTGCGGGAGCCGCGGGCAGGTGGGGTGGGACCTTGTCATGGAGGCGCCGGCGTACGAAGCCGACGGGGGAGCCGACTTGGGCGGGGAGCCCCGAGGTGAGTGCATGGGTGAGGTAGTCGGTGCTCACGCCCCGTTCAAACCACTCGGCGGCCAGTGCTTCCAGGAATGCGCAGTCGGCGGCGGAGAGAGCGAGGCGGGGTTCGATGCGGCCGAGCCGGGCCAGGGCGAGGTAGGCGGGTGAGGGCTCGTCCGGGGGTGGTTGCGGGGTTCGCTGCTGCGGTACGAAAGGTACGGGGGTGGGCGCGGCCCTGGGTGCGGGTCCGGGCGATCCGGCGGGGACTACCTGCTCGGCGGCCATCGCGGCGGGTGCTTCCGTGCGGGTCCAGGACGGCGGGGGCGCGGTCCCGGCGGCCGTGGCGCCCAGCTCGGACCGGTTGTTCTCGGCTTCGGCGAAGGCGTTCCACCATTCGTTGTCGTGGGCGGTGCGGGACCAGTAGGTGAGGGTGACCCAGCGGGTTTCGGTCTCGCCGATCCGGCAGCGGGCGCGCCGGAGATACCCGGCGACGGTGAGGGCCTTGAGGGCGGAGCCGACGGCCATCTGCCCGTAGAGGGGGTTGCTCCTGGCCAGCGTCTTGATGTCCATGGCCGCGCCGTCGGGCAGGCGGTCGACGTATCCGGCGATGTAACGCTCCCGCTCGGGCAGCAGCATGAAGGTGCCGGGGGACGGCGGGTGTTGGTCGGGTACGGATTGTTTGCCGTAGCCGCGTTGGGCCTTCGGGTGCGGTGGCGGGGATGCGGGTGTGTGCAGGGCAGGGCTAAGGTTCTCGGTAGCCACGAGATCGCCTACTTCGATCTTGGGGTGAGACCCCGGCTTGGTGCTTCCAACACCGCGTCGGGGTCGTTTCGTTGGTGGCACCGTAAGCAGCCGCGATGCCGCGCCGCAAGCTGTCACGATTAGTCATACTTGCTGGCCGTGACGGGTGGGGGAGGGCTGGGAAGGTTTTCCCCAACCCTGTTTTACCTGCCGGTTGACCGAGAGCGCTCGAATCCCGGGGCCCGAAGCCCGGCGCCGGAATCCCGAAGCTCAAGCACCGGGCCCGGCCCCCTCCGCGTTCCCACGGAAGGGTGAACCAACCGGTCCCGGAACTCGGTCCTCGGGTCTCGGGACCGTGCGGCGCTCAGAGTTCGGCATGGTCGAGGCGTGAGATCGTCGGAGCGCCCGGCCTCGATGCGGGACCACTGGGGGACGGGGCGTCGCGACCTGGGTGGTGACCCAGGTGCAGACCTCACACTGCCCGGCCGCGTCGTGGCAGTCGTGCCACATGAGGCAGTAGGCGGATAAGCTGCTGGCGCTCATCGCACGCGCCGAGCAGGGTGACCGGCCCGTCCAGCCCGGTCAGTTCGAGGACGGCGGCCACATCGACTCCGTCAGTCGGAGCCCTCCGGGGCAGCCGGGCCTGGGCGCTCCGCCAGTTCCTTGATGCGCAAGAGACGGGTCTCCCAGGAGCGGCCGATCCGGTCCAGTTCCCGGGCCAGCGCGCCGAGCCGGGCGCCGACGGCGAGGTAGACGACCTCGCGCCCACGCTGCTCGGACTCGACCAGACCGACCTCGCGCAGTACCTCCAGGTGCTTGCCGATCGCTTGACGGCTCACCGGCAGCACCCTGGCCAGAGCAGACGCCGACATCGGGCCCTTGCCGAGCCGGGTGAGGATCTCCCATCGCATCGGATCGCCGAGCGCGGCGCACACGACGGGGAGGGCGACGGTCACGGTTGCATCGTCGAGGCCGGCGCGGACTTCTCGGTGAACGCCTTCGCGGCCTTCAGCTCGGCGAACCACCCCTTGTCATTGCCCTCACGTTCCTTCAACCACGTGGCCGGGTCGTCGTGGAGGCCGGAGAAGCCGCTCTCGACGACGCGCAACGTCACTCCGCCGCCGTCCCGTTCGTCGACCCAGAATTCGACGAGGGTCGAGGGAGTCGACTCATTGCGGGACGGGGTGCCGATCCAGCGGAACGCTGCGTAGCGCGGCTTGTCCAGCTCTACCGTCCGGAACCGGAACTCGCCCAGCGTCGGATGGCGTACCACGGTCACCTCGCCCTCGTAGCGCAGGTCCGGGTCGGCCTCGACGGCGCCGTCGTTGACGTACCAGCCGGGGCGCGAGATCAGCTCCCAGACCCGCTCGACCGGGGCGTCGATGTCGATCTGCCGGGCGATCCGGTCGAGCTCGGCGAGTTCGGTGTCGGTGTAGGTGGTGTCGTTCATGGCTACCTCCCTGGTATTTCCCACGTAACGATCTGCAACCCAATCATTGCATGTCAGAGACACTACTGCAACTTATCGGTTGCAGTAGTGTTGTATCGCAGGCCGAGCGAACTGCCCTGCGCCCAGCCTCGGCGGGCGGCTTCCCGCCGGCGGACGCACTCATCGCTGTGTCGCGTCGGGTGCGGGCCGGAGAGCAGCTCGGGCGGCGTTAATGGGCGAAGCGAGTCGGGGGTGAGGGTGACATCCCGGGTACGGCGGCTTGACGGAAGCTGAGCCAGACAGCTCGAGTCCGGAGCCTCGCCGAGGCCGATCCGCAGGCCATGTGACTGCGGATCTGCCATCAGCCCGCCTCGCCCGTCAGGCGAGACGCCGGCACCTCCACAAGCGGTCTGTGGCAGCCCTGAGCCGAGGCCTACGTCCTCGCCTGGAACCGGCTCACCGCCCTTGGGTCGAGGCGGGGTCGAAGTCACCGCATCAGAGGGTCAGCGACCCGCTGAATGATCAAGGTAAATGCTAGATTCCCTTCCGGAACATCCGAACCGAGTCCTGGGAAGTGCATTGAACAAGTTGAAGAGGGGCGCCATAGCGACGGTCGTCGCCGGCGCGGCAGCGTTCGGCGGTGTGATCGCCATCGCACCTACCGCGAGTGCCGCAGGGTCCTCTAGCTGCACCGTCGACATCACCAACGCGACGTACAAGGCGACCACTTCGGTCAACCTGCGCACCGGCCCGGGAAGCGGGTACACCTCGCAGGGCATTCTCGGCACTGGGACCCATTTCTACGGTACCTGCAAGTACGACGCGTCCTACGGCGTCGGCGTCCCTTACAACGTCTGGACCTACGGGAAGGTGACGAGCGGCGCCAACTCCGGCAAGTGGGGCTGGGTCAGCGCCGATTACCTGAAGAAGGCCTGATCCTCGCCATCCTGTGAAGGGGCCCGACAGCCGGTGGCGGTTTCCAGCGGTCGTGACAACACGTGGTCGGCTGTCAGGTCTTGAGCAGTTTATGTAGGCGCTCGGCTGGGGGTTCCCAGTCGAGTGTTTTGCGTGACGGTGGTTGAGCCGGCCCGGATGGACACCCCGGCCGCGGCTCCGCGCCTACTGAAAGCCGAGGTGCGGGTCGGTGCCGGCCAGTTCGCCGGAGGCGGCCCACAGGCGAGCGGCGACGGCTGGGTCGGCCATGTGGGAGGGGACGGGCCCACACCGTGGTGTGCCACGCAGGCCGAAGACCCTCGGCCCCCACAGCTGTCCCCCCTGTACCTCCGGATCGAGGACGGCACGGACGACGGGCCATGCTCCGGCGTCCTTGCCCTGCACCAGGAGCCCGGCGGGCAGGGCTCGCAGCCGCTCGCCGGCCGTTGTCACGCGTACCGGCGGGCGGGACGGGGTGAGGGAGTCCAGTGCGCCGCCGGGGTGGGCCACCACACTGAGCACCGTGCTGCCGAGGGCCCGCAGTCGGCGATCGAGTTCGAAGCCGAAACACATCTGCGCCAGCTTGGATCGGCCGTAGGTGCGCTTGGGTTGGTAGTCCCGGGTCGACTGCAGATCGTCCAGGTCCAGTCGCTCGGACCGGGCTGCGAAGCTTCCCACCGTCACGATGCGGCCCGCCGGCGCCGCGGACAGCAGGGGAGCCAGCCACTGGGTGAGCGCGAAGTGGCCGAGGTGGTTGGTGCCGAACATCAGCTCGTGGCCGTCCACGGTCTCTCGACGCGGCGGGTCGTCGAGCGCGACCCCCGCGTTGTGGACCACCGCGTCGAGATGATCGAGGTCCAGTCTGTCCACGGCGCTCTTCAGGGACGACAGGTCAGCGAGGTCCAGCTGAAGTTGCCGGACCTGAGCGCCGGGGACGCGCGAACGGATCGAGGTCATGGCGGCCTCGGCCTTCGCCGCGTCCCGGCTGCCGAGTACGACGACGGCGCCGGTGGCGGCGAGTTGTTCCGCGGCGAAGTAGCCGATCCCGGCGTTACCCCCGGTGACCAGGAAGGTCCTGCCCCGGGCAGACGGCAGCCGGTGAACGTCCCACGGGCGGCTCTCGGGTGCGGAAGACACGATGACGGGCTCCTTGTGCTTGGGGGCAGTGTGCTCATGACGAGCACCGACCCGCCCAAGGTCGCAGCCTCCGCCGACATAACGCCGACAGATCACGGCCACCGCCGACAGACTTCCGACATCCGTCCGGAGAAACGCCGAGAGCAAGGAGGCGCCTACGCCACGACCGGAGCGGAACTGAGCTTGAGCGCGGAAAAGTGCGGCACTCAGTGGTCGAATACGGTGCGCGCCCGGGGCGGGGCGGGCCACGTTCGGCCGTTTTCCGAAGGTCGGGCCACCGAATGTCCGGCGGCCACCAGCCGGAGACGATGGTCGGGCGAAGGAAATTCGTCATGGCCGGGGCCGCGGGGAGTGCGGCCATGCTTCCACTGAATCTTCTGGGAGTGCAGGCGTATGCGTCGACGGGTACCGGGCCGGGATCCGTCGACACCATGGTGCCGCAGCACCCCTGCCCGAGTTGGCCGTGCCCGTGCGTAGGCGGGGGTCCACGATGACCGGTGCGCACGTTGCGGTCCTGACCGTGACGATCCGGAAAGTGCAGGACGCGTTGCTCGGTGGTCAAGCGCTGAGTTCGGCGACGGTCCGGTGGTCCTTCGGGAAGAGCGGGCCGACCATGACGCGGTTGAGTCCGGGAAGATTCATGGCCCGGAATCCCCAGCGACGCAGCACGAGTTTCGTCTTGGAGGTCGGCAGGAACCATTCGGTGACCCGGTTCCGGGCCGCCGACTGCACTCCGGTCGCGACCGGGCGCCAGCGAGCCTCGTAGTCGGCGATGCCTTCGACCACTGAGGGCGCCACGTGCAGGCGTTGGGCCAGGATGTATGCGCCCGCGACACCGAGTGAGGCACCCTGCCCGGCGACGAGGGAGACGGCGTACGCGGCGTCGCCGACGAGCGCCACCCGTCCGTCGCACCACTGCGGCAGGTCGATCTGGGCGACCTGGTCGTAGTAGACCTGGTCGGGTGGCGGACACTGGGACAGGGCGCGCTCGGCCAAGTCGCCCATGTCGGCGAACTCTTGGCGGAGGGCTTCGCGCGGGTCGGCGGGCAGGACCGGGTCGGCGGTGCGGTGCACGGTGAAGACCGCGACGCGGTCGTCGCCGAGCCCGTAGAAGCCCATCTGGCGGTTGACCGTCTCGGTGAGGACGAATTGGCCGCGGACCTGTTCGTGCATGCCGGGATCGGTGAAAACGTAAGCGGCGGTGTGCATCCCGAGATAGCGCAGGTAGTCCTTCTCGGGGCCGAAGGTGAGTGCGCGGATGCGAGAGTGGACGCCGTCGGCACCAACGATCAAGTCGGCGTCGATCGTCGTGCCATCGGAGAGGACGGCCTTGTCGTCATCGATCTGGTCGACGGTGGTGCCGTAGCGGAGCTCGATGTCGTCGGCGAGCGATTCGCGCAGCATGCCTTCGATCGCAGGCCGCATGACGCTGGCGATCTGACCGCGCAGCGCCTTGGAGAACAGGTCGTAGTCGACCTGGACGGTCGTGGTGCCGTGGTCGTCGACGTAGCGGAATTCGTTCACGGGGCTGGCGGCCTTGCGCAGCGCGGTTTCCAGACCCATGGCGGTCACGGCCTCGAAGCCGGGGCCGAAGAAGTCGATCATGTAGCCCTGGGCGCGGGGGCCGGGGGCGTGGTCGACGACGAGCACCTGCCACCCGTGGTGGTGGAGGCGGTTCGCCAGGGCGAGGCCGGCGATGCCGGCTCCACAGATGAGGGCTTTCATCAGTGTGCTCCGTTGGATCGGGTGTCGGTGATCTTGCGTAGCTCCGGCGCGATCCGGTCGGCCGAGAGCTCCGGGTTGAGGCCCTTGTGGAGCAGGAAGCCGTCGAAGACGGCCATGACGATGACGGCGGCCGCTTCCGGTGCCCGGTGGCCGGCGTCGGAGAGCGCGGCGGCGACGGCGTTGCGGAACTCGTTGACGAGCGCCTGCATCTGCTCGTGCAGGATCGGGTCGCGGGTTGCCGCGAGATAGGCCTCGATGAACAGCAGCGACACCGGGTCGTCGCCGGTGTACTCGTCGAGTTCGGACAGCATCGCCTCGATGCCGTCGGCGGGGTTCGCGGACACGGTGAGGAATGCGGCGGTGCCTTCGAGCATCCCGCGCATCGCTTCCAGGGCTGCCTGCCGCAACAGCGCCTGGAGCGACTCGAAGTGGTAGTGGACCAGGCCCGACCGGACGCCGGCCCGTTCGGCCAGGATGCGAGTGCTGACCGCGTTCCAGCCGATCTCGCCGATGAGTTCCCTGGCGGCCGTCAGCAACTGCGCGCGCACGGCCTGACCGCGTTCGGCATTGGTCCGACCCGGCATGGACCCTCCTTGGTCGTTCGCCTTGGACGAGTGACCAATCTAGCGCTCGCAGCTATGCCGCGCCAGTGACCTGCATCGCCGTACTCGGCCGAACTTCGCTCAAGAACTGCCGCAGTCGGCGCCGGCAGAGGAAGCAACGGGCGAGACCGGCGACCATCCGTATCGGAGAGCTGGTTCGTTTCCGCGTGGCCCGGGAGCCCGGGCCGGGTGCAGTGGGCTATCCGTCTCGACCGGCCCGGCCCGTCCGAGTACTACGGATGACCAACACCAACGCATCCGCGCCGCTCGAAGACGTCACCGGCGCGCGCCACAGCCGCCGCTCCGACGTTGATGCTTTCGTCGCTGCGTGGGGGTGGCGATCCGTAGGAGCAGCGGACAGTTTGAGGCTTGGTGCGGCCGTCACAGACGGGCAATGTGGCACACGAGCCGTACCGGCCCGGGGCGCGTCATGCCGGCCACCCCGGTACGGAGCTCCACACGACCCGAGGCGGTGTCTAGGACTCCCGGGCCGCCGAGGTGAGTGACATGTCCGCGTAGCGCTCACCCGCTACCTGGCCGGCGATCGGCTCCAGTTGCGCCAGTTCCTCGGAGGTCAGCGTGATCCGGGTGGCCGCCGCGTTCTCGAGGAGGCGGCTGCGCTTGCGGGTCCCGGGGATCGGCACCACGGTGAGGCCGTGCGCCTGAGCCCGGAGCTGCACCCAGGCCAGGGCGATCTGCGCCGTGGTGGCGCCATGATCAGCCGCGATCTTGTGCAGGGGCGACAGGAGAGCGGTGTTCACCTTGGCGTTCTCGCCGGTGAAGCGCGGCATCAGCTGCCGGAAGTCGCTGCTGGAGAGGTCTTGGCTCGCGTCGGCGAAGGCCCCGGTCAGAAAGCCCCGGCCGAGCGGCGAGTACGGCACGAAGGCGACCCCGAGCGCGGCGGCCGCGCCCACCGCGCTCCGCTCGACGTCCCGGCTGAAGACCGACCACTCCGACTGCAGCGCGGTGATGGGGTGCACGGCGTGCGCCTCGCGCAGTTCCGCGCCGGTGACCTCGCTCAGACCGAGGTGTTTGACCTTGCCCTCCCGTACCAGTTCGGCCATGGCGCCGACGGACTCGGCCAACGGGACGGCGGGATCACGGCGGTGCATGTAGTAGAGGTCGATGACCTCGACGTTCAGGCGGCGCAGGCTCGCCTCGACGGCCTTCTTGATGTAGGCGGGATCGTTGCGGATGGCCCGGTAGCTCGGGTCGTCGGCGCGGTACTCGATGGCGAACTTGGTGGCCAGAGTGATCTGCTCACGGTGTGCGGCGACGAACGGCGCGAGGAACTCCTCGTTGGCCCCGACGCCGTACATGTCGGCTGTGTCGATGAGCGTGACACCCGCCTCGACGGTGGCCTCCAGGGTGTCGCGGGCCGCCGCGTCGTCGGTCTGTCCGTAGGCGGCGCTGATACCCATGGCACCGAAGCCCTGGGCGCCGACGAGGGGGCCGCCTTCGCCCAGTTGGACCTTGTGGATCTGTTCCATGGCATGGCTCATGATGTTTCTCAGTCCCGTTCCGACGCCCGGCGGGCGTCCGCATAAAAGTCGATCTTGCAGTCGAGTACGGCGAGGGTGTCCTGCAACTCCGCGATGCGCGTGACGACCTCGTGTCGGGTCTGCTGCAGAATCTCCTGCCGTTCGGGGAAGGTGTCCGCACCCCGGCGTACCAGCTCCGCAAAGCTGACCATGTCGGCGACCGGCATCCCGGTGAGCCGCAACTTGCCCACGAAGGCGAGCCAGTCCAGAGCCCTGTTGTCGAAGCGGCGCTGGCCGCTGTGCGACCGCTCCACGTGCGGCATCAGACCGATCTGCTCGTACCAGCGCAGAGTGGGAGCACTGAGTCCGGTGTGCGCCGCGACCTCGCTGATCGTGTAGCGGTCCTGGCCGTCGGGTCGCGGGTGAGCCGACCCCACGGACACGCAGACGTCCACGGGCGGCGGGGGCTTCACGGGGGAGCTGTCGATCACCGTCATGGCTGCCACGTTAGAACCTTCAAGTGCACTTGAAGCAAGCGCGCTTCGCGCGGCGCCGTTCGGCCCGGCCGCGTCAGCCGGGCCGAAGGGCCGGGAGAGGGGGTGAGTCAGGGTTCAGGGGCGGGCGCGCAGCTGCTCGTCGGTGGGGGGCTTCCCGGCAATGCTCGTGATGAGCTCGGTGCACAGGTCGCGGAGTTTGATGTTGCGGTGCTGGGACGCGGTACGCAGGATCTGGAAGGCCTCGTCCGGGGCGCACCGTTGCTGGCCCATGATGACGCCGATGGCCTGGTCGATGACCGCCCGGGACTGCAGCGCGGTCTGCAGATCGGCGGCGAACTCCTGGGCATCGCTGATGCGTTGGGCCAGCGCGATGGCGCCGGTGGCCTCGGCGGCCAGGGAGCGCAACCCGACGAGATCCGCATCGGCGAACGCGCCGGGTTTGGGCGCGTAGAGGTTGAGGGCGCCGGCGGTGTGGGTGTGAGCGGCGATCGGGAGGGACAGCGACGAGCGAGCCCCGCACGCAGCGGCGTAGGCGGGATAGGGGCCCCAGCGTTCTTCGCTGAGCAGGTCCGGCACGGTGATCTCTTCGCCGGTGCGCAGAGCCTGCAGACAGGGACCGTCGTCCTGACCGTACTGAGCCTCATCGAGGGCCGTGGCGCTGGCGCCGACGCTGGCCACCGTCAGGGGCCTGCGCTCCCGCTCCAGAGTGATGCCGCATCCGTCGGCGGTCGGGGCGTAGACGAGCGAGGCTTCCGCCAGAGCCTGCAGGAACCCGTTCAGGGTGTCGGTGTCGAGCAGAAGTGAGGAGATATCTGGCATACCGGGCGTGGGGGGCGTGCCCGGGGACTGGGAAGTCATGGTGGTTTCCGTTCCGGGCAGCCTGAGGGCCCGTATATGGCAGGCATCGATATGCCGCCAGGGACCACGGGCCCCAGCCCGAAGGGAGATCTCCAGCGCAAGCGGCACCGCGCTCGGGAGGAGCAGACGACCAGCCGCCGCTTCCCACTATGCACCCTCTCGGCCGCCGACGAGAGCCTCCGGCTCCCTGACCTGGGGGATACGGGATACGCCCTCTCGGGGCGCCGGGTTGTGTGCTCCGGCGGATGAGGGGCAGACTGTCATCTGCGGTCAGGAAGCGGCCCGGTTTGTCACCGTGCCTGCCTGGAGTGAGTCTTGACTTCTGCGAGCTACCGCCTCGACGCCCGACATCAAGTGATCGAGCTGCGCGATGTCATCGACATCGACGACGAGCCCCCGATCGAGCAGGAACTGTGCCTGCTCCTCTCCTGCTCCCGGGCGCGTGCCGTCATCGTGGATCTCCGCACGCCCATCGTCACCACCGCGACTCTGCGTCTGTTGCTGCGCCTGCGCCAGGCCGCTGACCAGTACGGCATCGTCCTCTGCGTCACCGCCCGGCACCCGCAGGCCACCAGGATCCTGCACATCGTCGGTATGCAGGACATCCTGCGGGTCACCGCCACCCTGGCCGGCGCCAAGGCCATGGCCGCTGGGTGCGTCGCCGCCCCGCAGATACCGTCCTGGCCACGACGGGGCACGCCTGAGCCCGCGGTGCCGTGGGCCCGGTTCAAGGCGCACCTCCACGAGATCGTCCGCAACGGTCGGCACCAACCCGGTGACCACCCGGGGCGAGCGAGCGAGGCGACCTGACGCCCGTACGGAGACCGACCCTGCAGCAACAGCTGTGACCGCCACGGACCTGGAAGGAAATCGCTCATGCTGATGGCACACCCCGCCGTTCTGGAAGGCCTCCTCGACCAGTACGAGGCACTCGGGGCCCTGCACGCCGATCAAGGCGACACGGAAGACGCCCGGCGCCGTATGGAAGATGTCATCTACACCCTGTGTGTCTCCACCGGTACCCGCGACATCGGCGCCGCGCTGGCCGCCGCGCGCCGTCGCCTGGCGCAGGACCGCGCGCCCTCCGCCGCACGCCTGTCCGGCCGTCCCGGCCGCCCCGACCCATGCCGCCCGGGGAGCGCCATCGGCTGAGCGCCAGGTGGGCCGTGAGGGGGCCTGGCCGTCATGGTGTGCTGTCGCGTCCGTTCCGTCGGACGAAGGCTTCGAGAGCGTCTGCGTCGCCGGCGCGGGTGTGCAGAAGTCCGTGGTGCGCCGCTCGACGCCGGGCCCAGGACGGCCCCGTGGGCTCCGATTCGCCGTAGGGCGTGCCGACGCTGCCGGGATGATCACAAGGCGGCTGTGGGCGAGGCGGACGAACGGCATGTGGGTATGGCCGCACACTACGGTGCGTACCTCGGGACCGAGCCCGCCGAGGACCTCGGTCCCGCGGTCGAGCCTGAAGGGCTCCGGCACGCGGCAACTGCCGGGCGCACCGCATCGCCGCCACCCGCGGCTGGAGGACGCCGTCTTCGAGGAGCCGAACTCTGCCGAGCTGGAGCGGCTGCGCGCCGGGGCGTGCGGGAGCTCGCTCTGCTGGGCGGCGTGCGAGCGGGGCACACGCCGGCGAGATGTGTCGGCCCGTCACCGGTGTGGTGGGGCGCCGGCATGCCGGCGGAGTGCCGCCGGACTGTGCGCCGGTCGGCTCGGTGCTCAGCCCCTCCCCGTGGAACCGTCCACGCGACGCCGAGTCCGGACACTGCGGCGGTGTGCGGACCACCGGGCGATCCAGCGGCCGCACTCCGTCCAGAATCCCAGGAGCAGGAGCAGGACGAGGGCTGCGGCGAGCAGGGCCTGAGACGCCGACGTCACCCACAGGCCGGACCTGTAAGCAGAGCAGCTGATCACTGTCAGACCGGTAGGCCCGACCGTCAGAACGAGAAAAAGCCGTGGTCTCGCGCAGGGCGGCGTCTTCCCTGATCGGCCCAGGCCTTGAGCGATTCGAAGAACCAGAACGCGACAAGCGCCGCTCCCTGGACCGCTGTGAGCGCGACCGCCAAGGCGACATCCCCGACCCACCGGACCATAAGCTTCATCCTCGTCCACGACCGGATCGAACCTGTGCGCGGCTACTCAGGCGGTCTTGCGTTGTTGGTGGGCCAGAGGCCGTCCGAAGCCGCAGGTCCTCCCGAACGGGACTGCTGCGGAGGACGGCTGCCGTGGCGAGGTAGGTGGCGATCGAGTATGCCGCGCAGCCGGTCGGTGTCGTCCCCGCCCATGGCGCGCTTCGGCAGATGGTGCACGACGAGCGGAAACGGCGCAGGGGACAGCAGGGTGGATGCGGCTGCGGTTTCCAGGTATCCGCCGAGGCTCCGCCGGCCCGGCGGTTTTCCATGTGCTCGCCCGCGAAGCGCACGGCGTCGTCGGAGTCGGCGACGGTAACGCTCGAGGGCCCCGGCGGAACTCTCATCGGCACCCTTCCCGGCGGGTTCGGGTTCCTCGCGGGGCGGCTGTCTGCGTGTGGCTGATCAGCCCCGTACCGGAGGCGCAATTCATCGATCTTCCAGACGGTTCCCGGTCGGGACGTCCCCGGCACAACCGCCGTTGACAAAGCGGAACGGCGTTCCATATATTAACCGGAACGATGATCCGGTTTGAGCGTAGCCGAAGCCGGACGCACGAGACCACCAAAGGGAAACGCATCATGAGTGAATGGACGTACACCGCCGACACCTTCGGCTCGCCCGCTCCCGTCCTCTCGGTCAGTCCGGTAGTGCTGTCGGCTCCCGGCCGAGCCGTGGACCTGGAGGTGCGAGTCTCCGCCCCCGTGACCGGGGGCGACCTGCCGGTCATCCTCCTCTCGCACGGTCAGGGTTACTCGAATAACCTCTCCTCGCTGAACGGCTACGCGCCCCTCGCCAACTTCTGGGCGGCGCACGGTTTCGTCGTGATCCAGCCCACCCATCTGAGCTCTGCGACGCTGAGCCTGGATCCCGAAACCCCCGGGGCACCTCTGTACTGGCGATCGCGGGCGGAGGACATGACCCGCATCATCGACCGGCTCGACGCGATCGAGGCCGCCGTCCCGCAGCTCCTCGGGCGGCTGGACCACAGCAAGGTCGCCGTGGCCGGGCACTCGATGGGCGGGCACACCGCGAGCCTGCTGCTGGGCGCCCGGCTCACGGATGCGGACGACGGAAAGGAAGTGGACCTGACCGAGCCCCGGATCAAGGCGGGTGTACTCCTTGCCGCGCCCGGCAGAGGGGGCGATGCCGTCACCGAGTTCGTGGCGGAGAACTATTCCTTCTTCCTGACCACGGACTTCTCCGAGATGACGACGCCCGCGCTCGTGGTCGCCGGCGACAAGGACGCCTCCAACCACCTGACGGTTCGGGGCCCGGACTGGCACACCGATCCGTACGTACTCTCCCCGGGCCGCAAGTCCCTGCTCACCCTGTTCGGCGCGGAGCACGGACTCGGCGGGGTCGCCGGATATGACGTGGCCGAGACCACCGACGAGAACCCCGAGCGAGTGTCTGTGGTCCAGCGGCTCACCTGGGCCTACCTCCGCTCCGAGCTCTACCCGGGGGATGCCGCGTGGCAGACGGCGTGTGACGCGCTGACGGCTGATGCGGAACCGCTCGGGCGGATCGAGTCCAAGTAAGCCGAAGAGGCAGGCCGTTGCACTTCGGCCGGGACAGCGCGAACCCTCAGCGCAGCATCGCGTACACGATCAGGTTGTTCACCGGGTGCCCCTGGGCGTCGAAGGATCCGTCGCAGGTGATGAGGCGCAGGGTGGCGTCCGGGGTTTTGCCGTAGACCTTGTCGGTGGGGAAGGCCTTCTTGCTGACGCTCTCGGTGCCGGTGACGGTGAAGTGGGTGGTCTTTCCCAGCGCGTCGCGGACGGCGATGTCGGCGCCCTTGTCGATCTTCTTGAGGTCGTGGAAGACGGCCTTGCCGAAGCGGGTGTCGTTGTGGCCGATGATGACGGCGGCTCCGCGCTCGCCGGGTGTGGTGCTTCCGGTGTACCAGCCGGCGGTCATGCCCTTGTCGGCCGGTGGCACCTCGACCGTGCCGTCTGCGTTCAGGCCGAGCCGCAGGAGGGAGCTGGACACGCCGATCGAGGAGATACTCACCCGGGTCGGGGCCGCGGGGCGCTTCGACGGGGTGGTGCCGGCGGACGGCTTCGATGAGGCGTGGGGCGAGTCCGCGGACGAACCGCCCGATGCGGCGGCCCCGTCGGTGGAGGAGGACACCTGTGCCGGGTCGGACGTGCAGCCGGTCAGTGCGGCGAGGGCGAGGCAGAGCAGGACCGGGAGTACGGCGGCCGACCGCCGCGTCGGGTGGGGTGGACGAGGCTCGAAGGGTGTACCGGGCACGAAGGGCTCCTGATCGAGGTCGGTGCGAGCAGCAGTGGCGCCGCCCCGGTGAGACGGAGGCGGCGCCACTGCGAGCAGGTGGGTCAGTTGTTGCCGCGTACGGCGGAGCGACGGCGCAGTACGACGGTGCCCGCCCCGGCCAGGAGGAGGGCACCGGCAGCCGAGCCGATGAGGGCCGCGGTGTCGCTGCCGCTCCCGGCGGGCTTCTCACCGGCGGCGACGGCGCCCCGCGGGGCCGCACTCGGGCGGGCCGCGGACGCCTTGCTGCGTGCGGGGACCGGTGACGGTGTGGGCCTGGTGCCCGCGGCGACTGCGCCCCGAGGCACTGCTGTGGCCGGTGCGCTGCCCCGGGGCGCGGTGGTTCCCGCCGGGCGGGGGGCCTTGGTGCGTGCGGCTGCGGCCTCCCTGGCAGCGGACGCTGCGCGCTCGGCGGGCGTCGGCCGGGGGTGGGTGGACGCGACGGCCCCGGTGGTCGGTGCGAGCACCGCGCCGACCGCGACGGCGGCGAGCACAGCGGCGCGCAGGGGAGAACGGTGGGACATAGATGGCTCCAGTTCCAGCTCGGCCTGTGTGGTGCCTCGGTGCCGGTTCGCACCTGGCGTGCCGGGCATGTCGGAAGACTGGCAACCACTTATGAGGAAGCTGTCAGGACGCTGTGGTCATCGGATCAGGCTGCGGCGGAGTAGCCCCGCTCGGCACGGGCGGAGCCGACCCCGTCGCCGTCGGCGGAGCCGCATCGGACGGCAGCCGCAACGTGAAGACGGAGCCCTGGCCCTCGGTGCTCACCACGCTCACCGTGCCGCCGTGGGCCTCCGCGAGCTTGCGGACGATCGCCAGACCGAGGCCGCTGCCGCCGGTGCGGCGGCTGCGGGACTTCTCGGCTCGCCAGAAGCGGTCGAAGACGTACGGGAGCGCGTCGGCCGGGATACCGGTGCCGGTGTCGGCGACCTCCACCATGACCTCGCCCGGCTCCGAACGCGCGTAGGCCCGCAGGGACACCCGGCCGTTCGCCGGTGTGTGGCGCAGCGCGTTGGACACCAGGTTGCCGACCGCCTGCCGCAGCCGCACCGGGTCGGCGGTCAGCACGAGCGCCCGCGAACCGGGCGCCTGCGCGGGCGCCTGCGTATCGGGCACCCGCGTCCCGGGGACCTGCGTACGGGACGCCGCCCCGGTCACCGTCAGCGTGATGCCCGCGGTTTCGGCCCGGGCCTGGTGCGCCGCGGCGACCTGGTCCAGCAGGCCGTCGATCCGTACCGGCTCCAGGTGCAGGCGCAACGCGCCCGCGTCGGCCGCCGCGAGGTCCTGCAGGTCGTCGATGATGTGCTGCAGCTGCACCGCCTCCTCGAGCAGCGAGGAGACGAAGGCCGGGTCCGGGTCGGCGAGGCCGTCCTGCGCGGCCTCCAGCCAGCCGCGGATATTGCTCAGCGGGGTGCGCAGTTCGTGGGCGACGTCGCTGACCATCGCCTTGCGTTGTTCCTCCAGACGCGCCCGGTGCGCCGACATGTCGTTGAAAGCGGCGGCCAGCCGCCCGATCTCGTTGTCCGAAGCGACCTGCACGGGCTCCGAGTCCTCACCGTCCCGCATCCGCTGGGCCGCGCTGGTGAGCGCGTGCAGCGGACGTACGAGACGGGCGCCGGCCAGGATCGACGCGCCCACCGTGAGCGCGAGGACCAGCGCCGCGACGCCGGCGATGCGGGCGGTGTTCGCCGGCGAGAGGTTGAAGCCCGGGACGGTGGCGCCACCCGGATCGCCGATGAACAGCAGCGCGGGGGAGGCGACGTAGGAGCTGAGCTGTTCCCGGCGAGCGGTGCCCACGCAGGAGGCGATGGCACGGTCGTCATCGCTGCTGAGGACGCCCGGTGCCACCGTGGCGGTCGGGTAAGGCACCCTCGCCGCGGTGGCTTCGGGCTGCGGTACCGCACTCGGCTCCGGTGCGCTGCCCCGGTCCCAGGAGAGGTCCAGGGCCAGTTCGACACTCGGGCGACCCTGGCGCTTCAGGCAGGAGTCGGCCAGCTGATTGAGCGCGTGCAGCGCCTTCCTCTCGGTGCCGGTCGGCTTTTCCAGTGCCTCGGTCGAGCACCTGGTGCCCCGCGTGCGCTCCGGGTCATTGCCCACCACCTGGATACGGGGCCGCCCGCTCGGGCCCACCACGACGTCCGATGCGACCCCCGACGCGTTGAGGCACGCCGCGCTCCGCTCGGCGGTCTTCCGCAGACTCCGGCGTTCCGCCACGGGCAGCTTGAACGGTCCGACAGCTCGCGGGTCGACGCGGTCGGTGGTGGTCGCGGGGCCGGCCCCGGGCGCGGCCGTGTCGGAGGTTGCGACCGAGAGCGTGGTGTCCACGGAGAGCGGGTCGACCACCGCCGACGCCTGCGGCGGCAGCGCGGGCGGCGATGTGCCGGTCACCGAATCGGCGATGGGCTGGCCGGCCTGGGTGGTCAGCGCGATCCGGCGGCCGGACTGCCGCGCCAGGTCGCGTACGGTATCGCCGACTGCGTCCCAGCGTGGGTGGCCGGCCGCGTAGCCGAGCAGGGTGTGGTAGATCCGGGTGTCGGCCGTGAGGTTCTGGCCCTGTTCCTGCTTGATCGCACCCGAAGTGGTCTGTACGGCGAGCCAGGCGGTCGCCGCCACCGAACACGCCGCCACCAGCGCGGACACCGCGAGCAGCCGGCCGAGCAGGCTCTTGCGGAGCGGCAGCCGGGACGGCCGAGCGCCACCGGGGTTACGGGTTCTACGGCGAAGCAAGTCAGGCACCCTTCGCGGGGTCCGTCAGCTTGTAGCCGACGCCGAAGACGGTGCGCAACCGGACCGGCCGCCGTGGGGTGACCTCGATCTTCTTGCGCAGGTTCATGATGTGCACGTCGACCGTGCGGTCGCTGATGTACCGGTCGAAGCCGTGCAGTTCGTCCAGCAGTTGCTGCCGGGTGAACACCCGGTCGGGCGCGGCCGCCATCGCGGCGAGGACCCGGAACTCACCGGGCGTGCAGTCGACCTGCCCGCCGTCGACGGATACCTCGTGCCGTGCCTCGTCGACGACCAGCGCGCCCACCGACAACAGGGGTGCGGCAACGGGCGTCGCGCCTGCGGACCGCTGGGTGCGGCGCAACAACGTACGCACGCGGGCCATCAACTCGCGGGGGCTGTACGGCTTGGTCATGTAGTCGTCGGCGCCGAGATCCAGGCCGAGCAGCAGATCGTCCTCGGTGGAACGGGCCGTCAGCATCAGCACCGGCAGTTCCCGCGACTCGGCCCGGGCCTCGGCGCGCAGCGCACGGACCACGTCCAGGCCGTCGGCGCGCGGCATCATCACGTCGAGCACGAGCAGGTCGGGCGTCCGCTGTCGCACCTCCTCGAGCGCGGCGAGGCCGTCCCCCACGACCGTCACCCCGTGCCCCTCGCGTTCCAGGTAACGGCGGACCAGTTCGGCTTGCTTCGCGTCGTCTTCCGCGACGATGACGTTTGCGCACACGCCGCCGATCGTAGAGGAGTGCCCCGCGGCGGATTCGCGTCGGATCAGGCCGACGGACCATCGGCGGGCGGGAGCAGCGCACCCGCGGTGAGCCCGCCGAGCGCTTCGTTCGCCGTCTCCTCGGCGAGCGAAGCCGCCTGCCGGGCGGCCACCCGCAGCTCGTGGACGCGGCGGAATGCCTCGCCGTACCGCCGTTGCTCGTCCAGCGGCAGCAGCGGTACCCGGAGCCGGCCCGGTGACACCTGCAGAATGGTGCTGCCGACGGAAGCCCCGGCGATGTTGTCCCCGGAACCCAGGAAGCCGGCGAGGAACCACGGGTCGAGGCGCGCAGGGTCCGGCCGCAGCAGATGGATGTGCCGGCCGAGCAGGGCTCCGGCGTCCTCCTCGTCCGCGACGCGGGTCATCGCACCGCTGCTGTCCGCCACGCCACGGAGCAGCACATCTCCGGCGGCGACGGTGTGTGCCGCACCGGCGCGCAGGTGCTCCGCCGTGCCCGAGGGGCGGGTCCGCGCGCCGATGTCCGATGCGGTGAGCACCGGGCGTTCACCGACCCCGGGGGCCCGGTCTCCCGGTACGGAGTCCTTGCGGCCGGCCGGAGTCGCCGCCCGCAGCAGGGTGAGCGCACCGCCGCGGGCCAGGTCGGAGACCGTGGCGGTGCGCCAGGCGCGGGCGGCGCCGGCGGAGGCCTGCCAGGGCCCGAACGTCGCGGCCCGCTGCAAAGCCCCCAGGGACTCGGCCAGTTGCCCGCCCAGCGCATCGACTCCGCGGGCGACCAGGGCAGGGTCCATATCGGTCGGCGCCGCGCGTACCTGACGGCCCGGGGTGAGGTCCACGAGGTCGTCGACCAGGTCGATGGTCGGTACGGCCCGGGCGGTGCCGGGCGTGTCGGCGAACGAGTCGGCTCCGGTGGCGAACGCCCGCCAGGCGCCGAGGACTTCGTCGGACAGCGCGTCCCACTCCAGGTTCGTACGACGCTGCTGCGTCCGGGAGGAAGCGTCGCGCGGCGAACTCGGGGGCCCGGTGTGCCGGTCCCCGCTCGTATCCACGAACAGCACGGAGGTGCGCGGCGCGCCGCCCGGCTCGGGGCGCTGGAGGACCCAGAGATGGAGCCCGATGTGCAGGGGCGCCGAGGCACCGACGGGCAGGCCGATCACGGCACGCAGGGCGCCACTGCGTACGAGTTCGGCGCGGATCCGGCGTCCCGAGGTACGCGAGGCGGTGGCCGGCGGGAGGAGCAGCACCGCGTAGGAACCGGCGTCCAGGTGCGCCAAGGCATGCTGGGTCCAGGCAAGTTCGGACTCGATCCGGGGTGGTACGCCATAGGCCCACCGCTGGTCGTAGGCGAGTTCGTCGTGTCCCCAGTCGCGGTCGCCGTAGGGCGGATTGCACAGCACACCGCTGACGGTCAGCCCCGGGAAGGCGTCTGCGCGCAGTGTGTCCCCGGCGCGCACCGCCACCTGTGCCTCAGGAGCCGACACCAGCAGGTGCACCGCGCTCCGCTGGGCCTGTACGACCAGGCTGTCCTGGCCGTACAGTTCACGTGCTCCGTGGCGGGCCGCGGCCGCGAGGAGGGTGCCGCTGCCGCACGCCGGATCCAGTACGCGCGACGGCGCACCCGGCAGGAGCCGGGCCATGAGGTCGGCGAGTCCGCGCGGTGTCCGGTAGGTGCCGCTGCCCGACGAGGTGTCGTCCAGCTCTCGCTCGGCGAGGACATCGAGCGCGGCTCCGGAGCCCTCGTCCCGGACACACCGGACCAGACTCCGCAGGGCGTCCGCGTCGTCGGCGCGGAAGTGCACGGCCTCCGCTTCCGGTACCGCATCGGCGAGCTCCGCCGCTGCCCGGTCCGCATGGGCGATCAGCCCGGCGTCCGGCAGGTCGGCCACGGCGGCCAACTCCTCCTTGCTGCGCAGGGAGGCGGCGAGGACCAGGGGCAGCAGCCGAGCCGCTGCGCCGGACTCCGACACCTGCAGCCGCAGCACGGTGCGCAACTCCTCGGAGGGCGTGGCCGCCGAGGTGTGACCGCGCCCCTGCAACCAGCCGCGCACCGCCTCCAGGTCGTAGAGGGGGCTGGCCTCGGTGCCACCGGACGGCGCCGGGAAGTCGTCGTGCCTGCGCCGCCAGTTGCTGACGGTGGCGCGCGTGACGCCCGCGATGCGGGAGATCTCGGCTGCGGTCACCCGGGCTGAAGGCTGCGGCATGGGTTCCTCGGTTCTCGGAAGTGGTCAGCAAACAGATTACAGCGCACGTCAAGCGGCGATGAGAGATTGACAGTGCTTTCACCGAGATGATTGTCTGGAATCGCTTTGGATGCAGCGATCGAGTGGACGTGCTCGACGGGGGAGGGGCCTTGGCCGCCATGACTGATGAGCTGGAACCGAGTGTGTACGACCGTCATCTGACGGAACTGCTCAGCCGGGGCGACCGGGAGAACTTCCAGGCCCTGATGGCCCAGGCCCGGCACATCACCACCCGCTCGTACGAGACGAACCTGTACGACCACCAGCAGGCTTTCCGCCTGCTGTGGAGCCACCTCCAGCGCACCGGCCACATCGAGCGGGCGTGCAAGGAAGCACGTGACCGTCTCGCCGCCGGTGGCGCGGGCGAGGCGGAGCGTAAGGACCTGGAACTCTTTCTGACGGTGTACGACGGTGTAGGGCCGGCGCGGAGCCGTGTGCGGCCGTGGAAAGACACAGACAGTCATCCAGCCGAGTAGAAGTGTCACCGAACTCCCTTGGAGCGGTGAGGCGTTCATCGTTCGGCAGAAAGCCCGAAGCCACCGCCGCCACGGGAGCCCGCACGACGTACAAGGCCTTCTTCTCGATGTGCACCACGGCCCGGTGGTGACCGGGAAGACGAGCAGTCGTTCCCGGTGCCGCCGCACGGCTGAGCGGTGCGCGGCATCACACCGGTCGGCCGCCTCTGCGGGAATTACCGCTGTTCGTGACAGGCTGAAGACGTCGTACAACATCAACATGCGCCGCAGGGCGTCAGGCGCCGGCGGTGCGTCGAACGAAGCAGAGGGCAGGATGGTCATGGGTGAGCTGATTCTCGTCCGGCACGGAGAGACGAGCTGGAGCCGCACGGGGAAACACACCAGCTGGACGGATCTCCCGCTCACCGGTTTCGGCGAGGACCAGGCCCGGGCGGTCGCCCCGTTGCTGGCCGAGCGGCGTGTCGCCCTGACGCTGACCAGCGGACTCAGCCGGGCCCGGCGGACCGCCGAGCTGGCCGGCCTCGGTACCGCGTTGCTTGACTCCGACCTCCGCGAATGGGACTACGGCGGCTACGAGGGGATCACCACGGCGGAGATCCACCGAGACCGGCCGGACTGGGACCTGTGGACCGACGGCGTGGTGCCGGGGCCGCCCGAGCACCCGGGCGAGACGCCTCAGGAGGTCGGCGAGCGCGCGGACCGGGTGCTGAAGACCGTCGACGCGGCCCTGCGCGACGCCGACCTCGACGGTCAGGGCGGCGATGTGGTGCTGGTGGGCCACGCGCACTTCCTACGGGTGCTGACCGCGCGGCGGCTCGGCCTCCCGGCATCCGCCGGGGCGCTCTTCCGGCTGGACACCGCGTCGGTGAGCCGGCTCGGCACCGAGCACGGCCGCCCGGTCATCGCCGCGTGGAACGGGGCCCCCGCCGTCACGGCGTGAGGGCGCCCACCCCGGCCGTGGTCTCCACCTCGAGCAGCGAGGCGCTCTGCCGCTCGGCCTCGAAGGCCGCGTGGCCTCCGCGCAGCCCGAAAAGCCGCTTGCCGAGCAGGATGTACAGCACCGCCAGGATGTTGATCGCCAGGGTCGCGATCTTCAGCCAGCTGATCTTCTCGGTCAGCTCGTAGATCTCCAGCGGCAGGAAGATCGCGGTGGCCACCACGGTCAGATACTCAGCCCAGCGCTTGGCGCGCCACAGCCCGACGCCCTCGATGATCTCGATCAGGGCGTAGACCAGCAGGAGGACCGCCACCAGCACCAGCGTGGAGTGCTTGTACCCGAACGTCTTCTGGATGGTCCCGACCACCGGCGAGTGGTCGAGGTCGTAATGGAAGTGGCGGAAGACCGGGCGCAGCACGTTGAGATAATCGTCGAACAGCCGGCGCACCGCGTCCTGGCTGTTGCTGAACTTCCACACGGCGACGGCGACCAGCACGATGAACACCCCGCGCACCGCCCGTTCCACGGCGAGGAACCGCAGGATGAAGATGTCGCGCAGTACCTTGCCCCGGGGCACCAGCGGCGCCTGGTCGGCCGGCCCCGAGCCGTGCGGATCGCCCAGGGCGAAGTCGCCGCACCGCAGACAGCGCCAGGCTTCGCCCAGCCCCGTCGAGGCATGCAGCCGCTCCCGCAGTTCCGGCTCCAGCGGGGCGTAGGTGACGTGCCCGCGCCGGGCGCACGTGCGCCGGTCCCAGTCGATCTTCATGCGTGGGTTCCCCTGTGATTGCTCGATTGATCGGTCGTGGCGCATCGCCGCAAGGCATCGTATGCGCCGCGACGAGGCACGGCGGACGGGAGAGGGAGAGTACCGGGAACTCCCCCCGGACATACGGAATTCCGCTGAACGGCGAACCGGTGGCTCCGCACCGCCCACGGTGCGGACCTGCCGGGATACTCTCGAAATCCGTAGGTGGCAGGGGAGGAACGATGGGGTCCCGGACAGCACGCCCGGCTGCTGCGCCGCTGCTGGAGCGGGAGAGCGAGCTCGCCGCCGCCGCGCGAGGGGTGGCAGCGCTCTGCTCGGAGTCGGCAGAGGGGTCCACCGGCGGGCTCCTCATCTACAGCGGTGAGGCGGGCTTCGGCAAGACAGCCGTCCTCGACGCGGTGTGCAAACTGGCAGCGGACCGGTGCACGGTGTGGTCCGCCCGCTGCGGCGAGGGGCTGACCTCCGTCCCCTTCCATGCCGTACGCCGGCTCCTGCAGCCCGCACTGACGGTGAGCGCCGCCGGCGGCGAGGCCAAACAACTGCTCGGTGACCGTTACGACATCGTGGGGCCCGCCCTCGGCATAGCGCCGGCGAACGCCCACCGGACCGACCCGCAGGGCGTGCGCGACGGCCTGGACTCGCTGGTCGAGCGGCTCGCCGCGCTGCACCGCCCACTGGTCCTGCTGGTGGACGACGCACACTGGTGCGACCTGGAGACGCTGGCCTGGCTGGCCGCCTTCGCTCAGCGCCCCGGCGGACTTCCGGTCCTGGTCGTCCTCGCCTATCGGACCGGGGAAGCCGTCGGCGAAACCGCGGAGTACCTCCGCGGGCTGGAGTCCGCTGCCACGGCGTGCGTGCGGCTGCGGGCGCTCACCCCCGACGCCATCGCCCAGCTCTCCAGGACGGCGCTCGGCGAGCACGCGGACGACCCGTTCTGCCGCGAGGTCTGGGCCGTCACCGGCGGCAACGCGTACGAAACCGTGGAGCTGCTGGCCAGGGTGCAGGACGACGCACTGGAGCCGGTCGAGGACTCGGCCGGTGCGCTGCGGGCGCTCGGTGCCTCGGCCCGCGGATCGGGGCTGATCGCCCGGCTCGAAGAACTGGGCACGGCCGCCACCCGGTTCGCCTGGGCGGCCGGCATCCTGGGCACCGACATCTCGCTCGATCTGGCGGCGTCGCTGGCCGGCCTGGGGCCCGCCGAGGCCGCCACATGTGCCGGTCGCCTCCGGGAGGCCCGCATCCTGACCGGCAACGACCCGATGGAGTTCGTACACCCGCTCATCGCGGGCGCCGTCTACCGGGCAGTGCCCGCCGCCGCCCGGACCGCCATGCACGGCCGGGCGGCCTGGGCGGTCACCGAGGCGGGAAGGGGACCTGCGGCAGCCGCCCGCCACCTCCTCGAGGTCCACCCGGACGAGGATCCCGAACTGGTCGAGCAGTTACGGGAAGCGGCCGCCGAGCACCTCGCCGTCGGCGCACCGGACGCGGCGAGACGCTGCCTGGAGCGCGCACTGGCCGAACCGCCGCTGCCCACCGTGCGAGCCCGGGTGCTGTACGAACTCGGCTGCGCGACGCTGCTGACGTCCCCCGCCACCACGGTCGGTCATCTGCGGGCGGCGCTCGAGCAGCAGGGTCTCGACGCGGACACCCGGGTCGACGCCGTCTTCCGGCTCTCCCAGGCACTGACTCACAACAACCAGCCGGCCGAAGCCGCACAGGTCGCGGCCGCCGAGGCGGAGCGCACCGAACCGGGCCCGGCGAGGCGGCGGTTGCAGAGCGCGCACTTCCTCTGGGAGGGCGTGCGGGCCGTCGAGGCGGACGGGCCGGCACGCTCCCGCCGCCTCGCCGCGATGGCTGACGGCCTCAGCGGCTCGGACGACTCCGAGCGGATTCTGCTGATACTGCGGGCCTTCGACGGCACCGCACGCGGAGAGAGCGCCGAGGAGGTCGTCGAGATCTGCGACCGTGCCCTGATCAATGGCCGGCTGGCGCCCGGAGTCGGCTGGACCAGCGCGGAGTGGGGCTTCGAGCCTGCGGCGCTGCTCGGCCTCTCGTATGCCTTCGCCGACCGGCTCGACCGGGCCGAGAGCCTCTTCTCCGAAGCCCTGCGCGCTTTCGAGGCGGCCGGCTGGAGCGGCGGGCACCTGTCGTTCGCCAATGCGCTGATCGGCTATGTACAGCGCAGGCGCGGACGGCTGGTGGAGGCCGAGACCTATCTCCGCGAGAGCCTGCGCCTGGCGGAGCGGGTGGGCAACGGCATGCCACTGAACTGGGATGCGGCCAGCATGCTCATCGACACCCTGCTCGCCAGGGGTCATGTCGAAGAGGCCGTCGAGGTCGCCGACCGCTACGGCTTCGCCCCGCCGTACCCGGCCCCGATGGTGATTCCCGACGCGCCGTCGGTGCGCGGTCGGCTGCTGCTGGCCCAGGGACGCGTCAAGGAGGCGGTCGCCGAACTCGCGGCGGTCGGGGAGGCGTTGCGGGTCCGGGGCAGGCACAACGGCATCATGGCGCCCTGGGCCGGCGATCTGGTGTGCGCGCTGGCCACCGAAGATCGCCCCAGAGCGGTGCGGCTCGCCGCCTATGTACGGGACCGGGCCGAGCGCATCGGGACGGACACCGCCATCGGCGAATCGATGCGGATCGCCGCCACGCTCGAAACCGGGCGGCGGGCGGTCGAGCTGCTCGGCGGGGCGGTCGGCTATCTCGAGGCGTCACCCTGCGCCTACGAACACGCGCTCGCCCGGGTGGAGTTCGCCATGGCGACCCGGTCCCAGGTCGATCTGCAGCGCGGACTGACACTCGCCGAGGCGTGCGGCGCCGACGGTCTGGTGTCCCGGGCCGGCCGCGGCCTCTGAGCCGGTCGGTCGCGGATCCGGTGTCAACTTTCCACCCTTCGCACGCCATTGCCACAATTGTTCGGCTACTCCGCGTGTTTGAACGAGAGCTGACTGTGTAAAACCGGCGAGTCTATTCCTCTCACGTGCCCGCCGCACAAGGTTGGAAGAATATGCCGTCGCGGTGATCTGATCGGGCTACGCTCGCTCATTGTGAGTTGAGATGACATGTATTCATGCGTTTGTTCCCATATGTCTTGATAGTTCGATTCTCCCTACCGTCAACTGCCAGAGGGATCACATGGTTCGCGTTGAGGCGCCTCCAACCGATCGGACAGCGCCGCTGGTTCGTGCGCTGCTGCTCTCCGTCGTATTGACGTCGGCAGCCACCGCCGTCGGCGCGGTCGCGGTGAACCGAGCCGCCCGGATACCACTTGTGTGGGCCGGTGCGGTGGCAACCGTCGTCGTCGCCCTGCTCGTCGCCGAACTCGTCCGCCGCGCCGCCACGTCGCGCACCCTGCACCGGGTGTACGGCGAGCGGCTGGCGTTCCTCGAACACCGGCTCGCCGCGCACGACGCGGAAACCGTACGGCTCGCCAAGGAACTCATGCCCGCTGCGATCCACCGGCTCAAGCACGGTGAGTCGCCGCTGGAGGTCATGCGGATCCTGGTCGACAACAGCGAGGTGTACCGCGACCTGCCGTCCGCGCAGCGGGAGATTCTCGCCTCCCTGCTGAAGATCGTCGACGACGAGGAATCCCAGCGAGAGGGCGCTCAGTTCGCCTTCGTCGGCATTGCCCGCCGGGTCCAGGCCATCGTCCACCAGCAGGCCGCGGAACTGCGGCTGATGGAGGAGGACCACGGCCGGCAGCCGGAGGTCTTCGACGACCTGCTCCGCCTCGACCACGGCAACGCCCTGATCGGCCGCCTCGCCGACAGCATCTCGGTGCTCGGCGGCGCACGCCCGGGACGCCAGTGGCCCAAGGCGGTCCCGCTGTTCAGCGTGCTGCGTGGTGCCATGTCGCGCATCCTGGAGTACCCCCGGGTCGACCTGCACTCCATCGCCAAGGTCGCCATCGTGGGGACCGCCGTCGAGCCGCTCATCCACGCCTGCGCCGAGCTCCTCGACAACGCCACCAGGTACTCACCGCCGCAGACCCGGGTCCATGTCACCGCGGTCGAGGTGCAGACCGGCGTCGCCATCGAGATCGAGGACGGTGGCGTCAGCCTCAGCGAGGAGGCCCACAAGCGGGCCGAGGGCATGCTCGCCAAGGCGCAGGCCGGGGTCGACCTCAACGACCTGGGGGAGTCGCCCCGCCTCGGCCTGGCCGTGGTCGGCCGGCTCAGCCGGATGTACAACCTCAAGGTCGCCCTGCGGCAGTCCGCCTACGGCGGCGTCCGCGCCGTCCTGATCGTGCCCCGCGAGGTGATCACCACGGGTCCCGCCCCCGGCATCGCCCACGGGATCGGCGCGGCCGGCGAGCCGCGCACCGGTGACACCGGCATCGGCGCCTTCGCGGACCGTCTTCCTTCCCGAGCCCCCCGCAAGGCCGCAGCACCGAAGAAGCCGCTGCCCATGGCGCTGTCGATGGAAGACGACGTACCGCTGGTGACCGAGTGGACCGAGAACGGGCTTCCGCAGCGGCGCAGCCGCATGCGGTCCTCGTTCGGGGCCGGGGAAGTGGGTCCGCTGGTGCCCGCGCAGGCGCCCGAACCCGATCCGTACCCGGCGCCGGAAGCGGAGCGCACCGAGGAGAAGGAGGAGCCGCAGCCGGGGATCTGGCTCGAAGCCTTCACCAAGGCGGCCAACGGAGTGCCGCAAGAGCCGTCGGCGGTCGGAGAGTCCGGCGACGCGCGGGACAAGGGGGACCTGACGTGATTCAGCAACTGGGCAACATGGACTGGATGCTCAAGGAGCTCGCCACCAGCGTCCCCGGAATCCAGCAGATCGTGGTGCTCTCCGCGGACGGCCTGCGCATCGCACGGCACGGCGGCGACCCGGACGGCGCCGACCGCCTGGCGGCCGCCTGCGCCGGCCTGCAGAGCCTCGCCGCCGCCGTCGCCACCGAAATCCCGGGCAGCGACGGCCGGATGCGGCTGGTCGTCATCGAAATCACCGGCGGTTTCTTCTACCTGATGGCGGCGGGCCCCGGCTCGTACCTCGCGGTCCTCACCGACGAGCGGGTGGAGGCCGGTCTGGTCGGCGCCCAGATGCGGGACATGGTCGTACGGATCGGAGCCCACCTGGCCAGCCCGCCGCGGCAGGACGGGAAGGCCGGATGACGTCCCCGCCCCGACGAGAACGCCGGTCGGCCGACCCCGATGCCGGGGACCCCGAACGGCTCTACGTGCTCACCGGCGGCCCGGACGGCACCGAGCGGGCGGCGCTCGACCTGGTCACCATCGTGGTCGCCCGCGCCGACCCGTCCCCCACCGTGCAGCCGGAGCAGGCCGCGATCGTACGGCTGTGCAAGTCGCCGTTGTCCGTGGCCGAGATCTCCGCCTATCTGCGCCTGCCGTTCAGCGTGGTGACCGCGCTGCTGACCGAACTCCTCGCGGCCGAACTGGTCGAGTCGCGCGCGCCCATCGTCCGCGCCACACTTCCCGACCGGGCCCTTCTCGAAGCGGTGATGCATGGACTCCAGAAGCTCTGACACGATCGCCGGCCCCCGGAGCGAAGACGTTCTGCCTGACACGGCCACCGCCGCGGTCAAGATCGTGATCGTCGGCGGGTTCGGCGTCGGCAAGACGACGATGGTGCGTTCGGTGAGCGAGATCCGCCCGCTGACCACCGAGGAGACGATGACCCAGGCGGGGGTCGGCGTCGACGACAACTCCGGTGTGGAGAGCAAGACCGCCACCACCGTGGCGATGGACTTCGGCCGGATCAGTATCAGCGAAGAACTGGTGCTCTACCTCTTCGGCACCCCCGGCCAGGAACGCTTCTGGTTCCTGTGGAACGGCCTGTTCGAGGGTGCGCTGGGAGCCGTGGTGCTCGTCGACACCCGACGGCTCGAGGTCAGCTTCGACGTCATCGGCCGCCTGGAGGAGCGCGGCGTGCCGTTCATCGTCGCCATCAACACCTTCCCCGACGCCCCCCGCCACCGACTCGAGGCCCTGCGGGTCGCGCTCGACCTGCCGGAGGAGGTCCCGATCGTGGACTGCGACGCCCGGCAGCGCGCTTCCAGCCGCGACACCCTGATGACCCTCATGCGCTACCTGCACTCCCTCGCCACCCGACGCGTCTGAGCGGGTCTCCGGGGCCGGTGCCCCGGGCGCCCCGGGCCGCCCCCCTTTCCGTACGTCATTGGAGTGACCGTGACAAGCCCTTACGACCATCAGCTCGACCCCGGCGGCGCGGCCGTACCACCACCGCAGTGCCCGGCCCACGCGCTCGGCAACGGCGGTATCGGTACCGGTGGGCTGCGCCGGTTGTACGGAGCCGAGGCCGAGAACGACCCGATGGGCCTGTACGAGAAGCTGCGCGCCGAGCACGGCCCGGTGGCGCCCGTGCTGCTGCACGGCGACGTACCGGCCTGGCTGGTGCTCGGCCACAGCGAGAACCTGTACATGACCCGGACCCCTTCCCTCTTCTCCCGCGACTCACGTCGCTGGCGGGCCCTGCAGGACGGCACCGCGCCCCCCGACCACCCGCTGGCGCCGGTCTTCACCTGGCAGCCGATCTGCTCCTTCGCCGACGGCGCCGACCACGAGCGGCTGCGCAGCGCCGTCACCGATGCCATCGCGCGCATCGACAGCCGCAGCACCCGCCGGTTCATCAACCGCTTCAGCAACCGGCTGGTGAACGACTTCTGCCAGGACGGCCGGGCCGACCTGGTCAGCCGGTTCGCCGAGCACCTGCCGATGATGGTGATGTGCCAGCTCATCGGTATGCCGGAGGCGTACAGCGAAGAACTGGTACAGGCGGCCCGCGACATGATCAAGGGCACCGAGACCGCCATCGCGAGCAACGCCTTCGTGATGTCCGCGATCACCCGGCTGGTGGCGGCACGGCGCACCGCGCCCCAGGACGATTTCGCCTCCCGCCTGATCGAGCACCCGGCCGGGCTCAGCGACGACGAGGTGGGTCAGCATCTGCGGCTGGTGCTCATCGCCGCCTACGAAACCACTGCCAACCTGATCGCCAACGTGCTCCGCATGGTGCTCACCGACCCCCGCTTCAGGGCCCAGCTCAGCGGCGGCCACATGACGGTGCCCGAGGCAGTGGAACAGACCCTCTGGGACGAACCCCCGTTCACCACGATCTTCGGCCGCTGGGCGGTCGGCGACACCGAACTCGGTGGCCAGCAGATCAAGGCCGGTGACGCACTCGTCGTCGGGATCGCCCCCGGCAACATCGACCCGGTGGTACGCCCCGATCCGCACGCCTCCATGCAGGGCAACCGCGCCCACCTGGCCTTCAGCGGTGGCGCCCACGAATGCCCGGGGCAGGACATCGGACGGGCCATGGCCGATGTGGGCGTCGACGCGCTGCTGATGCGACTGCCGGACGTGCAACTCGCCGTCGAGGAGCACGAGCTGCGCTGGACCAGCTCACTCATGTCCCGGCACCTGCGGGAGCTGCCGGTGAACTTCGCGCCGCGGCCGCCGCAGGACATCATGGTGGCACCGTCTCCGGCGGCGATGCCGGTCCCGCGTACCGACTGGGAGGTGACCACTCCCGCACCCGGTGGACCCGGTCCCCACGCCGCTCCGGCGCCGCAGCCGGCCCCTGCGGTCCAGGCACCGCCCCCGCCCACCGCGGCCCCGATCCCCGCACAGCGCAGGGGCTCGGCCCCCAGGCGGCTGTGGGGCGCGCTGACCAGCTGGTGGCGCGGCTACTGACGGGAGCTCAGGACGGGTGCCGGCGTGGGCGCCGGTGCGGCTGCCGGTGTCCGGACCGTTGCCCGGTCCTGCGGCGGCATCGCCGGCAGATTCGCGGGCGGCGGTACGGTGACGGTCGTCCGGGTGAGCAGCACCACCCCTCGGGCGGCCGCGACCGCGCCCACCAGGGAGAGCAGCACCCCGGTCGGGCCGCCCTGCAGGCGCTCGCCGAGCAGCGCCAGACCGATCGCCGACGCCGCGACCGGGTTGGCGAGCGTGACCATGGCGAGGGGTGCGCCGAGTCCGTCCCGGTAGGCGGTCTGGGAGAGCAGCAGTCCACCGACGGCGAAGGACGCGACCAGCAGGGCCACGACAGCGGTCCGCCAGTCGAGCAGCGGGCCCGTGGCGCGGTCGGTCACCGAGACGGTCACGGTCTGGGTGAGCGCCGACGCGATCCCCGAGACGATGCCGGACGCGGCGGCGAACCGCAGACCCGGTCGGCCGCCCGGCCGTCCCGCACGCCGGACCAGCCCGCACACCAGGGCCAGCGACACCACGGCGATCCCGAGCACGTCGGGCAGCGGGAGTGTCTCGTGCGGGGCGGAGCCGCCGGTGGTCAGCAGCAGGGCGCCGAGCCCCAGCAGGGTGAGCACCGTGCCGCGCCACTCGACCCGGGCGACCCGTCGCCCCGCGAGGCGGGCACCGAGCGGTACCGCCGCGACCAGGGTGAGCGCGCCGAGCGGTTGCACCAGAGTGAGCGAGCCGTACTTCAGCGCCGCCACATGCAGCAACGCCCCGGTGGCGTTGAGGCCGACCGACCACCACCAGGCGCTGCGGCCGAGCAACCGCAGCAGCCCGGCCTTCGGCCTGCGGGCGGCGAGACGTTCCTGCGCGACGGCGGCCGTGGCGTATCCGACGGCGGACAGCAGCGAGAGGCCGACGGCCAGAGCGGTCGCGTTCATCGGCGGGCTCCCCCGGCGGCGAGTTCACGGGCGGGTTCCCCGACGGGATCGACGGGCCGGTCGCCGGGCGCACCATCGGGTGGGCCGATCGGCGGGCCGGTGTGCGCACCAACTGCCACCCCGGCCGCCACCCGGTCGGGCCACCGGATGACGGCGAGCGCGAGCGCCAGCAGCACACCGGCCACGAGGGAGTCGAGCCAGTAGTGATTCGCGGTGCCCACGATCACCCCGAGGGTGACCAACGGGTGCAGCAGCCACAACCAGCGCCACCGCGAGCGGGTCGCGGCGATCAGGCCGATGGCGATCATCAGCGCCCAGCCGAAGTGCAGCGAGGGCATCGCCGCGAACTGGTTGGCCATCGAGTCGGTGGCGGGCGACGATCCGTAGACCGTCGGCCCGTACACCTGCCCGGTGTCCACCAGATGTGCCGCATGCAGCATCCGCGGCGGGGTCAGCGGGAGAAGCAGATGCAGTGCCAGCGCGGCGCCGGTCACCGCGGCGAGAACCCGCCGCGCCCACCGGTAGTGGCGGGGCCGGCGCCAGTACAGCCAGCCCAGGAAGAGGATGGTGGCCGGGAAGTGCACGGCCGCGTAATAGGTGTTCGCGATATGTATGAGCGTGTCGCTGTGCAGCAGCGCTCGCTGCACGGTGCCCTCGCCGGGCAGGTGCAGCGCCCGCTCGATGTTCCAGACGTCCCCGGCGTTGCGGTACGCCTCGGCGACATGGCCGTTCGCGATCTGCCGGCCGAGCTTGTACACGAGGAAGAGTCCGACGACGAGCAGCAGCTCACGGACGAGGGGCGGGCGGGCGGAAGCGTCCGGCTCGCATTCGGCAGGATCGGTTCGGGCATCCATCACCCGCGCCCCTTCACGTTGGTCGCAGTAGGTCCGTGCCGTGGTCGGACCGCGGCGCATCGAAACGAAAGTGTACCGATACGCCGACGTATCGGAACACCAGCGTATCGGTACGCTGGCGTATCGGTACACTGGATTTCCGATGTTGCTCGTCACACCGACGGTCACGCCGACGTTCACGCCGAAAGGGAGAGCTGATGCCGCCCCAGGACTCCGCGACAACGTCCTCGCGCTCCAAGATCACGCCGGAGCGCGAGCAGGAGTTCTACCAGGCAGTGCTGCAGCTTCTCCGGGAGAGCGGCTATGACGCACTGACGATGGAGGGCGTCGCATCGCGCTCCCGCTGCGGCAAATCCACTCTCTACCGGCAGTGGGGCAGCAAGCCCCAGCTGGTGGCCTGCGCCCTGCGCGGGACCCGTGGCGGAGCCCTCACCGCCATCGACACCGGCAACCTCTCAGATGATCTGCGCGAGGCCGCGAAGGCGCTGGGCGCACACTCGGGGCGCGACACCCCGCTGATGCATGCCATCAGTCACGCGGCTCTGCAGAACCGGGAACTGCTCGAAGCGCTCAGGGAGGGGCTCCTCGAGCCGGCCGCAGCAGCGATCGACGCCATGATCGCCCGAGCCGTGGCACGCGGCGAGGTGCCCGCCGGCCATCCGGCGCTGGAGTTCGTCGCAGCGCAGCTGATCGGGGCGCTGCGGGTGCGCCCCATGTTGGAGGGCGAGTACGTCGACGCGGACTACCTGGTCCGTTTCGTCGAGGGCGCGGTGCTCCCCGGCCTCGGACTGGCCAGGACCTGATGACCCGTCACCCCGATTGATACCTCAAGACCGGCGACCGTCGTCGCGTGGATGACGACGGCACGCCCGCGCCGCACCGTGGGGACGGGGGCGGCGCGCCCCGCCGCCCGGAGCCGGCCGACCCGCCGGCTCCGGGCGGCGACCTACCGGCCGCCGGGAAGGAACTCCGCGGCGCGGCCCCTCGTTGGCCCAGGGACTCGACCTCGCGCGAAGCTCCGGGTCCTCGCCGGACCGTACCGCGCACCACCGATGGGAGTGTCCGACGACCATGACATCCGAGACGTCCGCCAACCGAAAGGCCCTCGTCGTCCGCGGCGGCTGGGAGGGCCATCAGCCGGTGAAGACCACCGAACTCTTCATACCCTTCCTCCGCGACCGCGGATTCGACATCGATGTCAGCGAGACACTCGAGGTGTACACCGACGCCGAACGGCTGGCGGCCACCGACCTGGTCGTGCAGTGCTGGACGATGGGGGAGATCACCGGAAAGCAGAGCGAGGGGCTGGCCGCCGCCGTACGCGGCGGAACCGGACTGGCCGGCTGGCACGGCGGCATCGTCGATGCCTTCCGCGGCGATGTGGGCTACCACCAGCTGACCGGGGGTCAGTTCCTGATGCACCCGCCCGGCTTCGTCGATCACGAGATCAATCCGGTGCCGGATCGGTCCGACCACCCGGTGATCGCCGGGCTCGGTGACTTCCGGGTCGACACCGAGCAGTACTGGATGTCGACGGACCCGCTGGTCGACGTGCTGGCCACCAGCGTGTTTCCGGCAGGCGGCGAGCGCGACCGGGCCGTCACCATGCCCGCCGTCTGGACCAGGAACTGGGGCGCCGGCCGGGTGTTCGTCTCCACCATCGGGCACAAGCCGGACGACTTCGACGTGCCCGAGGTGCGCACCCTCACCGAGAGGGGGCTGCTGTGGGCGAGCCGCTGAGGATCGGTCTGGTCGGCGCGGGACGGATCAGCGGCGCCTATCTGGACACACTGGAACGCCTCGACCACGTACGGCTGACCACGGTCACCGACCTCGACGCCCGCCGCGCCAAGACCGCTGCCGCGCGGATACCGGGTGCCGAGGTCGTCGATTCGGCCGCCGAACTGGTCGCCAGGCCGGATGTCGACGTGGTACTCAACCTCACCGTCCCCGCGATGCACGCCGAGGTGGCCCTGGCCGCACTCGCCGCAGGCAAGCACGTGTACGGCGAGAAGCCGCTCGCCACGACCCGTGAAGAGGCCGACGCGGTCGTCGCCGCCGCGCAGGCCGCGGGGCTGCGGGTGGGCTGCGCGCCCGACACCGTACTCGGCACCGGCACCCAGACCGCACGCAAGGCCGTGGACGACGGGCTGATCGGCACACCCGTCGCCGCCACCGCCTTCATGACCACCGCCGGGCACGAACGCTGGCACCCGGACCCGGAGTTCTACTACCGGCCGGGCGGCGGCCCGCTGCTCGACATGGGTCCGTACTACCTGTCCGCCCTGGTGCACCTGCTCGGCCCGGTCGTCCGGGTCACCGGGGCGGCGTCCCGGCCGCGTCACGAGCGGCGGATCGGCAGCGGGCCGCGCGCCGGGGCACGCTTTCCGGTGGAGGTGGACACCCATGTCACCGGCGTGCTGGAGCATACGGGCGGCGCGCTCACCACTCTCGTCATGAGCTTCGACATCCAGGCGGCGCGACTGCCGCGCATCGAGGTGCACGGGACCGAGGGCTCCCTCTCGGTCCCCGACCCCAATAATTTCGAGGGGCCGGTGGAACTGCACGGCCCAGGTGCGGAGTGGGAGACGCTGCCGGTATCGGCGGGCCTTGCGGGGGCCGGGCGCGGCACCGGGCTCGCCGATCTGGCGGAGGCGCTGGCCGACGGCAGGCCGCACCGGGCATCGGCCGAGCTCTCCCGGCACGTCCTCGATGTGATGCTCACCCTGCTCGACTCCGCGGACCGGGGCTCCGCACTGCTCGTCGCGAGCAGTTGCGCCCGTCCCGAAGCCGTGCCCCTGCGGTGAACCGGCCCCTGGTACGGGTGCAGCCGCCGGCATAGGGGGAGGGACGTCGCGCCCCGTGTTCCATCGCGTTCTAGGATCGGTCGATGGTCACGGGGAACGAGCACGATGCAATCGGCGCGCACAGGCCCGGCGGGCGCAGCGGCGCGGTGAAGAACGCCAAGATGAAAGATGTGGCCGCGCTCGCGGGGGTGTCGCCGAAGACCGTCTCCAATGTCATCAACGGCTTTGTGCATGTCACACCGGGCACCCGCGAGCGGGTCGAGCGGGCCATCCGAACCCTGGGCTACCGTCCCAATGTCAGCGCCCGCAATCTCCGCCGCGGCCGCACCGGGATGATCGGTCTGGTCCTGCCGGAACTGAACATCCCGTACTTCACCGAGCTGGCCGAGCAGTTCCTCGCCGTCGCCGAGGAACACGGCAGGACCCTGCTCATCGAGCAGACCCTGGGTGACCGCGCCCGGGAGGCGGCGGTGATCGACGGCCTCGGAGACCAGGTCGTCGACGGGATCGTGCTGAGCCCGCTGGGACTGCACGGCCAAGCGCTCGCCGGGCGGGTCGACGCGATGCCGCTGGTGCTCATCGGGGAGCGCCCCAGCGGCGGACTCACCGACCATGTGGCGATCGACAATGTGTCCGCCGCTCGGGAGGCCGTGGCCCACCTCATCGCGGGCGGCCGCCGGCGGATCGCGGCCATCGGTGCCCAGCTCGAACCCGACGTCGGCACCCCGCTGTTGCGGATGGCCGGATACCACCAGGCGCTGTGCGACGCCGGGTTGCCCGTCGACGCACGCCTGGAGATCGAGACGGCCCGCTACCACCTGGCGGACGGCGCCCGGGCGATGCGCACGCTGCTGGACGCGGGCGACCCGCCCGACGCGGTGTTCTGCTTCAACGACGCGCTGGCTCTCGGGGCGCTGCGCGCCCTGTACGAGCGGCGGGTGCGGGTACCTCAGGACATCGCGGTCATGGGCTTCGACGATGTGGACGCCGGCCGTTACGCGATCCCCAGCCTGAGCAGCGTCGCCCCGGACAAGGCGGCCGTCGCCCGGCAGGCGGTCCAGCTGTTGCTGGACCGCATCGAAGCGCCGGACACCGCCGCGCGCGAGATCGTGATCGGGCATCAGCTGCGGGTCCGGGAGAGCTCGGCGATCACCCGCTGACTCAGGACGCCACGGCCGGCTCCGGCTGCAGATCGAGCTGGTACTCGATGGTCTGGTGCGTCGGCGCGTAGCCCAGTGCGTCGTTGACGGCCCGCATCGGTCCGTTGCTGTCGGCGGTGTCGGTGAGCAGGCCGCCCAGCTGCGGGTGGCGCTCACGGGCCCGGCGGATCGCCTCGGCCTTCATCCAGTGGCCGAGGCCGCGGCCACGGTGCTCGGGCAGTACGCCGGTGCCGTAGTGCTGTCCGTCGCCCCTGCCGTCACCGGGGACGACCAGTTCGGTGAAGCCCGCGATCGAATCGTCCGACTCGTCGACGGCCACCACGGTGTGCAGCAGTTCGCCGCGTTTCCGCACCACTTCCGCCGCCTCCCTGACCCGTTGCTCGTCCCAGGTGAACACGCCGTAGTCGGTGTCGTCCATCGGCATGTCGTCCATCGCCCGGCGGGATGCCGTGAAGGTGGCCGCCCACACGTCGGGGACGGTGCCGTCCCAGGACACCAGCCGATAGCCGGGGTGCGGTTGGCGGGTGATCACGGTGATCGCCGCGGGGTCGACGTCCGCGAGCGGCAGCCGGGCGTAGGTCAGCGTCAGCACCTTGCGGAAGCCGTGCCCGGACAGGAACGCGTCACCCGCGGACCCGGTCCCGGTCTGCGCGATGACGGAACGCCGGCCGTCCTCGCGTGCGGCGGTGACCGCCGCCGCGAGCAGCAGCGACCCTGCGCCCCGGCGGCGTTCGGCGGGGTGGACCTGGAGTTCCAGTTCGGCCAGGTGGTCCCGCCCCGGGGTGGTGAACAGCCGCAGGAACGCCGAACCGGCCGGGTTCCCATCGGTATCGGAGACCAGCCATGCGAGGCGGTGACTGGATGAGTTGCGCTCGGGGTCGGTCAGCGCGGTGATGTGCAGCGGCAAGATGGCTCCATCGGGAGGCGGCGGACGGCCCGGCGAAGTTAGTCGGCCGCCGGGCCCGCGTGCAACCGGATATCGGGGCTACTGACCGCCGAGTCCGGTCGTCGCCACCGACTTCACGATCTGCCGCTGGAAGAGCATGAAGACGATCAGCAACGGGATCCCCGCCAGGATCGAGGCCGCGGACGTCTGCGCGTACATCAGGCCGGAGGAGTCCTTGATCGTCGAGAGGCCCACCGGCAGCGTCATCAGGCCGGGGTCGCTGGTGCTGATGAACGGCCAGAGGAAGTTGTTCCAGGTGGTGATGAAGACGAAGATCGCAACCGCCGCCAGGATCGGCCGGGACAGCGGCAGCACCACACTGGCGAACACCCGCCAGCTCCCTGCCCCGTCGATACGGGCCGCCTCCTCCGGTTCGCGCGGCACGGAATCGAAGAACTTCTTGAGGATGTACACCATCGCGGGCGCCACTACCTGGGGGAGGATCACTGCCGCATAGGTGTCGACCAGATTCATCGACAGCATCTGCCGGAACAGCGGCACGATCAGGATCTGCGGCGGAACCATGATCGAGGCCAGCGTCACCGCGAAGAACACCCGTCGTCCGCGGAAGAGCGTACGGGAGAAGGCGTACGCGGCCATGGCGGACACCAGCACGGTCAGCGCCGTCACCGCGGCGGCGATCAGCAGGCTGTTCAGTGCCCAGACCGGGATGTTGCCCTGATCGAAGATCTTCCGGTACGCGTCCAGGTTGAAGCCGCCGCCGGGGAACCAGCCGCTGTCCGTGCTGGCGTCGACCTCGGTCTTCAGCGAGGTGTCGACGGTCCAGGCGAACGGCAGCAACCAGGCGGCTGACATCACGATGAGCGCCAGCGACGACAGCACACGGGCGGCCGGCCCGGTGCCCAGGGTGGGATGCCAGCCCTGGCTGCCACCGGCGCGGCGGCGGGCGACCTCGCGCGGCATGGGGCTTCGCGGTCGCTTCCCGCTCGTGGGTGCGAGTGTGTCCGGTGCCATGACCCGTCAGTCCTCCCTGCGCGAAAAGATCTTGAGTTGGGCGATCGAGAGGATGACGACGATCGCGAAGAAGACGTAGGACACCGCTGACGCGTAGCCCAGGCGGTAGTTGGCGAATCCGGTGTCGTAGATGTACTCGAGGATCGGCTTGGTGGAGTTGTTCGGGCCGCCCTTGGTGAGCAGATAGATCTGGTCGAAGACCTTCAGCGAGGCCAGTACCTGCAGCACCGCGATCAGTGCGGTCGTCCGGCGCAGCTGGGGAAGAGTGATCGACCACAGCCTGCGCCAGGCGCCGGCCCCGTCGATCGCCGCTGCTTCGTAGAGATGGTCCGGAACGGCCTGGAGCGCCGCCAGATACAGCAGGAAGTTGAAGCCCACCGTCCACCAGAGCGTGAGCAGCGCTATCGACCACATCGCGTACTTATCGTCGACCAGCCAGCCGATCCCGTCGATGCCCACCGCCCTGAGCATCGAGTTGAAGAGTCCGAGGTCCGGCTGGAACAGCAGGGACCACACCTGGGTGACCACCGCCACCGGCAGCAGATACGGCGCGAAGAACGACAGCCGCCATACCCACTGGCCCGGCATGCCGGTGTGTACGAGCAGTGCCATCACCAGCGCCACCACGACGAGCGGTACCGAGGTCAGCACGGTGAACCAGACGGTGTTGCCGAGACTCGTCCACACCTCCGGATCGGTCAGCGCCTCGGCGTAGTTGTCGAGTCCGGCGAAGGTGCCGTCACCGTGTCCGGTCAGGCTGGAGTCGGTGAAGCTCATCCACAGCCCGTAGCCGATCGGTACGACCAGGAAGAGCACGAAGAAGGCCAGGAAGGGAAGGGCGAACGGCCAGCCGGAGGGGCCGGTGGCGCCGCGGCGGGACCGGCCGGCCGGGCCGGACCGTGCGGTGGCGCGCAGGGGGATGCGCAGCGAACTCATGGCAATCGCTCCTTGTCGCGCGCGGTCAGGCCGGATTCGGCTTGGACAGCAGGTTGTTGATCTCGGAGA
The DNA here is from genome assembly GCF_040682175.1 of Streptomyces sp. NPDC051320. Classification (NCBI taxonomy): domain Bacteria; kingdom Bacillati; phylum Actinomycetota; class Actinomycetes; order Kitasatosporales; family Streptomycetaceae; genus Streptomyces; species Streptomyces sp. NPDC051320. Next base: position 205,162 of record NZ_JBFBAL010000009.1, read on the forward strand.
CCATCTTCTTCACGGCCTTCTCCGGGGCCGCGCCGGAGATCAGCGTCAGTTGCAGGGCCTGGCACATCCGGTTCTGGAAATCGGACCCGGAACCGGTGAACCACGCCTGCGGGTCGAGCGCCGGATGGTTCGCCGCCGCCGCGTACTCGTGCTGCGGGTGCAGTTGCCCGTATGCCTTCGACGCGGTGACCGGCAGATAGGCCGGGATATGGCCGCCGCCCGCCCAGGCCAGACTCGATCTGAGCAGTTCGGCGGCGAACCGGTGCGCGTGCCGCCGCTTCGCCGGGTCCACGTGGCTCTGCCGGGGCAGCACCAGCGAGTGGCTGTCGGCCGCCCCCGCCGGTTTGTCGAAGATGGTCGGGAAGGGTGCGGCGCCGAGCTGGTCCTTCTTCGCGGTACGGAAGGTGTTGAGGTCCCATTCGCCGTTGAAGATCAGCGGGGACTGTCCGTTGGCGAAGTCGGCGATGGCGGTGGGGAGATCCATGGTGCGGCAGTCGGGGCGGATGACTCGCGCCATGAAGCGCACCACCTCGACCGAGCGGTCGATGTCGATGTCGGCGCGTGCGCCGGTGAGGTCGAAGACGCCACCGGTCTGGCTGAACAGGGTCCAGAACAGCCGCCACGCGTTGGCGCCGTCATTGACATGCCCGAACACCGGGCCGAGTTTGCCGTTGTCCTTGCGGAGCTTTTCGGCAGCTTCCAGGTAATGGGCGGGCGACTCGAACGGCAGTGGCTGCCCGTCGCTCTTCAGCAGGCCGGACTTATCCATCATGTCGTGGTCGTAGAACATGATGAAGGGATGCGTGTCGAGCGGGACGGCGAACGGTTTCCCCTCGTACTGACAGCGCTTGAGCACCGTCGGGTTGATGTCCTCGCGCCGCACCCCGAACTCGGCCAGCAGATCCATGTCCCAGGGATCGAGCAGACCGCCGGGAGCGTAACCGGGCAGCCGGGTGAGGTGCATGACGGCGATGTCGGGGGCCCGCCCGCCGACCGAGGCCATCGCGAGCTTGGTGTAGTAGGGCGCTCCCCAGTCGAGAACCGTGGTGTTGACCTTCAGACCGGGCACCCGGCCCTCGATCTTCCGGGTCATGTCCTTCATCAGGTTGCCGTCCGGACCCGAGAAGAGATTCCAGTACTCGATCTCGCCGGCGCTCGCCACGCTCCCGGCCACCGAACCGCAGGCGCCGATCGCCGGCAGCAGCGCACCCGCGCCGGCCCCGCGCAGCAGCGCGCGCCGCGACAGCGGGCTCATCGCTGCGGCTCCTCGTACACCGCGGGCCGCTGCTGGGCCGCGCGCAGCCGTCCGGTGTCCAGCTTGGCGGTGCGGTCGAAGTGGTAGACGCCGTTCTGCTCCTGGAAGACGTCGGTGAGCTGGGTGTAGCAGTAGCCGAACATGTCCGGGTCGTCGAGCAGGACCCCGGTCAGCCCGGCGAAGCGCTGCTGGAACTCCTCCTCGGTGCGCGGGCGCTGCCCGTACCCCCAGGAGGTCCCGCGGTCGTCGCCCGAAGAGGCCGCCGCCTCCGCGGGATTCCACCAGATCCCGCCGAACTCACTGCAGAAGTAGGGCTGTCCGCGGTACGGCAGTGACCAGGCCGGCGCGTCCGGCCCCCGGTCCTGCGGATTGACGAACGGCTCGTTCTTCTCCAGACCGGCCATCTGAGCCCGGAACGCCGCCGGGTCCTGTTCGTAGTTGTGCGAGTCGTAGACGTCCGTCTCCGCCACCCGGTGCGCATAGCCGGACGCGTCGATCACCGGCCTGGAGCTGTCGGCCGCCTTGGTGGCCAGGAACATCGCACGGGTGACCTCGTCCAGCACGGTGGGCCGGTCGCGCAGCTCCTGGTGGGTCTCGTTGAGCGGGCACCAGCCGACGATGGAGGGTGCGAGTAGTCGCGCTCCACGGCTTCGAGCCACTGCGCGGTGTACCCGGCGGTCGGCTGCTGGTTGTCCCCGGTGGTCCGCCCCTCGCTGCATCCCCAGTCGCCGAACTCGCCCCACACGAGGTACCCGAGCCGGTCGGCGTGATGCAGGAACCGCTCCTCGAAGACCTTCTGGTGCAGCCGTGCGCCATTGAATCCGGCGGCCATCGACAGCTCGATGTCCCGTACCAGCGCGGTGTCGTCCGGGGCGGTCATCAGCCCGTCCGGGTACCAGCCCTGGTCGAGGACCAGGCGCTGGAAGAGCGGACGCCCGTTGAGCAGCAGCCGCTTGCCGTCCACCGCGACCGAGCGCAGCCCCGCGCTACAGACCGCCGAGTCGATCACGGTGCCTGCCGCGTCCCGCAGTTCGAGGTGCACGGAGTAGAGGTGCGGATCCTCGGGGGACCACGGACGGCGCCGGCTCTCCGGCACGGTCAGGACGATCCGGGGTGCCAGGTCGAGATCGGCCGGGACCGAGGCCTCGACGGCGGTGCCGTCGGCGTCCGTGAGCCGTGCGCCGATGCGGTGGCCGGGACGGTTCGCCGTGAGCGGGAGCTCCAGATGGAAGCTGCCCGAGCCCAGGTCCGGAGTGATGCGGGGCCGGCGGAGGTGTGTCGCGGCGACCGGCTCCATCCAGACCGTCTGCCAGATCCCGGTCGTCCGGGTGTAGTGACAGGCGCTGTTGGCGTACTCGACCGACTGCTTGCCGCGCGCCTGCGGCCCGTGCCGCGCGTCCCGGGCCCGCACGACGATCACCGCTTCGCCATTCCGCTGCGCCGCGAGATCACCCGGTTCCACGGTGAAGGAAGTGAAGCCGCCGCTGTGCCGCCCGGCCTCGGTGCCGTTGACCCAGACGGTCGCGTCATGGTCGACGGCCCCGAAGTGCAGCAGCACGTTGCGTCCGGCCCAGCCGGCGGGCACCTGGACCGTACGGCGGTACCAGACGGCGGCGTGGAAATCCGTGTCGCCGATGCCCGAGAGCGCGGACTCCGGGCAGAAGGGCACCTGGATCTCGCGGTCCAGCTCCGCGTGGACCAACCCGCGCTCCAGCCCGCTGTCGCCCGGGTCGAAGGCGAACTGCCAGGTGCCGTTGAGATTCAGCCACTCCTGACGGACGAAACCGGGGCGGGGATACTCGGGTCGCGGGACTCCGTTCGGCGATCCGGACAGGGGGGCGGCGTAAGACAGGGACATCGCGTCTCCGGTGCGGGAGGGGTGAGTGGTCACATGTCAGCACTGGATTACATCGATGTAAAGAGCTGCGCGCGGCCGATTCCGCCCAAGCGGCGGACTGCGGGCACAATGCCGGTCATGTCCCGACGTACTTCCCGGCCGCGCCGGGTTCAGCAGCCCCCGCACCCACGGCAGGACCGGGGCCACCGCCCGGTCACCGCGGAAGCGCCGTGCCCGTGCGGCCTGCCCGCCCCCTACGGCGAGTGCTGCGGACGCTTCCATGCCGGGCGGGCCGCCGCACCCACGGCCGAAGCGCTGATGCGCTCCCGTTTCAGCGCCTTCGCCGTCGGGGACGCGGCCTACCTGCTGCGCAGCTGGCATCCGGGCACCCGGCCGCCCCGCGTCGAGTTCGATCCGGAACAGCACTGGCAGCGGCTGGAGATCCTCGAAACCACCGAGGGCAGCGCCTTCCACACCAGGGGTACGGTCACCTTCCGCGCCCACTACACCTACCGGGGCGAGCCCGGAGAACTCGAAGAGCGCAGCACCTTCGAGCGCCACGACGGTGCCTGGGTCTACGTGGACGGCATCAGCGGATGAGGTCACCGGTCGCGGCGCTATGAGTGAGCGCGAGCGGTCGTGACCTGCCAGCGGGAGACGGCTTCGGTCGCGATGGCGGCCGCGGTCGCCCGCGCCGTGCCCGGATCGACAAGGCCCGCGACCGCGCGCCTCGCATGCGGGGCCAGCCGGTCGGCGCCCTCGTTGAGCGGATGACCGTCATGGCCGCGCACCCAGCGGAGCAGTACCGGCGGGCGCGTCGCCAGCTGGTGGCGGATGGCGTGCAGGGTGCCGTGGACCCGGGCGCTGCGGGCCTCCGGGTCACGCCAGGGCCCGCCGGGCCGGGCCGGCAAAAGGCTGTTGACCAGCCGGATGGCGGCCCGGCTGTCGCACAGCACCGTGAGGTCATGGGTGGTCGGCGCGCCCTTCAACAGTTCGTGAATGCCGTGCAGTTCGGCCTCGAGCGGCTCGGTGCACCGGGCGTGCCCGAAACCGAAGGTGCCGTCCTCCGCCAGCCACGCCCAGCTGCCCCGGCGGGTGTGGGAGGCATGCGAACCGTCGCTGGCCGCGGTCAGCGTCAGCCGGGCCCCCGTGGCATCCCTCAGGATCCGGCGTACGGTCTGCTCGGCCCGGTTGTGCAGCAGGCTGCCGCCGATCACGCTGCGCGGCGCACAGACCGTCAGATAGGGGAGGCGGGGGCCGAGTTCGCCCAGCGCCAGGGCGAGCTTCTGATCGTCGCAGAGCAGCGCGACCGGGCGCGCCTGCACGGCAGGCGGGCGCAGCAGCAGCACTTCCACTGCGGCGAGCAGCGCCTGGGCGTGCGTCGTGCCGCGCGGACAGACGGCTTCAGCGCTCCAACCGGGGTGCTCGACGAGCGCCCAGGCACGGCGCCCGGAGCGTTTGGCGACGACGAGTGCGGTCAGCGAGGGTGCGGTCACTGCAGACCTCCGGTCCGGTACGGACACGAATGCGTGCTGTCTTCCCTGACGTACGAGCGGCCTCCCGGGTTCCCGAGGAGAAGCCGAGGGCCGTCGTCGCACCAGCCGTGTGAAGCTCCGCTGCGACCCCGCTTAAGAAATCCTCGATGGACTTGAGCGGCCACCGCTCGGCAGATTGGGGCTGTCCGCGCACCACCACGCACACCACCGTCACGCCGGGAGCCGCCGCGATGAAGGCCCTTGTCAAGCAGCACGCCGAGCCGGGGCTGTGGCTCATGGACGTACCCGAGCCGCGGACCGGCCCCGGAGATGTGCTGATCAAGGTGGCCCGCACCGGCATCTGCGGCACCGACCTGCACATCCGCTCCTGGGACGGCTGGGCCCAGCAGACCATCAGCACCCCGCTGGTCCTGGGACACGAGTTCGTCGGCGAGGTCGCCGCCGTCGGCGCCGATGTCACCGGGATCGCGGTCGGCGACCTGGTCAGCGGTGAGGGACACCTGGTCTGCGGAAAGTGCCGCAACTGTCTGGCCGGACGCCGGCACCTGTGCCGCTCCACGGTCGGGCTCGGGGTGGGCCGCGACGGCGCGTTCGCCGAGTACGTGGCGCTGCCCGCCTCGAACGTCTGGGTGCACCGGGCGAAGGTCGACCCGGACGTCGCCGCGATCTTCGATCCATTCGGCAACGCGGTGCACACCGCGCTCTCCTTCCCGCTGGTCGGCGAGGACGTACTGATCACCGGCGCCGGCCCGATCGGGATCATGGCGGCCGCAGTCGCCCAGCACGCGGGCGCGCGCAACGTGGTGATCACCGATGTGAGTCCGTACCGCCTCGAACTGGCACGCAAGGCGGGCGCCACCCTCGCGCTCAACGTCGCCGAGCAGCCCATCGCCGAGGCCCAGCGCCGTCTCGGCCTCAAGGAGGGCTTCGACATCGGCCTGGAGATGTCCGGCCGGCCGGAGGCCATGCGCGACATGGTGGACAACATGACCCACGGCGGCCGGATCGCCATGCTGGGCCTGCCCGCCGAGGAGTTCGCCGTCGACTGGGCGAAGATCGTCACCTCGATGATCACCGTCAAGGGCATCTACGGGCGGGAGATGTTCGAGACCTGGTACGCGATGACGGTGCTGCTCGAAGGCGGTCTGGACCTCACGCCGGTGATCACCGGCAAGTACGCGTACCAGGACTTCGACGCCGCTTTCGACGAAGCCGCCGGCGGGCACTGCGGCAAGATCATCCTCGACTGGACGGCCTGACCTCTCCCCCTGCCATAGGAGCCCCGATGTACGAGTCCGTCCGTGACGAGCTGCGCACCACCCTCGACGAGATCCGCGACGCCGGTCTCTTCAAGCCGGAGCGCGTCATCTCCACCCCGCAGAGCGCCTCCGTCGGCGTGGCCTCCCGCGAGGTGCTGAACTTCTGCGCCAACAACTACCTCGGCCTCGCCGACCACCCGGAGGTCGTCGCCGCGGCCAAGGACGCCCTGGACCGCTGGGGCTACGGCATGGCCTCCGTCCGCTTCATCTGCGGCACCCAGGACGTCCACAAGGAGCTCGAGCAGCGCCTGGCCGCCTTCCTCGGCCAGCAGGACACGATCCTCTATTCCTCCTGCTTCGACGCCAACGGCGGCGTATTCGAGACCCTGCTGGGCGACGGGGACGCGGTCATCTCCGACGCGCTCAACCACGCGTCGATCATCGACGGCATCCGCCTCTCCAAGGCCCGCCGTTACCGCTACGCCAACCGCGACATGGCCGACCTGGAGCGGCAGCTGAAGGAAGCCACCGAGGCCGGCGCCCGCCGTCGGCTGATCGTCACCGACGGCGTCTTCTCCATGGACGGTTACGTCGCCCCGCTCGGCGAGATCTGCGATCTGGCGGACCGCTACGACGCGATGGTCATGGTCGACGACTCGCACGCCGTCGGCTTCGTCGGCCCCGGCGGCCGCGGAACCCCCGAACTGCACGGCGTCATGGACCGGGTGGACATCATCACCGGCACCCTCGGCAAGGCGCTCGGCGGCGCGTCCGGCGGCTATGTCGCCGCCCGCGCCGAGATCGTCGCCCTGCTGCGTCAGCGCTCGCGCCCGTACCTCTTCTCGAACTCGCTCGCACCGGTGATCGCCGCCGCCTCCCTCAAAGTGCTCGACCTCATCGAGTCCGCGGCCGACCTGCGGCAGCGGCTGGAAGCGAACACCCGGCTCTTCCGCACCGGGATGACCGAGGCCGGCTTCGAGATCCTGCCGGGCGACCACGCCATCGCCCCCGTGATGATCGGCGACGCGGCCGAGGCGGGACGGATGGCGGAGCTGCTCCTGGAGCGCGGGGTCTATGTGATCGGCTTCTCCTATCCGGTGGTCCCGATGGGCCGGGCCCGTATCCGTGTCCAGCTCTCCGCCGCGCACTCCACGGCCGACGTGCAGCGGGCCGTGGCGGCCTTCATCGACGCACGGGCGACAATGGCAGCGTGATCGACCCTCGCCGTCTGCGCATTCTGCGGGCCGTGGCGGACCACCGGACGGTGACCGCGGCGGCCGCAGCGCTCTATCTGACCCCCTCGGCCGTCTCCCAGCAGCTCGCCGCGCTGGAGCAGGAGACCGGGCACTCCCTGCTGACCCGCAGCGGCAGGGGCGTCCGGCTGACCGCTGCCGGTGAGATCCTCCTCACCCACGCCCACGCCGTGCTCGCCCAGCTGGAACGCGCCGAGTCCGAGCTCGCGGACTACGCCGGCGGCGCCGCCGGCGAGGTCACCGTGGCCGCCTTCGCGACGGGCATCGCAGAGGTGCTGGCCCCCGCCATCCGGGACCTCGCGGACCGCAGCCCGGGCATCCGGGTACGGGTCAGGGACTCCGAGGGCGATGAGAGTCTGACCCTGGTGCTGGACGGCGAAGCCGACCTGGCGCTGGCCGTCGAGTACCGGGGGGCGCCGCGCGAGGACGATGTGCGGCTGGCCAGGGTGCCGCTGTACGCGGAGCCCTTCGACGCCGTACTTCCCGGAGGGCACCCGCTGGGCCAGGGCCCGCACCTGGCGCTCGCCGACCTCGCGGCCGACGACTGGATCGGCCCCTACCCCGGCAATCCCTGCCACGACGTGGTGCTGCTCGCCTGCGAACAGGCGGGTTTCGAACCGCGCCTGGTGCACTCGTCGGACGATTTCCGGGCGGTCGTGGCCCTCGCCGGGGCGGGCGCCGGAGTCGCCCTGGTGCCGAGATCGGCGCTGCGCGGCATGGAGCTGAAGGACACCGTGGTGCGTCCGGTGGAGGGCCCGGCTGCGACGCGGCGGGTGTTCGCCGCTGTACGCCGCGGGGCCGAGCGGCATCCGCTGATCCGTCCGGTGCTCGACGCGCTCGCCGGGTCGGCGGCCGGACTTCCCACCGGTTGAGGTGACCCGTCACGCGGGGGTTCGCGCACCGTTCAGCGGCTGCGGACCGTCTGCAGTCCGCGGTACACGCCGTCGCCGACGATGAGCTCCTCATGGGTGCCGATCTCGGCGATCCGGCCGGACTCCATGACGACGATGCGGTCGGCTCCCCGGATCGTGGAGAGCCGGTGGGCGACGACGAACACCGGGCGCCGGGCGCCGGGCGGCGCAGGCGGGGAAACCGATTTCTGCATGGAGCAAGCCAAGCCCGTGGCCGCGCGATGAACAACCGACTTCGCGGCCGGTCCCACCCCGTGGACCTGCCGGGGGAGGGCGGCACACAGGACGGCGCGGACACCGCCGGGGCGTCCGCGCCGTCGTTCGTGCGGGGAGATCAGAGCGCCGGGTAGGCGTTCTTCAGGAGCTGCTGGAACTGCGCGGAGAACCAGTGGCCCGCCAGTGGTGCGTTGGGCAGCGCGCCGGACATGCTGTTGCCGTTGCGTGCGTTACCGGTGTACGTCGGGTCGCACATCCGGTCGAAGCCCTTGCCCTCGTCGTTGTCGATGGCAGAGCTCGCACCGTCGGACTCACCCGGCGGCTTGACCCACACATAGGCGTCGATACCGGCGGCGGGAGCCGCCTGCGGCCGTTCACCGATGCCGGCACCCGACTGGTTGCACCAGTTCCCGAGGTGGATGCGCTTGTCGGTGCGGCTGCCGTCGACGTACCCGTCCAGGGTGGTCTTGGCGGCCGGCCCGGTGGGACGGGCGGATCCGCCCCAGCCGTTGCGGGAGGTGTCGATCAGCGCGCCGATCTTGCTGTCGAAGCCGACGCTCACCATCTCGGTGCGGAAGGCCTGGGCGAACGACTGCTCGTCGACATAACGGTTCCAGTCGACCCACTTGGACTGACGCACCGAGGTGCCGTTCACCGCGTCGCTGATGGTGAAGTACGGCTCCGTGGTGGCACCGTAGTTGGCGGTGTTGGCGATGATGCCCTGGACATCGGCGACCGTGGCGCCCGACGAAGTGGCCGCCTGGTGCAGTACCTGGGCGGTGGCGTTGAAGTTGTCGTCCCAGCCGATCCAGCCGTGGTGGCCGACATCGAGGTAGTTGTAGACGTTCCCGACGGCGCCCAGCTTGTTCAGGGCGTAACCGACTCCGGTGATGTAGTTGCCGTTCGCCTTCATGGTGTCGCACTGGGGAGTGCCGGTCGGGCGGTCGCTGGTGTTGGTCACCAGGTTGGGCAGCGAGTCGGGCTCGATGGTCGTGACGATCCGCAGGTCGGCGTACGCCGGGTCCTTGAGGATGGTGGCGATCGGGTCGATGTACTCGCTCTCGTATCGGCTGATCTCGGTCGGGCCGAGCTCACCGTTGGAGGCGAGCGCCGCACAGTCCCGGCCGGGCAGATCGTAGATCACGAGCTGGACGACGAACGGTTTGCCGGCCGCCTGCTTCACCGCCGCGTCGAGGTGGTCGCGCAGGCCCATGCCGCCGTTCACGCCGTTGATCGCGGCGATGCGGTCCAGCCAGACCGCCGTCGGCTGGCTGGATATCTTCGTGCCGCCCGGCTCGGCCGCCGCGAGCGCCGACCACTCGGGGTTCACGTAGACCCCGGCCCCCGCATAGGGGTTGTCGACCAGATCACCCGTGGCGGGCGGATCGGTGGGCGGGTCGGTGGGTGGCTCGGTCGGCGGGTCCGTGGGGTCGGTCGCGCCGTTGCAGGTGGTGCCGTTGACGGCGTACGAGGTCGGCGCGGCGTTGGAGCCGCTGTAGGCGAACTGGGCGCCCGCACTGGCCGTCGCGCCCGCGGCGATCGACTTGTTCCAGTCGGTCCCCTTCACGGTGACGGTCGAACCCGACTGCGACCAGGCGGCGTTCCACCCGTTGGTCAGCTTCTGGTTGCCGGTGTAGGAGTAGGTCAGTGTCCAGCTGTCGAGCGCTGCCGAACCGACGTTGGCCACCGAGACGTTCGCGGTGAACCCGGAGCCCCAGTCGTTGGTGGTGTAGGTGACATTGCAGGCCACGGACGCGGCATGGGCGGTGCCGCTCATACCGGTGGCGGTGGCCAGGCCCGCGGCCACCATGGCGGCTGCGGACAGTAAGGCCGTACGCGTACGGCGGGGTGGTGCAGTGGTGCGGCTCATCGAAGGGAGACCTCTCATCCGAGGGAGCGCAGGTGATCGCGCAGTCCGGTGCCGTAAGGGGTGGGAGTGCCGTCGTAACTACTGATCAGCGAAGGGCCGGTGGAGCAGTCCCAGGTGTTCCAGGTCCAGCCCAGGTACGAGGCGTCGTGCGCGTCGAGCCAGGACATGACCTGGTCGACATAACCGTGCGAGCAGGTGTTCTCGCCGATCTCACCTGCTACGAACGGAACTTTGGCGATCACCGGTGCCAGCTGCTCGTTCCAGCAGCTCGCCGATGAACAGGTGTTGAAGTTGTACGAGTGCCAGGCGGCGGCGATGTTGCCCGCCGGGTCGGTGGGCTCGTGGGAGAGCCATTGCCGCAGGTCGTTGGAGTAGGCGATGCCGCCGGCCAGGATGAGGTTCTGGGCGCCCGTCCCGCGTACCGCGTCCACCAGGTCCTGCATGCCGGCGACCTCGTAGGTGATGCCGGGACAGGTCCCGCCGTCCCGCCAGCAGGCCCACGCCTGGTCGAGCGTGGTGGTGGCGCGGTCCGGATAGGGCTCGTTGAACAGGTCGAACGCCACCGCGGGGTCGTTCTTGAAGGTGCCGGCCACCGACTTCCAGAAGGACGGGCTGTACTGCGCGTCCGGCATCGGCTTCTGGCAGCTCGCATGGACATCGGAGCAACCGGACGAATTCCCGGTGTACTCACCGTAGGACCAGTGCAGCTCGACCAGCGGGGTGATCCCGTGCGCCTCCAGACGGGCGACGTACTCCTTGACCGCGTTGATGTAGTTGGTGCCCGCGTAGGCGGGGTCGATGTTGGCGGCGCCGAGCCAGCACTCCTCGTTCAGCGGAACACGGACGGTGTTCACCTTCCAGCCGGCGATGGCCGCGACGGAGGCGTCGTCGACTGGCCCGTCGAAGATGCCGCGTCCCTGGACACACATGAACTCGGCGCCGGAGCGGTTGACCCCGTACAGATGGCGTTCGGTGCCGTTCGCGTCCACCAGCTTGTTGCCGGACGCGTGCAGCACGGGCACCTTCCCCGGGTCGGCCGGCGGCTGCGACGGGCCGGTGGGGCCGGTGCTCGGGCTGGGGGAGCCGCCCGGGTCCTGGTCGCAGGTGACGCCGTTCAGGGCGAAGGTGGTGGGTGCCGGGTTCGAACCCGTGTAGGAGGCGATGAATCCGGCATCGATACTGCCGCCCGACGCCAGCTTGCCGTTCCAGCTCTCGTTGGAGGCGGTGACGGTTCTGCCCGACTGGGACCATGCGGCGTTCCAGCCCTGGGTCACTTTCTGGGTGCCGGGAAAGTCGAACGTCAGCGACCAACTCGTGGTGGCGGCGCCGTTGTTGACGATCTTCACGCTGCCCTGGAACCCGGTGTCCCAGGGGTTGGCGACCGTGTATTCGACCGAGCAGGCGGGGACGGCCCCGGACGCGGTGAGCGGCGGAAGCAGGAGGGCGGCCGCTGCGACGGCGAAAGCGCCGGCGGCAGCGATGACAGGCAATCGTGGTGGGCTCATGGAGCGCGTCCTCACAGTCCGTCATGCGACATATGCGTCACATGTCATGAGTGGAAGCGCTCCCACTGGTTGCCGGGGAGATTAACCACAACTGTCTGTCCATGACAAGACGACGGACCAACTCGGCGTGGAAGGAACCTCGCCGGGGTGTATCCGACGCCGCCTCTTGACAGCACTGCCATGTCCCCGTCACTTTGGGAGCGCTCCCACTGGTTCAGGAGTTGTTCTGGCCGTATCTGTCCCTTTGCGGTCCCACCGAGAGGAACACGTGCCGCGTATCCGACTACTGCGAACTGCGCGAAGGCCGGCCGGGCGGTAACGCCGCACCCGGGTTAAAGCCGCCGGGATGTCCTTCGACTCTCGAACGCGAAGGGCGCGCGGCTCCGGCACGGGCGTTGCGTGTCGACCGTCCGATCGCGAGCGTCGCCAGCAGCGATGCCGCCGACCCCACGGTGAGCAGCACCGGCACCGCGCGCATACCTGACGTCTCAATGCCCTTGCCCAGCAGGGGTGGCGCCGCGACTCCACCGATCATCGACGCGGCGATCACCCAGGCACCCGCCCGCCGGGCGTGGGGCAGCGCCCGGTTCAGCCACGGCAGACCGGTCGGGAAGACCGGCGCGATGAAGAGCCCGACGCCGGCGTAGGCGTACGGGGCGGCGCCCGGAATCAGCGCCAGCAGCAGACAGGCCGTCATCCCTGCGGCGCAGACCGTGAGAATGCGCTCGGCGGAGTGGCGGAGGGTCAGCGGTACGACCAGGAAGCGGCCGACCGTCATCATCAACCAGTAGGCGGAGGTGGCGGAGGCCGCGATCGTGGCCGGATAGCCGATGGACTCGAGATGCGACGGTTCCCAGCCACCGACACCGGCCTCCACGGCGACGTTCAGGATGTACAGGGCCAGAAATCCGACCAGCACCCGGGAGAACAGCCGGGGGCGGGCGGTTTCGGCCGCGCCGCCCGGCGCGGGTTCCGCCGTACCGACGCTGCTGGTGCAGAGGATCAGCGAGGCCGCCAGCACGGCGCAGGCGCCGAAAGCGTACGGATAGCCGTCCGGGCCGAGCGCCGCGATCAACGCCGGACCGAGCACCGCGCCGATGCCGAAGTGGGCGTTGAGGACGTTCAGCATCGCCGTGGAACGGTCACCGAACCCGACGGCGAACAGCTGGTTGAGGCCGTAGTCGATCCCGCCGAAGCCGAGCCCGCCCAGAATGGCCGCTGACAGGGCGAGCGGCCAGCCCGGAGACAACGCGAAGCCGAGGCTGCCGACGGCCATCAGCGCGTAACCGGCTCCCAGCAGCAGCCGGTTGCTGATGCGGGAGTGCACCGCGTTGAAGACGAGTACCCCGGCCACCCCGCCGGTGAAGTGCAGGGAGAGGCCGAGGCCCGCCGCCGAGGGAGAGGCCGTACTCGGTGCGCAGGCCGGGCACGGCGGGCCCGTACAGCGCCTGGAGCATGCCGATGAGCACGAAGGCCACGCAGGAGGCGACCGCCGCCGGACGGCTGAAGAGCCGTCCGGCGGCGCGTGGCGTCGTGTGCGGTGGTACCCGCCGCGTCTCGGGGTGTGTCAACGGACTCCCGGTGCGGTCGGCTCGGAGAAGGTGAAGGAGAACTCCGCCGGAGCCGCGAGGAGTTGATGCTGCGGGAGCACCCCGGGGCCGCAGGACTGCGAACCGATGCCCTGTTGGGCGTGGTCGAGGTTGACCCAGAGGCGTCCGTCGGGGACGAGATCCGTCAGGTGGTCCGCCGCGTCGAGATGCTCGGTCGTCCAGCGCCGGGCGGTGAACCAGAACTGCGGATCGCCCGCCACCCGGAGACCGCCGACCTCGGCCCAGCGGACGTCTGCCCGGGCGCCGTTCTCCTGCGGCCGGACGTACGGCGTCTGGAGATCGGTGACCGAAGCACTCCACCGGCCGATCCTGGAGGCCGCCCGGGTGTCCGGATACGCCTCGCCGGGGCCGCCACCGAACCAGCTGACCGCATCGGCGGCGCCGGGCACCGCGAAGCGGATGCCGAGCCGGGGGAGCGGCACCTGCCAGTCGCCCTCGGGCGCGACCGAGACGGTCAGCCGCAGCCGGCTGTCGTCGGCGGTCCACCGGTAGGCCGTCACCAGCCCCAGGTCCCGTGCGGCCGGACCCACCCGGGTCCGTACGGTCAGCCCGGTGTCCGTCAGCTCCACCGCGTCCAGCCGGTGGCGCATCCGGTCCAGGCCGTACTTCCGCCAGAGCGTGCCGTAGCGGATGTCCGTCTGCCAGGCCGCTCCGTCGTCGTTGTCGGTGGGCGCCCGCCAGACGTCCAGCCGCAGCTGCTCGATGCCGATCCGGCCGATCGCCCGTAGTTCACCGGTGCGGGCGTCGAAGGAGGCCGGGCCGAGGCTGATCCGCTGCTCGCCACGGTGCGGCCGGCACCCGGCGGCCACCGGCACGGGCGGCGCGGCCAGGTCCGGCAGTTGCCCCCAGGCGACCTCGTGCCGTGTGCCGTCGGCGAGCAGCGCCCGCACGGTCCACTGCGACTCGGCGTCCGCTCGGTCGACCGGCGGAGCCGGGAGCTTCAGCTCGGCGTGCTCGCCCGGCAGCAGCGCCGGCACATCGAGCAGTCCCTCCCCGGCCGTCTCGCCGTCCACCTGATAGGACCACGCGAAGTCCAGGTGGGACAGATCGGTGAAGTCGTACTGGTTGGTGACGCGGACCGTACCGGCCCGGCCGGAGCCTTCGATCCGCACCGGCTCGATGACCTTCTTGTACTCGATGAGGCCGGGCGACGGGGTGCGGTCGGGGAAGAGCAGCCCGTCGCAGACGAAGTTGCCGTCGTGCAGCTCCTCGCCGAAGTCGCCTCCGTAGGCGTAGCCGAGCGTCGGATGGGCCAGGCCGTGGTCGATCCACTCCCAGATGAAACCGCCCTGGTTGCGCGAGTACGCCTCGAAGAGCTGCTGGTACTCGGTGAGGCCGCCCGGGCCGTTGCCCATGGCGTGCCCGTACTCGCAGAGAATGAAGGGCAGTCGCCGCCGCTCGCGGGGACCGTCCTGGTCCGCGTGGCGGCCGATGGTGTCGACCTCGGCGTGCGAGGCGTACATCCGGGAGTACATGTCGGTGTCGGCGCAGGACGGGTCGCCCTCGTAGTGGATCAGGCGATCGGGGTCCCGGTCACGGATCCACCCGGCCATCGCGGTGAGACCGCGCCCGACCCCGCATTCGTTGCCCAGGGACCAGATGACGACGGAGGGGTGGTTCTTGTCGCGCTCGACCATCCGGGCCGCGCGGTCCAGCAGGGCCGGCGTCCACCGCTCGTCGTCGACCGGGTTGTCCCGCCACTCCTGCTCGACGAAACCGTGGGTCTCCAGATCGCACTCGTCGATCACCCAGAGGCCGAACTCGTCGCACAGTTCCAGAAAGGCGGGGTGTGGCGGGTAGTGGCTGGTGCGTACGGCGTTGATGTTGTGCTGCTTCATCAGCAGCACATCGGCGCGCATGGTCTCCCGGTCCACGGTTCGGCCGGTCTCCGGATGGAACTCATGACGGTTGACCCCGCGGAAGAGGATCCGCCGTCCGTTGACCTTGATGACGCCGTCCTCGACGAGGACCGTGCGGAACCCGATGCGCAGCGGTATCCGCTCACCGCCGGTGGCCAGCTCGGCCTCGTACAGCACGGGGGTCTCGGCGGTCCACGCCTCGACCGGTACGGTCACCGAGGCCCCGGTGGCCAGGTCGAGCCCGAGCCCCGGCACGGTCACCCGGCCCGGCACCGTGCTGTCGACCCGCAGGGTGCCCTCGCCGGTGCGGTGGTCGTATCCGGCATGGACGAAGAAGTCCCCGGCCGCGCCCTCCGGTCGGTGCAGCAGGGTGACGTCCCGGAAGATGCCCGGCAGCCACCACTGGTCCTGGTCCTCCAGGTAGGAGCCCGACGACCACTGGTGGACCCGCACCGCCAGCACATTGCGCGCGGGCCGCAGCAGCGCGCCGACCGCGAACTCGTGCGGCAGTCTGCTGCCCTTGAACTCACCGAGCTCCACGCCGTTCAGCCAGACCCGGGCGCAGGACTCCACTCCGTCGAAGCGCAGCACGGTGTCGCCGGCCGCCGGCCACTGCTGCGGCAGATCGAAGGTGCGCAGGTGGTCACCGGTCGGATTCTCGGTGGGCACCCGCGGCGGGTCCACCGGGAAGGGATAGAGATGATTCGTGTAGATCGGCGAGCCGTGGCCCTGCAGGACCCAGTGGCCGGGGACGGCGATCTTCTCCCAGGCCTCCGCGTCGTATCCCCGCGCGGCGAACGACGTGTCCTCGGCGTCGGCGGTCGGGGACAGCCGGAATCGCCAACTGCCGTTCAGCGACAGGGTGGCGGCATCGGAGCCCGGGTACTGGGCGCGCGGCGGCAGCGCGCCGCTGCCGGGTGCCACATCTTCGACGTACGTGGTGCTCATCGGTCTCCTCGGGCCAGTCCGGTAGGGGTCGGCGCGCGGTCAGCGCCGGACCGTGCTGCTGGTCTTCTTCCGTGCCGCCTGCTGTGCGGATGATGCGACCGCCCCTTCGAGCGCGAAGGTCGCCGCGCCCAGGCTCACCGGGTCGGAGGGGACCGGGCTCAGCACGATCTCGGTGGCGGCCAGCGGCCCGGCCGGTGCTCGCGCGGCCACTGCCTCGCGCACCTCGTCGAGCAGCGGCTTGCCGAGGGTCGCGGCGACCCAGCTGCTGAGCACGATCACTTCCGGATTGAGCAGCTGGATCAGATCGGCGACGGCCGCGCCCAGGTAGCGGGCCGTCTCGCGCACCACCCGGACCGCCACCGGGTCCCCGGCGGCCAGCGCGGACCCCAGCGCCCGGATGGTCGCTGTCTGGTCGTCGGGGTGCAACAGGGGGCTCTCCGCGCCGAGTTCGCGCAACTGCTGCATGATGCCCGGCGCGCCCACATACGCCTCGACGCAGCCGTGATTGCCGCAGTGGCAGAGCCGGCCGTCGAGTACCAGGGTGGTGTGCCCCCACTCGCCTGCGGTGTTGGACGCGCCCCGGTGCAGCGCGCCGCCCAGCGCGATCCCGGCGCCGACCCCCGTGCCGAGGTTGATGACGACCGCGTCGGAACGTCCACGCGCCGCGCCGAACCACAGCTCGGTGACCGTGCAGGCGCGCAGCGGGTTGTCGAGGTACAGCGGATACGGGATGTGCTCGGCCAGCAGGCTCAGCAGCGGGACCTGACGCCAGCCCCAGTTGGCGGCATACACCACCGAGCCGGACGCACGGTCCACCTGGCCGGGCATGCTGATACCGGCGCCCAGCACCCGGTCCGGATCCGTCCCCGACTGTTCCACCACCGAGACGACCCCGGCGGCGATGTGGGCGACCACGCGTTCCGGCCGCTGATCGCCGGGCCGCAGCTCCACCGCCGTGTGGGCCAGCGAGGTGAGCGACAGATCGAAGAGCTCGACGTGCACGTAGGTCTCCGCCACGTCGACGCCGATCAGCGCACCCCGGGTCGGGGCGATCGCGACAAGCCCGCGGGGGCGGCCGCCGTCCGAGTCCTCGAAGCCGACCTCGGTGAGCAGGCCCAGCTCCAGCAGTTCCCCGACGAGGGAGGCGACGGTCGCCAGGCTGAGCCCGGTGGCCACCGCCAGTTCCTGGCGGGACAACGGAGACCCGGCGATGATCTGCCGCAGCACCTCGTACCGGTTGGCGGTGCGGATGTCGCGGGAGGTGCGCTTGTTGACAGGACCGAGCATGACCGCACTCCAGCTTCGGGACGGAACGCCAGGCTAAGGTGCGCACCCGGCGATCGCAAGGGTTAATAAATGGGTTGCGAAAAGCACGCTGTGCCGGGGGTGGGGCGACCGGCCGGCACCGACCGGTCGCCTCAGATACCGTCAAGCACCGGGGCCAGGAACGCGTTGGTGAACTTCCCCTTCGGATCCAGCTCCCGCGCCAGGCTCCGGAAGTCCGCCAGCTTCGGATAGAGATCCGGCAGCCGGTCCGCCCCCACGGTGTACACCTTGCCCCAGTGCGGGCGCGCTGCGAACGGTTCGAGCTGCCGCTCGAGCAGCCGCACCACCGGCAGGACCGCCGCGGTGTCCTTGACCCAGGTGAAGTGGAAGGCGACCGTGTCGTGCCCGTAGGACGGGCTGAGCCACAGATCGTCGGCGGCGACCGTCCGCACCTCACAGACCTGCAGCACCGGCGCGACGGCGTCCCGGATCGCGTCGACGGCATGCAGCGCGGCGACCGCGTGCCGGCGGTCCATCAGGTACTCGGACTGCAGCTCCGCACCGGCGCTCGGGGTGAACTCCGCACGGAAGTGCGGCAACCGCTCATGCCAGGGGCCGGGCACCCCCTGCTGCTCTGTGCAGTGCACCGGCGACATCCCGGGTACCGGATGCAGCGGGCCGGACGCCTCGGGCGCCCAGGGAAACACGGGTTCCTGCCCGGCGGCGTACTTCAGCCAGACCTGTCCGAAGCGGGGGCCGTGCCAGTCGGTGAAGAGACTGACGCTGTACGCGGCCGAGGCCACCGCGTCGAAGTGCTCGTCGAGCACCTCCAGCGGCAGTCCGGTGCGGGCCCGCTGACCCAGCTCGAAGCCGGGCACCAGATCCAGCGTGAGCGTGGTGACCACCCCCAGCGCGCCGAGTGAGACCACCGCGCCCGCGAAGCGGTCGCCGTCCCGGTCCCGGCTCAGCGTCAGCAGCTCACCGTCGGCGGTGACCAGCTCCAGCTCCCGGACCGCGGTGGCGAGACTCCCGTTGGTCACCCCGGAGCCGTGGGTGCCGGTGGCCACCGATCCGGCGACGGAGATGTGCGGCAGCGACGCCATGTTGTGCAGCGCCAGCCCCTGCGCGTGCACTTCGCGGGCCAGTTCGGCGTACCGTACGCCGGCCGCGACCCTGACCGTCGAGGCGGCCCGGTCCACCTCGATCACCGGCGGCAGTCCGGCCACCGTGACCAGGGTGCCGTCCGTGTCGGCGATCTCGTTGAACGAGTGTCCACTGCCCAGCGCTCGCACCCGCGCCCCGGCGGTGACGAGCTGCCGCAGCTCTTCGATGGTGGTGGGCCGGTCTATCCGCTGTGCTCTGAAGGCGATGTTCCCCGCCCAGTTCGTCAACATCCTGGGAATGCTATCCGCAGCTTTCGGCGGCACTCGGAGCGGTCGGCGGCCCCGACCGGCGCCTTCGACCGGCGGCTGTCAGTGCGGGCCGGTCTCGCCCTGTGCCACTTCGATGCCGGTGTGCAGATCCGTCGCGGCTTCCAGGGCCCCTGCGGCCGACAGCGCTACGCAGACCAGCAGCGCGGCGGCTATCGCGCGTGCGGTGCGCCCCTCCCGTCGGCTCGCCACCGCGCCGGTGGGCCGGTGCGAGAGCAGCGCGGCGACCCGGCGCGGGACCGGTCCGGCGTCGGCGGCAAGCACGACGCTCGGGCGGGCGGCGGGCGCTCCGTGGGCGGCCAGCGCCGCGCGGCCGATGGCGCGCGCCGCCAGCGAGCGGTCGCCCACGGCCCCGGCGGCTGCCTCGTCGGCGCACCGCTCCAGGGCGTAACCCAGCGGGGCGCGCAGACCCCGCAGCGACGGGTGGCAGAGAGCGGCCAGTTCCGCAGCGCCGAGAAAGAGATGATGGCGGCCCGCGAGATGGGCCCGCTCGTGCGCGAACAGCGCCTCGCGTTCACCCGGGTCGAGAGCCCTGAGCATGCCCGTCGTCACGACGATCCGGCCCGGGCGCCCCGGCAGGGCGTACGCGGCCGGGCCGGCGTCCCGCAGCACGGCCAGCTCACCGGTGCGAGCTGTCCCGCCGACCAGTCGCCGCGCCGCGCGGAGCTCGGCGTACTGCCGCAGGACGGTGCGCACCAGGGCAGTGGCGCAGACACCGATCAGCGAAGCGGCCGCCACCGCCGCGACGGCCCCGACCGGACCGTCACCCGTGGGCGGGTGGATCAGCCGGCCGAGAGCGGCCACCGCCGGCAGCCGTAGTGCGCCCGCCACGACCAGCAGCCCCAGGGCCGCCGTGGAGCAGCCGCCGAGGATGACCGCGGCGGCTGCCAGCAGCCGGACGGCCTGTCGCGGGGCCAACAGCTCGGCCAGCCGACGGGCGGCGGGCACCGCCAGGAACGGCATCAGCAGGGGCACCCAGACTGCGTAGATCACTTCTCCTGGTCCCCCAGCAGGGCCCGCAGCAGCTGTTCGTCGTCCGTGCTCAGCTGGGAGACGAAGCGGGCGAGGACGGTGGAGCGGTCCTCCTCCTTCTCCAGCTCCGTGTGCATCCGGCGGGCGGTGAGACCGGGGGAGTCCTCGGTCGGGGTGTAGGCGAAACCCCGCCCGGAGCGGGTCCGGCTCACCCAGCCCTTGTCGTAGAGCCGGCTGAGGATCGTCGTCACGGTGGTCCGGGCGAGTCGGGTGCCGAGAGCCCGCTGGACCTCGGCGGGGGTCAGGTGCCCGTCGGCAGCCCACAGCGCCGCCAGCACGCTCGCTTCGAGCTCGCCGGCCGGCCGTCGTTCGGGGGTCACCTCGGGCATGGGAAACGTTCCTCCCGGACATCTCGTTCCCAGAAATGTAGACCGCTGCCCGGGGATGTCACAAACCTTCCCTCTTGTTTGCGTATTCCTCAGGCTCTGGGGATGTCGAAGTACCGGTTCAGGCAGGCAGCCAGGCCCACGTCGCCGGTGAGCTTGACCTTGCGCAGCATCAACAGGGTGACCGGGCCGACATTGCCGGACACCAGCCGGAGGAAGTCGGCGTCGCCGAGTGTCAGCGTGAGTCGCGGGGCGGCCTCGGTACGGCCCTCGGCGACGCTGCACACGCCGTCGGCGATGGCTGCCTCGTACACCACCTCGGTCTCGCCGGTGATCCTCCAGCGGATGAGAGCGCTGAGCGAACCGGCGTTCTCGGGGCGGAACTGCCGCTCCATGCGCGCGAAGACCTCCGCGAGCACCCGCCGGCGCAGGTCGCCGCGCGCGATCTCGCCGAGCTGACGGGCGGAGAAGCCCTTGATCATCCGCGCGAACTCCTGCGGAGAGACGGACGAGAAGTCCAGTTCCGCGAGCATGTCGCTCACGTTCTCCGCCATAAAAATGAATCCTCACGTGCGCGTCGCCTACCGCTGAGCCAGATTAGGGGCGCGGACGGCTCCGGGCAAAGACGTGACCCCGCCTGTCTCTTCCGCGCGCTGCGCCATTGGGGGCGCCGTTGTACCCGGTCGGTCGTACGGCTCCGTCGGCGCCGGGCCGGATTGTCAGTGCTCGGTGCAAGACTCGGGTCACACGTCAACGGGTCACCGAACAGAGGAGCACGCCATGCTCAGCACCCCGTTTGTCGCAGGCTCGCCGAACTGGATCGACCTGGGTACCCCCGACCGCGACGGGGCGAACGCGTTCTACCGGGGGCTGTTCGACTGGGAATTCGAGTCGGCCGGCGAAGAGTTCGGCGGATACGGCACCTACACGCTGGACGGCAGGAAGACCGGCGCGGTGATGCAGGTCGAGCAGGCGCAGGCGGCCTGGGGCATCTACTTCCAGGTACCGGACTCCGAAGCCACCGTGAAGACGGTCGAGCAGGCCGGTGGGACGCTGGAGTTCGGACCGCACGACGTCGGCACGCTCGGCCGGATGACCGGTTTCCTGGATCCGATGGGCGCACGCTTCGCCATCTGGGAGCCCCGGGACCACCCCGGGCTGGATGTGATCAACGAGCCCAACTCGTTCTGCTGGGCCGAGCTCTGCACCAGCGATGTGCCGGCGGCGGCCGGCTTCTACCGCAGGGTGTTCGGCTGGGAGATCAACTCCGCGCCCTACCCCGGCGGCACCTACACCATGGCCGCCCCGGCAGGCACCGGCCACGAGGCCAATTTCGCGGGCTTCGTCCAGGTCGGGGCGGACGCCGCGAAGTACTGGCTGCCGTACTTCGAGGTCGACGAGGCCGATGCGGCCGTGGCCAAGGTGCGGCAGCTCGGCGGCACGGTCGTCATGGAGCCGACCGATCTGCCGGGGGTGGGCCGGATCGCCAGGGCGACCGACCCGTCCGGCGCACCCTTCTCCCTGATCAAGAGCGCCATGGCCGCCGCGTGAGTGCTCTCCGCGCGCGCGTTCATCGTTCGTTGAACGGACATTGATCGACGGCGGGCAGTGTGTCCGGCATGTCGACCACCATCAGTAACGCCCCTGAGCTCGCGTGGCAGGAGCGGGCGTTGTGCGCCCAGACGGGGCCGGAGTTCTTCTTCCCCGACCCCGGCAGCTCCACCCGCGAGGCCAAGAGGCTCTGCGGCGTCTGCGAGGAACGAGTGACCTGCCTGGAGTACGCGCTCGACCATGACGAGCGATTCGGTGTCTGGGGCGGACTTTCCGAGAAGGAGAGACTCCACCTCAGACGCGAGCAGGGCTGACCGGCCCCGGCGCCCCCGCGGGGAACGCCGAAGCGGGAGCAACGCCGGACGAGGGGAAGAGAAGCCGCGGGGCCTACGAAGCCGTGGCGGCGGCGCGCGCCGCCATCCGTGCCTTGCGGGCCGCGAGCCTCTCGTCGAATTTGGCAGCCTCCGAGTCCAGACCACCCATATACAGGCCCAGCTCCTCCTGCGCCTTCAGTCCCTCCGGGCCGAGCCCGTCGATGTCCAGGACCTTCAGATAACGCAGCACCGGCTGCAGCACGTCGTCGTGGTGGATCCGCATGTTGTAGATCTCGCCGATGGCCATCTGCGCGGCGGCCCTTTCGAAACCGGGCATCCCGTGTCCGGGCATCCGGAAGTCGACGACCACGTCGCGTACCGCCTGCATGGTCAGATCGGGTGCGAGCTCGAAGGCCGCGCCCAGCAGGTTCCGGTAGAAGACCATGTGCAGATTCTCGTCGGTCGCGATCCGCGCCAGCATCCGGTCGCAGACCGGGTCACCCGACTGGTGGCCGGTGTTGCGGTGCGAGACGCGGGTGGCGAGCTCCTGGAAGGCGACATATGCCACGGAGTGCAGCATCGAGTGCCGGTTGTCCGACTCGAAGCCCTCCGCCATGTGCGCCATCCGGAACTGCTCCAGCTTGTCCGGATCGACGGCCCGCGAGGTCAGAAGATAGTCGCGCATCACGATGCCGTGCCGGCCCTCCTCGGCGGTCCAGCGGTGCACCCAGGTGCCCCAGGCGCCGTCGCGGCCGAAGAGGGAGGCGATCTCGTGGTGGTAGCTGGGGAGGTTGTCCTCGGTCAGCAGGTTGACCACCAGCGCCGTCTTGCCGATGTCGGTGACCTTGGACTGCTCGGGCTCCCAGGCCTTTCCGTCCTCGAAGAGACCGGGGAAGTTACGGCCGTCGCTGAATGGCACGTACTCGTGCGGCATCCAGTCCTTGGCGACCTTGAGATGGCGGTTGAGTTCCTTCTCCACCACCTCTTCCAGCGCGTACAGCAGTCGGGCGTCTGTCCACGCTGTCGAACTGCCGTGTTGGGGAGAGGTGATTGTCACGGGTGCTCCTGGGGACGGGAGTGTATTACCTACGGACTCGTAGGTTACGTATCCGTAGGTTAAGGGGGCGGTAAGCGCGCGCCAACCCCGCGGTCCGAAATGTACGACTACGAGATGCTATGAGTACAGTCCGCGCAGGCGCACGGAGAGACATGTCACGCAGCCTTCCAGCTTCTCGTACTCGCTGATGTCCACGGGAACGGGCTCATAACCCAGCTCGGCGAACAGTTCGGCCGTCTTCGGCGCACTGGCCGCCATCAGCAGTGCGGCGCCACCCAGCAGCACCACATGGGCCCCGGACTCCTCCGGAACCGGCAGGAATCCCGGGAAGACGGACGGGGTGTCGACGAGCGGTTCGTACCCGATGACCGTCGAGTCTGGCAGCGCGGTGACCGCCGACTTCAGATGCAGCACCTTCGCCGTCGGTACGGCGACGACCCTCGCCCCGAGCGGCTCGAAGGCGGCGCGCAGTTGCTGGACACCTGCCGCGTTCGTCCGGCCGCCGCGCCCCACATAGAGGGTGTCGCCGACCTTGAGCACGTCGCCGCCGTCCAGGGTGCCGGGCTCCCACACCCAGTTCACCGAGCAGCCGAGCCCGGCCAGCGTCTGCTCGACCGCCAGGGTCTCCGCCCTGCGGGACTCGGCACCCGAGCGGGCTATCAACGCCACATTGCGGAACATCACCACGGTGTCCTCGACGAACACCCCGTCCGGACAGTCCTCGGCGGGCGCCGTCTCGACCGTCTCCCAACCGTGCGAGCGCAGTGTCTCCGCATATCGTCCCCACTGCTCCAGGGCCAGCGCGTAATCGACGGGCGTGCGCTCGATATGGGTGACAAGACCTTCGGCGAGGCGCGGGCTCGGTCGGCGGATCAGGGCTTTTCTGCTGGGCACGAACGGTTCTCCAGGTCGCGGGTGCGAGTCGGGCCATGATGGTGGCGCCCATCATGGCCCGCATCTCTCCCGAGCGGAATCCCCGTTCAGCTCCTGCTCAGCTCATTCGCGGTCCTCCTCGATCATTTCCGCTCATCTCCGAGCTCGAGCCACCGGGTGATTCCGATCGACTCCAGGAACGGCAGGTCGTGGCCCGCCACGACCAGCGCCCCCCGGTACGAATCCAGTGCCGCCGTCAGCTGCCGCACGCTCGCCAGGTCGAGATTGTTGGTCGGCTCGTCGAGCATCAGCAGCTGCGGCGCCGGTTCCGCCAGCAGTAGAGCGGCGAGCGCGGCACGGAACCGCTCACCGCCGGAGAGCGTCCCGGCCGGCTGGTCGGCGCGTGCCCCCTTGAACAGGAAACGGGCGAGCCGCGCCCGGATCTGGTTGTTTCCGGCGTCCGGCGCGTTGCGGGCGACGTTCTCCACGACGGTCAGCCCGTTGTCGAGCACATCGAGGCGCTGCGGCAGGAAGCGCAGCGGGACATGAACCGTCGCCTCGCCGGACACCGGTTCGAGCAGACCCGCGACGGTCCGCAGCAGCGTCGTCTTGCCCGCTCCGTTGCGGCCGACGAGGGCGATGCGCTCCGGGCCGTGCACGGTGAACTCGCCTTCGATCCCGTTCCCGTACGGCAACCGCAGGTCGCGCAGGGTCAGTACGCTCCGCCCGGGGGGCACCTCGGTGTGCGGCAGTTCGATCCTGATCTCGTCGTCGTCCCGCACCTCCTCCACCGCCCGGCTGAGGCGCTCCTTGGCGTCGTCCAGCCTCTCGGTGTGCATGATGCGGTGCTTGCCGGCGGATTCCTGCGCGGCGCGTTTGCGTGCGCCCATCACGATCTTCGGTTCCCGCTTGGTGTCCCACATCTTCTGCCCGTAGCGTTTGCGTCGGGCCAGTTTCATCTGGGCATCCGCCAAGTCCCGCTTCTGCTTCTGCACATCGGCCTCGGCGGACCGCACCATGCGCGCGGCCGCCTCCTGTTCCACGGCGAGCGCCTCCTCGTACGCCGAAAGCGTTCCGCCGTACCAGCGGACCTCACCGGCGCGGAGATCGGCGATCTGGTCGACTCGCTCCAGGAGTTCACGGTCGTGACTGACCACCACCATGACGCCGGGCCAGGCGTCGACCGCCGCGTACAGCCGGCCGCGGGCGACGCGGTCCAGGTTGTTGGTCGGCTCGTCGAGCAGCAGGACGTCGGGCCTGCCGAGCAGCAGAGCGGCGAGCCTCAGCAGCACGGACTCGCCGCCCGACACCTCGCCGACGGTACGGTCGAGTCCGATGGAGCCCAGTCCGAGCTGTCCGAGGACGGCGTGGGCGCGTTCCTCGACGTCCCAGTCGTCGCCGACCGCGGTGAAGTGCTCCTCTCGCACATCACCCGACTCGATGGCGTGCAACGCGGCGCGGACAGGGGCGATACCCAGGACCTGGTCCACCCGGAGCCCCGTGTCGAGCACCAGATTCTGCGGAAGGTAGCCGATCTCGCCGGTGCTGCGCACAACGCCGTCGGACGGCGCGAGCTCTCCGGCGATCAGTTTCAGCAGCGTGGACTTGCCGGAGCCGTTGACGCCGATGAGGCCCGTTCTCCCGGGGCCGACGGCCAGTTGGAACCCGTCGAACACCGGTGTTCCGTCCGGCCAGGAGAAGGAGAGCGCGGTGCACGAGATGTGTGGTGTGGAGGGCTGGGTGGACATACGGGTCTCCCGGTTGCGGTGAGCGCGGTGAGCGCTGAAAGGAAGGGGCAACAGGTGGAGACACCGCCAGGAACACAAAAGGCCCTGGTCCGGGAGGACAGCTCGCATACCGAGGTCACACGCGGTGCGCGCAGGTGTCATCACTGCACGGCACGGTGTCTCAAGACCTCAGTAACGCAACGTCCTACTCCGATCGACGACAACAGGGCCACTACGAACAGTACGACCGGACCCCGGCCCTCGCCAAGCGAATTTCAGCAGGTGTCGCGCAACAGCTCGGCGACGCCCCGGTCGACGTCCAGGAAGCTCTGCTCGTGACCGGACGGGACGAGTGCCTCGGTCCGCTCCAGGAAGACGCGCAGCTCGGACGTGTGCATATGCACCACCGCGACGCCCTCACGGGCATGGAACTCCAGCACGGTCCGGTCGTAACCGTAGGGTCTGATCCGCACATCACCCGCGCCGGCGGGCGCCGATACGCCGGCGGCCAGCAGTTCACGGGCGAAGGCCCAGGAGACCTCGACCCCCTCCAGCGTGGCCTGCGGCGGAAAGTCCACACTGACCGCGAAGGGATCCTCGCGGTCGTAGCGCAGGGTGGTCGGGACGGTCTCCATCCGGGGTGCGGATGCGACCAGGCGAGCCTGGACGGCTTGTTGGACGACGTACGACAAGGCCTCGCTCCCTCCTCACGGTTCGGCTGACGGCGGTGTGTCGAAAGGAAGGACGTACGGGGGGACCCATCCGTGCACCCGAAAACCGTGATGTCCATCACCTGCGCGGCGACCGGTGGGCGTCGAAGCGCTTCGATCATTCTCTGGACAGTGACTGAGGTGACGTCTACTGTCGGTGTTTCACCGCATGTCGCGCACGTGTCACGCGCGTCGAAGCGCTTCGCGCAATATGTCATGGAGAGCTGAATGACCACTCTTGCCGAGGTCGCCCGGCACGCCGGAGTCTCCGCCAGCACGGTGAGCTACGTCCTCAGTGGGAAGCGGTCCATCTCCACCGCCACCCGTGAGCGCGTCGAACGGAGCATCCAGGAGCTCGGCTACCACCCCAACGCGGGTGCCCGCGCGCTGGCCAGCAGCCGTTCCAACATCATCGCGCTGATGGTGCCGTTGCGTACGGACATGTATGTGCCGGTGATGATGGAGATCGCCATCGCCGTGGCCACCACCGCCCGCGCGCACGGTTACGACGTCCTGCTGCTGACCGGCGAGGAAGGCCCGGAAGCGGTGCGGCGGATCGCGGGGAGCTCGCTCGCGGACGCCATGATCCTGATGGATGTGCAGCTGCAGGACGAGCGGCTGCCGCTGCTCCGTGACTCCGAACGCCCCGGTGTGCTGATCGGACTGCCCGCCGACCCGGTCGGACTCACCTGCGTGGACCTGGATTTCGTCGCCACCGGAGCGCTCTGCGTGGAGCACCTCGCCGATCTCGGGCACCGGGAGCTCGCCGTGATCGGCGAGGCGGCCGCGGTGTACGAACGGCACACCGGCTTCGCCGAGCGGACCGTGGAAGGCATTCGCTCGCGCGCCCGCGAACTCGGCGTGCGGGTGCTGCACCGGCCGTGCGAGGGCGGCTTCGCCGCGATGGCCGGGACGCTCGCCCGGATCTTCGACGAACGCCCGGGCACCACCGGGTTCATCGTGCAGAACGAGGTCGCGGTGGAGCCGCTGCTCAATCTGCTGAGGCAACAGGGCAGGGCCATCCCGGAGGACGTGTCCGTGGTGGCCGTCTGTCCCGAACAGGTCGCCGTCCAGGCGTCGGTGAGCGTCACATCGGTGGCGATTCCGGCGCAGGAGATGGGCAGGCGCGCCGTCGAGCAGATCGTCACCAAGCTGCAGGGCCGGGCCGGGGACCAGGTAGAGCTGCTGAAGCCGGAGCTGACGGTCCGCGCCAGCTCCGGTCCGGCCGCCGCGGCCGGCTGACCGTTCGGCGTACGGGCGTTGCGGCCGGTAGGCCGGCCGCAACCGAAACGGATCAGTGCGGCCGGCGCGGCTGCCGGGGCGACCAGCAGGGTGCCAAAGGCGCGACGTGCCATGGAGTGGGCGTCCTTCGATGGGTGGGGGATGAACTACTGCGGCCTCAAGGTGAGTACGCGGTCCACGCCGGCCGTCAGGTCCAGCAGGACCTCACCGCTGCCGGCGGAGGGTCCGGCCGGGTGCCCTTCAGCGGGAGACCGGCCCTTGAGGTGCCGCCCGCCGACAGGCGGGTCTGCGAGAACCAGGCCCGCGCCGAGTCGCAGGTCCACGCTGACGGTGCGGGTGGGGTGCAGTACGGCCGTCGCTCGGCCGTCCCCCCAGGTGAGCTCGACGGATGCGCCGAACCTGGTGCGAACGCCCCGCAGTTCGCCGGTGGGGCGGGTGGAGGGGAGCGCGGGCAGCAGGACCAGCCGGGACGGTGTGGACTGCATCAGCATCTCGATGAGCGCGGCAGGCAGCGCGTGTGCGGCGTCGGCGTTGTAGACATCGCGCGCCGGGTAATGCGAGCTCATCAGCGAGTCATGGAAGAAGTCCCCGTCGAGCACGGAGCTCAGTGCGTTCCCGGCTCCTTCGCCGTCCCGGAGCCGGGCGGCGATCAGCGCATGATGCAGATGGCCGTGGGCCGAGTCGTTCTCGGAGCCGCGCCGCTCGAGTGCCCGCTGCGCGGCGGCGGCCAGCGCCGGGGTGTCGTACGGATTGATCTCGTCGAGCGGCCAGACGGGGTACAGGTGGCTCAGGTGCCGGTGGTCGTAGTTCTCCTCGAGGCCCGGCCAGGCCCATTCGGTGAGTGCGCCGTCCTCGTTCACCCGGTAGTCGGGGAGCCGCCCGGCCAATGCGCGCCACCGTTCCGCGCCGGGATGTCCGGGGGCGTAGACCGCGGCCGTGGTCAGTGCGTGCTTGGCCGCCGCGATGTCCATGGTGGCGTTGACGGTGCCCCAGCTCGCGTTCGCCGGCCGGTTCTCCGGCGAGTAGGACGGCACGATGACGATCCGGCCGTCCCGGCCCGTTCGGCTGAGGAAGTCCTCGTAGAACACGGCCACTTCGGTGAGCGCGTCGACGAGCCGGGGATCGGTGGTTCCGCTGGTCTGCGCCTGCTCGAGCAGCGGAGCCAGCAGCCAGTCGGCGCCCGCGGTCCACAGGTGCAGCGGATAAGCGCGCTGGAAGTGCCGGACGTGTCCCGACTCGCCGTCCGTGTGGGTAGGGGCGACGATGCCCCGCGCCCCGAAGATCGCCCGCGCGTTGTCACGCCAGTCAGCCAACTGGCCGTAGACGAAAGACGCGTGGGCGTCCGAGACCTCGGGCAGCGCGCCCGACGCGGCGGACGCCGTCTGCAGATTGAGATTGGCGTTGGTGGTGAACGCGCCCGACCACGCGGTGCCCCAGTCGCCGCTCCACAGCCCGGTCAGCCGGGGCGGCAGGAGACCGCCGGCGGAGAGCAGGTGGTAGCGGCCGGCCGCGAAAAGCCGCTCGAGAAACGCGGGACTCGCCGGGCGCCGCAACAGCTCCGAGCCGGGCAGCCGCCGCTCGGCCGGAGCCGAGCCGAGGGAGAGCGTGACCCGGCGGTACGCGGTCGTGTGCAGCTCCGTATGGCGGCCGAGCAGCCACTGGTACAGCTCCGCCGGGGTCGTTGGCCCGCCTTCGCGGCCGGCCCCGGCCGCGCCGATCAGCGCCCGCAGCGAGGCCAGGCCGACTGCCGGGTCATCGGCCGCGCCGGCCATCTCGCCGGGGGCGCGGCGCCGCACCCGGGTGAGCAGCAGCAGACCGTGTGCGCCGTCGAAACGGATGCCCTCACCCGCGAAGACGGCCGTCCCGCCCTCCGCCACCGCGACGGTGACGCCGGTGTACGAGCGGTGGCTGCCCGGGTAGCCGATGCGCAGTGTGAGCTGCGCGCCGTCCCGGGTCAGGGCCGCGCCGCGGCCCACCGCGAGCCGCGAGGGTGCGCCCGGCAGCCGGTGGTCCAGCGAGAGGTCGGCCGACAGCATGGCGCCGCTGAGGTACTGGACGACCACGTCGTCGGCGCGTGACACGAACACCCGGCTCAGCCGCTGACCGCATTCCGCGCTGACCACTCCGGTGGCGAAGTCGACCCGCCTGCGATAGTCGGTGTCGAGCGTCACGTCCTGACGGACGCGCACCTGAAAGGCCGGGTGGAAAGGCTGCACCCAGTGCAGCGGGTACCCCGCTCCGAAACGCTCCGCCGCGGTCGTGTCCCCGCTGAGCAGGGCGTCCTGGAGCCGCCCCAGGCCGTCGGCGAGCTCCGGCGGGAGCAGCGCCTCGCTGCCGTTGGGACGCACCAGCGTGTGGTGGCTGACGATGACCCGGTCGTCGGCCGGGTCGCCGTACACCATGGCGCCGTGCCGGCCGTTGCCGCTGAGGAAGGCGTCCTCCCAGCGGGTCGCCGGCCGGGCTTCCCACGTGCCTTCTGCAGGGGCGCGGCCATCGGTCATCAGGCGGCCTTCCGGAGCACCGCGACGCCGTAGCGGCCGAGCTCCACGACGCCGTCCACCGTGGAGCCGGACAGCAGATCGTGGTGGCGGCCGGGCACCGACACGGTGACCTTGTCCCGGCCGTGCTGGAACAGGAAGAGCAGGTCACCGCGGCGTACCGCCTCCACCCCGGCCGGCAGCCCGGTCAGTACCGGTCGCGCCCCCGCCCGGTCGGCCACCCGGGCCAGCAGGTCGCGGAGCGCGCCGGGCTCGGGCAGCGTCGAGAGGTACCAGGCACAGCCGTTGCGCAGGACGGCGGGAAGTCCGTCCAGCTCGCCGCTGCGGTAGTGAGCGACCGTTTCGGCGCTGCCCGCCTCGAGCTCCTCCGACCAGAGGGTGCCGACGAAGCCGTCGCACTGCACGGTTACCCCCGCGTCCAGCGGCCACCACTCCTGGAGCGTGGCGATGCCGAAGAGGTCGCGCAGCCGGGCGTCCATGCCGCCCGCCCTGATCCGGTCGTCCTCGTCGGCCGCCCCGGTGTGGAACCCGCTGACCAGGGTGCCGCCGCCGCGTACGTACGTCACCAGATTGTCCACGGCGGCGTCGGTCAGCAGATACAGATGCGGCACCACGACCAGCTTGTACCGGCTCAACTCCTGCTCGGGACGGGCGAAGTCGGTGGTGTGGCCGGCTTCCCAGAGGGCCCGGTGCCAGGCGCGTACGACAGCCGGATAGTCCACCTCGGACGAGATCCGGCCGTCCTGCTGATCGGCCCACCAGGATTCCCAGTCGTGCACCACCGCGACCTCGGCCGGAACGGCCGATCCGGCGACCGCATCAGAGAGCAGGGTGAGTTCGGCGCCGAGCTGCTTGGTCTCCTGAAAGGTGCGGC
This sequence comes from Streptomyces sp. NPDC051320, assembly GCF_040682175.1. Taxonomy (NCBI): domain Bacteria; kingdom Bacillati; phylum Actinomycetota; class Actinomycetes; order Kitasatosporales; family Streptomycetaceae; genus Streptomyces; species Streptomyces sp. NPDC051320. Next base: position 236,081 of record NZ_JBFBAL010000009.1, read on the forward strand.
CCTGCTCACCCGCGTGACTGACCATGCCGGAGTGGAACTTCTCGGCGCCCTGCCGGGACTGCCGCCACTGGAAGTAGCAGATGGCGTCCGCCCCGTGCGCGACCGACTGCAGTGACCAGAGGCGGTTGAGGCCGCGCGGCTTGGGGTGGTTGACGCCCCGCCAGTTCACCGGTCCCGCGGCCTGCTCCATCAGCATCCACGGACCGCGTGCCTGCGAGCGGGTCATGTCCCCGATCATCGCGTTGTACTGGGCGCCCCACCCGTCCGCCGGGTCCGGATAGATGTCGACGGAGACGACATCCTCCTGCTCGGCCCACTTCCAGGCGTCCTGGCCCGTCCAGAACGGCATGAAGTTGGTGGTCACCGGGAGGTGCGGGGTGTGGCGGCGGACGATGTCGCGTTCGGCGACGTAGCACTCCAGGAGCATGTCGGAGGTGAAGCGCCGGAAGTCCAGCACCTGCGTGGGGTTGCGCATGTAGTGGGGCCGGCGAGGCGGCAGAATGCCGTCCCAGGTGTCATAGCCCTGGCTCCAGAAGGCGGTGCCCCAGGCCTCGTTGAGTGCGTCGAGCGTGCCGTACTTCTCCCGCAGCCAGCGGCGGAAGGCGGCTGCCGACTCGTCGCCGTAGTCGAAAGTGCAGTACTCGTTGTTGATGTGCCACATGGTGAGGGCCGGATGGCCACCGTACCGGGCGGCCAGGTCCTCGGTGATGGCGGCGGCGTAACGGCGGTAGGTGGCGCTGGAGTGCGAGAAGTGCTGGCGGCCGCCCCACCACTCGGTGCGGCCCTCCTCGGTGACGGGCAGCGTGTCGGGGTGCAGCCTCCCCATCCAGGGCGGGGGCGAGGAGGTCGGCGTGGCGAGGACGACGCCGATGCCGTTGTCGTGCATCAGGTCCATCAGCGTGTCCAGCCAGCCGAACTCCCTCTCGCCCGGCTTCGGTTCCAGCGTCGACCATGAGAAGACGCCGAGCGTGACCGAGGTGACGCCGGCCGACTTCATCAGCCGAAGGTCCTCGTGCCAGATCTCCTCCGGCCACTGCTCCGGGTTGTAGTCGCCGCCATAGAGGAGACGGCCACGGGTGGCATCGTTCAGTTCGGGCATCAGGCAGACTCTCCGTACTGCACGCCGCGTCCGTTTGTGGCGGTGAAGTCCCGGCCGTGGACGCGCGGGTCGCCGGTGGTGCCGCAGGCCGGGTAGAGCCGGCCCGGGTGGGCGGGGTCGACGGCCACGGCCCCCACGCCGAGGAGGTCCCCGTCGTCGCAGCCGATCTGGTCGGTCAGCGGGATCCAGCGGTCGGTCCGGTCGTCCCGGCGGTAGGCGCCGCCGATGTCGGTACGGGTGTAGGCGAGTCCGCGCACGGAGGGGTGGAAGAGGACACCCGTAACCAAGCCGCTACCGCCCATCACCGCGTTGCGCCGACGGTGGTTCGGGCTGTCGGCGCTGCCCTCGGCGGCGTGCGCGCGGCCGGGGAGAAGCGGTACGGCGGTGAGCGCGGCGGCGGCCGCGGTCCCGGCGAGAACGGCTCGTCTGCTCAGGCGGGACGCGTGCATGACATACCTCGTTCTGTGTGGCTCGGGGAGCCCGGGATCGGGGAGTTCGGAAGTTGGAGCCGCCGCGACCGCCCCGCCGCGTCGGCAGCAGGTCGGCCACGGCGGGGGCCGGGAGCGGTCGGGTCAGCCCTTCACCGCGCCGGTGAGCATGCCCTTCTTGAAGTGCTTCTGGACGAAGGGGGAGAGGGCGGCCACCGGCAGAAGGGCCATCACCATCACCGCCATCTGGATCGCGAGCGGCGAGAGCTGACCGGTGTTGATCTGCGTCTGGAGGCCCACCGGACGTTGCTGCATCTGCACCAACTGGATCATCACGTTCTGCAGCGGCATCATGTCCTGGTCGCTCAGGTAGATCGACGCGTTGAACCAGGCGCTCCAGTAGCCCACGGCGTAGAAGAGGCCCACCACCGCGAGGACCGCCCGGGACAGCGGCATCACGATCTTCCACAGGATGTTCCAGTCGCCGGCGCCGTCGATGCGGGCACTGTCGATCAGTTCCTGGGAGATGCCCATGAAGAACGCACGCAGCACCAGGATGTTGAAGACACTCACGGCGCTGGGCAGGATCAGCGCCAGGTAGCTGTCCATCAGACCGAGGGCCTGCACCAGCAGGTAGGTGGGGATGAGGCCGGCTCCGAAGAACATCGTCACCAGCAGGGTCATCAGGATCCAGCGGTGGCCCAGCGAGCCGCTGCGCGACAGGCCGTACGCACACAGGACCGACACCGTCATGCTGAACAGCGTGCCGACCAAGGTCACACCGATGCTCACCAGGGCGGCCTTCTGCACCTGGCCGCCGCTGAGAAGTGACTCGTAGGCGACGAACGTGATGCCTTTGGGGATCATCACCAGGCCGCCGGCCTCGTCGATGGTCTTCTTCGACTGGAGACTGGTGACGATGACGATCCACAGCGGGAAGAGGATGGCCAGACAGGCCAGTGTCAGGGCGATCCCCTTGCCCGTCAGTCCGGCCTTGGAGGGTGGCTCCTCCCAGACCGGGCGGGACGAGGCCGCCCAGCCGCCCGGTTTCTTGACGCGTGGTCGTTTGTCGGACGGTGTGTTGAGGAAGGTGGTCACTTCTTGTACACCCCTTGCTCACCCATGAGATGGGCCACCTTGTTGGCGATCAGCACGAGCGCCAGGCCGACCACACCCTTGATGAGCCCGGCGGCGGCGGCATAGCTGAAGTCCTGGTTCCGGATGCCGTTCCACCACACGTAGGTGTCCAGGACGTCTGAGGCGTTGACACCCACGGCTTGTCGTTGGAGGAGCAGTTGCTCGAAGCCGACAGTGAGGGCGTCGCCGACGCGCAGCACCAGCAGGAGGGCGATCACCGGTCGCAGGGCGGGCAGCGTGATGTGCCACATGCGCCGCCAGCGTGTGGCGCCGTCCATGGCGGCGGCCTCGTACAGGTCGCTGGGGACCGAGGAGAGCGCGGCAAGGAAGACGATGATGCCCCAGCCCGCGTCCTTCCAGACGCTCTGCGCAGTGACCAGATACTTGAAGACCTCAGGGTTGGTCATCAGGTCGAAACCCTCGTAGCCGTGTTGGCGGAGGGTCTGCGCGAGGATGCCGGCGCCGCCGAAGATCTGCATGAAGACGGTGACGACGAGGACCCAGGAGAAGAAGTGCGGCAGGTACATGACGGCCTGGGCGACCGCCCGCACCCGGGGCCTGACCACGCTGTTGATGAGCAGCGCGAGCAGGATCGGGATCGGGAAGTAGAGGACCAGCTGCAGGGAGAACAGCACCAGGGTGTTCTGCACCGCGTGCCAGAAGGCCGAGTCGGCGAAGATCCGCTGGAACTGCTCGAAGCCGATCCAGGGACTCTGGAACATGGCGACGAAGCCGTTGTCGCTGAGGTACGGGTCGTAGTCCTGGAAGGCGACCACGTTGCCGAGGATCGGTATGTAGTTGAAGACGAGGAGCAGCAGGACCACCGGCGCCGTCATGAGGATCAGCAGGCGGTCACGCTTGAATCTGATCTTCAGGCTCAGCTTGCCCGCGTTCTTCGGTCCGCGGGGCGGGGGCCCGACGGCGGCGCCGCCTGGCGCCACCGGCGTCTTCGCGGGGGTTTTCGCCTCGGTAGTATTCCGAGGCACCGTGCTGTGGGACACAGGCGTCTCCTTGCTTGAGCCCCGGATCAGTTCGCCGAGCCGTTGTCGTCGAGCAGCTTCTTGTACCAGTCGCGCAGGTCGTCGCCGCCCTTCTTCTTCCAGTCGGACACGGCCTGCTGAACGTCGCTGATCTTCTTGCGGCCCCGCACGACGTCGTCCTCGAGCTGCTCGAAGTCGTCGGCGAGGTTGGCCCAGCGGGTGGGCTCCGTGACGGTCAGCCCGAAGAAGGAGGTCTTCTTGGTGAAGGCGCCCATGCGTTGCTGCCACTCGACGATGCCCCGGGTGATGTCGGGGAAGTCGGGGTAGGCGACGTAGGGTGCGGGGTTGCCCGTGAGGTCATAGGCGCCGCTGACCTCGTTGATGCCCTGCTGCGTCTTGACCGGCAGACCGTGCTTCACCGTGTAGTCGGTGCCCTCGACGCCGTAGGCGGTGAGCATGAACTCCTTGGTGCCGTAAGGAGCCGCGCAGTAGTTGCAGAGCGCGAGGAAGTCCTTGATCTGCTGCTTGCTCGCCTTCTTGCTGACGAAGTTGAACATGCCGCCCGGCTGACCCGCCCACAGTGTGGGATCGCCGCCGTCGGGGCCGAAGATGTCGAACGCACCCATCTCGAAGTCGGGATTCTGGGTCCGCTGCTCGGCCGTCTTGCCCCACCAGTCGGAGATGTTGTTGTTGTAGACCAGAACCTGCCCGGCGGTGAAGCGGTTGGCCGCGCTGCCGCTCGCCTTGCCCGAGACCGCGTCCGGGTGGACCACCCCCGCCGCGTAGAGCTTGCGCGTCCACTCCAGGCCTGCCAGGTACTGCTCTGTCTCCACGCGGTTGACGAGCTTGCCCCCCTCCATGTTCCACCACAGCGCCCTGTCGCTGCCCGGCATAACACCGAAGATGTTGAAGGCCGTCCACTTCATGTCATCGCAGGCCCAGACCTTCGACTTGGGCTGGTTCGCCTCCTTGGCCCAGGACAGGAACTCGTCGGGGCTCTTCGGGACGGTGTAGCCCTTCTTCTTGAAGAGGTCCTTGCGGTACATGGGCGCGATGCCGACGACGTAGGAGGACGGCATCGGGACTGCGCGGAGCTGGCCGCCGAAGATGCCACGCTGCCACGCCTCGGTGGGCACGGCCGCGAGGTTCGGGTAGTCCTTGATCTTGTCGCCGGACAGGTACGGCCCGAGGTCGGCGAACTTGGCGTTGATCGCGGTGGGTATCCGGCCCGTCAGGTTCCAGTCGGGCACCACCACGGCGTCGGGGATGTCGCTGGAGGCGAGGATCGCGCCGAGCTTCTGGTCGTAGGTGACACCGTCCTGGTTCTGCCAGGTGATGTCGACGCCGACGGCCTTGTTCATGGCCGTGTAATACGGGTTGTCGCCCTTCGGCGGGCTGCCCCAGAACGGGGCCATGATCTTCAGCTTGCCCCCGCTGCCCAGCTGCTTCGCCACCGAGGTCTTCAGCTCGGCCGTCGGGATCGCCTTGGTGAAGCCGGCCGGTGAGCCGTTCTTCGCCGGGATGTCCGGGGCGACGACGCTGGAGGCCACGAATGTCGGGAGGATCTTCCGTGCCGCCTTGCCCGAGGTGGCGCCTTCCTTGCGGCCCTGCTGCCCGCCGCCGCAGGCGGTGAGCAGCGGCACCCCGCCGGCCACCGCCGCGGCGGCGACCGCGGTGGAGGCGAGGAAGCTTCTCCGGCTCGGGGCGGGGGAGGAATTCTGCGTCATGGCGTGGACCCTTCGTGGCGCACCAGGACGACACGCGGCGGAGGCGGGTCGTTCGGCTCGTGTGTCTGAAGCGGGAGCGTGTCTGAGGAGAGGGTGAGAATCACCGCTACGACGCGGACGGCTGAGCGTCGAAGCGCTTCGATGTTGCTGTGACATTAAGTGAAGGGGTCCGGACGCACAAGAGTTGATTTCAAGAAACCTCGGACGTATTTCCGGTTCGTTTCACCGGGGAGGTCACCTCGTGCACCACTTGTAACCCCTGCACGTCTTGACACCCGGCCGCATCGCGACTCAGCATCGAAGCGCTTCGAAAGCTCAACGTCCCACCTTCCAAGGGGAATAGCACGTGACCGAGCAACAGCCGCCCTTCCGCGACCCAGAGCTGCCGCACGGCAAGCGCATCGACGATCTGCTGGCCAGGCTGACGCTCGATGAGCGGATCGCGATGCTGCACCAGTTCGCACCCGCCGTGGAACGGCTCGGGGTGGCCGCCTTCCGCACCGGGCAGGAGGCCCTGCACGGAGTGGCCTGGATGGGGCCCGCGACGGTCTTCCCGCAGGCAGTCGGGCTCGGTGCGAGCTGGAACGAGGACCTGGTACGCCGGGTCGGAGAAGCCGTGGGCACCGAGGCCCGGGCCATGCGCACCCGGGACGACCGGGTCGGGCTCAACGTATGGGCGCCCACCGTGAATCTGCTGCGGAACCCGCTCTGGGGCAGGGGCGAGGAGGGCTACTCCGAGGACCCCGCCCTCACCTCGGCCATCGCGGTCGCCTACACCCGCGGGCTGCGCGGCGACGACCCTCGATACTGGCGCACGGCGCCCGTGCTCAAGCACTGGCTCGCGCACAACAACGAGACGGACCGATCCACCGCATCCGCCTCGGTGCGCCCCCGGGTGCTCCACGAGTACGACCTCCGGGCGTTCCGCGACACGGTGCAGGCCGGTTCGGTGGCGGGGGTCATGCCCGCGTACAACCTGGTCAACGGGCGGCCCAACCACCTGTCGCCGTACCTCGGCGCGCAGTTGCGCACCTGGACCGACCAGCCGCTGATGGTCTGCTCGGACGCCGGAGCCCCTTCCAACCTGGTCGACTCCGAGCACTACTTCGACACCCACGAGAAAGCCACCGCGGCGGCACTCAAGGCCGGCGTGGACAGCTTCACCGATCACGGCACGGACTCCTCGATCATGGTCGGCCGGCTCCGCGGAGCCCTGGAGCAGGGCCTGATCGACGAGTCGGACATCGACGCCGCCGTGCGCAGACAGCTCGCGGTGCGCTTCTCGCTCGGGGAGTTCGACCCCGGGTCCGACCCGTACGCGCAGATCGGACTGGACCGGTTCGACACACCCGGGCACCGGGCGCTCGCCCAGGAGGCGGCCGAGCAGTGCGTCGTCCTGCTGAAGAACGACGGCCTGCTGCCGTTGCCCGGCGGACAGCGGATCGCACTCGTCGGCCTGCTCGCCGACGAGTGCAAGCTCGACTGGTACAGCGGCACCCTCATGCACCGCTCCACCCCGCTCGACGGCCTGCGGGCCCGCTTCGGTGCGGACGCGGTGATCCATGCCGAGGGCGCCGACCGCATCCGGCTGCGGACCGCGGCCGGCTGGCTCCAGGTGCCCGGGTCCGGTGACGCGGGGCGGACCGGCGGGTCGCCCGAGGCGGCGCTCGATCCGGCGCTGCTCGCGGGCCGTACCGATCTGCCCCCGCTGACCTGCGGCGACGCCCCGTCCGAGCTGGCGCTCATCGACTGGGGCGGCGGGGTGCTCACCCTGCGAGCGGCCGACGGACGCTATCTCTCGGTGGCCGGCGACGGGTTCGTCAGGGCCTCGGCCGACCAGCCGGGCGGCTGGGTCGTGCAGGAGACGTTCAGCTGGGAGGAGCACGCGGGCGGGCACCTCCTCAAGCACACCGGGACCGGTCGGTACGTGTCTGTTGCCGCCGACGGCGCAAAGGTTGCCGAGCACGGCGATGTTTTCGAGATCGAGATGATCGAGCGCGGCGCGGATGCGGTGGCCCGGGCGGCGGCCGACGCGGACGTGGTGATCGTGGTCGCCGGAAACGACCCGCACATCAACGGCCGCGAGACCGAGGACCGTCCGACGCTGGACCTCCCCGCGCACCAGGACGGCCTCTGGCGCGCCGCCCACGCAGCGAATCCGCGGACCGCGCTGGTGCTCTGCTCGGCCTACCCGTACGCCGTGCCCGAGGCGGACGACCGGCTGCCCGCAGTGCTGTGGACCGCACACGGCGGACAGGCGGCCGGCACCGCGCTGGCCCGGGTGCTGGCCGGCGACGTCTCCCCGGCGGGCCGGCTGCCGCAGACCTGGTACGCCTCGGACGCGGAGCTCGTCGGGCTGCTGGACTACGACATCATCGGCTCGCGCCAGACGTATCTCTACTACCGGGGCACGCCGCTCTACCCGTTCGGGCACGGCCTGTCCTACACGTCCTTCGGCTACGCGGACCTGACAGCCGAACACGAGGGCGACGTCGTACAGGCCGAGTTCACGGTCACCAACACCGGCGACGTGCCGGCGGACGAGGTGGCCCAGCTCTACGCGCGGGCCGTGCACCCGTCGGTGGAGCGCCCGTCCCGCGAGCTCGTCGCGCACCGCAGGGTGCACCTGGCGCCCGGAGCCTCGCAGCGGCTGTCGTTCACCGTTCCGGTCTCCGCGCTCGGCCACTGGGATGTCGCGCACGGCCGCTGGTGGGTCGAGCCGGGAACGTACGAACTGCTGGCCGGTGCGTCCAGTACGGACATCCGCGCGGTGGCGAAACTGGACATCGGCGGCGAGCCCGCAGGTCCGCGCCCGGTGCTGACCCGCGGCCTGACGGCCGCCGACTACGACGAACAGCACGCCACCGAGATCGTGGACCGGACCAAGGTGTCCGGCGACGCGGTGACACCGGTCGCCGGGGCCACGGGTGAACTGCTCTACCGCCGCTGTGACTTCGGGCCGGCCGCGACCCGGGCCGGCGTCGTGGCGTCCGGCGAGGGCACCGTGGAACTCTCGCTGCCGAGCGGCACGGTCACGTTCCAGATCCTGCCCACCGGTGGGGTGTACGAGTACGCGACGATCGAGGCCGGATTCGAGGCCTCCGGCGTGTGCGACGTACGTCTGAAGCTGCGCGGGCCGGTGCGGCTCGCGCATATCGGTTTCTCCGGCTGAGGGTCCGGAGAAACCACGGAGGCCCGGCACCGAACTTCCCGTCCCGGTGCCGGGCCTCTGCCGTGTGCCGTTGTGCCGGGCGGATCTCCGCTCGTCAGCGACCCGGGACCCCGGACGGTCACCTCAGGGGCACCCGCACGACCCCCGACCCCTCCGCCGAGGCCCCTGCGCACTCCACCCGGTACGACCGGTCCGTCCCCTCGGCCGAGACCCGCAGCGCGTCCCCCTCACGCGCCACCCGGAACCGTGCGGCGGGCGCTCCCGAGTGGTCCGGCACGGTGACCTCGACCGGGCCCGCCGGCTGGAAGACCCGCAGGGTCAGCCCGGCCAGCCAGTCGCCGTCCGGCCGCTGGTCGTCCGCTCCCCAGGGCAGCACCGCACCGGGGCGCACGTACAGCGGCAGGCTGTCGAAGCCGTGTCTCTCGTGGCGCCACACCGGGCCGGTGACCTGCTCGCCGGTCAGCAGATGGGTCCAGGTGCCCTCCGGGAGGTAGTAGTCGACATCGCCCTCCGGGGTGAAGACGGGGGCCACCAGCAGATCGGGGCCGAGCATGTACTGGCGGTCCAGCGGCACCGCGCTGGGGTCGCCGGGGAACTCCAGCAGCATCGGGCGCATCACCGGCACCCCGGTGCGGTGCGCCTCGGCGGCGGCTCCGTACAGATACGGCATCAGCCGGTGCTTGAGCAGGGTGAACTGCCGGGCCACGTCGACGGCTTCGGTGCCGAACTCCCACGGCACCCGGTACGAGACGTTGCCGTGCAGTCTGCTGTGCGAGGACAGCAGCCCGAAGGCCAGCCAGCGCTTGAAGACCTCCGGGTCGGGGGTGCCCTCGAAGCCGCCGATGTCGTGGCTCCAGAAGCCGAAGCCGGACAGCGAGAGGGACAGCCCGCCGCGCAGCGACTCGGCCATCGCGTTGAAGGACGCGAAGCAGTCGCCGCCCCAGTGCACCGGGAACTGCTGGCCGCCGGCGGTCGCCGAGCGGGCGAAGACGAGCGCCTCACCGTCCCCGCGCTCCTTCTCCAGCAGGTCGAAGACCGTCCGGTTGTAGAGCTGCGCGTAGTAGTTGTGCATCCGCTCGGGATCGGAGCCGTCGTGCCAGACCACGTCGGTGGGGATGCGTTCGCCGAAGTCCGTCTTGAAGCAGTCCACACCCTGGTCGAGCAGGACACGCAGTTTGCCGGCGAACCACTCGCGGGCCGCGGGGTTGGTGAAGTCGACCAGCGCCATGCCGGGCTGCCACAGATCCCACTGCCAGATGTCACCGTTGGGGCGCCTGACCAGATAATCCCGCTCGGCCACCTCCGCGAACAGCGCGGATTTCTGCGCGATGTACGGGTTGATCCACATGCTGATCTTGAGCCCGCGCTCCTTGAGCCGCGCCAGCATGCCCTCCGGGTCCGGGAAGACCTCCGGATCCCAGGCGAAGTCCGACCACTGGTATTCGCGCATCCAGAAGCAGTCGAAGTGGAAGACGGACAGCGGGATCCCGCGCTCCTCCATGCCGTTGACGAAGGAGGCGACGGTCGCCTCGTCGTAGGACGTACAGAAGGAGGTGGTCAGCCACAGCCCGAACGACCAGGCGGGCGGCAGCGCCGGCCGCCCGGTCAGCGCGGTGTATCTGCGCAGCACGTCCTTGGGGGTCGGACCTGCGACGACGTAGTACTCCAGGGACTGGTCCTCTACGCTGAACTGCACCTGGCCGACGGACTCCGAGCCGACCTCGAAGGAGACCTTGCCGGGATGGTTGACGAAGACGCCATAGCCGCGCGAGGACAGGTAGAAGGGGATGTTCTTATAGGCTTGTTCGCTGCTGGTGCCGCCGTCCGCCTGCCAGATGTCGACGGACTGGCCGTTCTTGACGTACGGGGTGAAGCGCTCACCGAGACCGTAGATGCCCTCGCCGACGCCCAGCGCGAGCTGCGCGGCCATGTGGTGGGTGCCGTCGTCGACGGTCGCGAAGGCGGTGCCGCGGGACTCCACGGATGTGAGCCGGCGACCGTCGGAATCGAGGAACTGCAGGCCCCACGGTCCCTCGGTGTCGAGCCGCATGGTCAGCGGGCCGCTGGTCAACTCGGTGACCGAGCCGTCCCGGCGGGTACCGGCGGCCGCCGTGGTGTCGGCGCCGACCAGTTCGAAATCCGGCCCGCGATGGCTCTTTCCGGCATGGTGCGTGGCACGTACGCCGATGACGCCCTCGGCCGGGGAGAAGCACTCGACGGTGATCAGCGGCGTGTTGAGCGTGTCACCGCGGGCCGCTACCCGTTTCACGGCGGCATACGCGGTGACCCGGTCGGCGCCGACCTGGAGATCTCGCACTTCGGTCGCGTACGAGGCGTGTACGCCCTCGCGCATGAGCCAGAAGCCGTTGGTGAACTTCATAGAGGTTCCTTGCGTGGTGCAGAAGCGAATCGGTCACAGGAGCCGGGCCGGGAGAGACCGGCGCACAACAAATTACGCGATGTCGAAGCGCTTCGATAGAGGGATTCAAGATCCTCGGCCGGTCTGTGCTTCCGGCAGCGGAAGGCAGGGCTTCGCGCGTGCGGTGCTCAGCCCGCCGGGCGCTCCGTGTGGGCCACCGGATCGGCCAGTACCTCCTGGACGATCAGCGCCGCAGCACCGCGCGCCGCGTCGCCCGCCACGGACGAGGCGCGGAGCCGGCCGCTGCCGCGCGGCCAGAGCCCGGAGACGACCCGCCCGGTGAGCTCCCGGTCGGCGCTGGGCGACAGCCAGGGCATCAGACAGCGGTAGATACCGCCGAGCACCACCGCGTCGGGATCGAAGAGGTTCACCGCCCCGGACAGCACGCGCCCGAGCATCAGGCCGGCCTCCTCCACGGCGGCCACCGCCCGCCCGTCGCCGCCCTGCGCCCGCCGCTCGAGTTCCGAGACGCCGGTGACCCCGGCGGTCTCGTCGATCCCTGCGGCCCGCAGCAGCGCGGACTGTCCCGCGTACTGCTCGAGGCAGCCGCGTGAGCCGCAGCGGCACTCGGGGCCCGCCGCGTCCACCATCACATGGCCGATCTCACCGGCGAAGCCATGGGCGCCCCGCAGCAGTTCGCCGTCGATCACCAGTGCGCCTCCGACGCCGATCTCACCCGACAGATAGAGGAAGCTGCGGACCTTGCCGAGGTCGCCGAACCACAGCTCGGCCAGTGCGGCGAGGTTGGCCTCGTTCTCCGAGCTCACCGGCAGCGCACGGTGGGCCGGGCGGACGATCGACAGCGCCTGGGCGAAGATCCCCTCGGCCGCGACCCGGTTCCAGCCGAGGTTGGGCGCCTGGCGGACCGTGCCTCCGGCCACCAGACCGGGCAGTGCCAACTGCACACCGACGGGGCGCAGCTCCTGCTCGCGGGCGGACTCCAGAGCGCGCGCCGCGACCCGGGCGGCGCGGGCCAGTACGTCGGCCGGCGGCGCGCCGCGGTTGTCGAGGTGCTCGGTGAGCCGGACCCGGTCGGTGCCCGCCAGGTCGACCACACACACCGACACGTAGTCGATGTTGATCTCGACGCCGATGCCGGCCGGCCCGGTACGGGCAGGTTTCAGTACGGTGCCGGGGCGGCCGGCCTGCCCGCTGAACGTCTTGCCCGACTCGGCGAGGAAGCCGCTCTCCAGCAGCTGCTCGACCAGCGAGGAGACGGCCGCCCTGGTCAGCCCCACCCGACCCGCGACGCCGGCCCGGGTCGCCTCGCCCGCGTCGCGGACGGCGCGCAGTACCAGGCTGAGATTGTGCCGCCGAACGGTGTCCTTGTCGGCCTTGGGCCCGAGCGGCGTGAGGTTGTTCTTCATATCGTCGATGAGCCTATGCGACGGGGCGGGCCGGGCCGGATCTGCGGGCGGGGCGGGGCGACCGCCCGGACCGACGGCCGGCACCCATGTCGGGTGCGCGCGTCCTCTACCGGATGTGCGCCACCCGGAAGGTCAGCTTGGCCGCCTGCAGCCGGGCCAGCAGGGCATCCCCCATCGCCACCGCCGTGGTGACCTGACCGGCGGTCTGCGGCAGTTCGTCGAAGGCCAGGCTCAGCGCGGCCTCCGCGAGCATCTTCGCCGTCTCGTCGTATCCGGGGTCGCCTCCGGACACCTCGGTGAACACCCGCCGCCCGCCGCCCTCGCCCACGAACCGCGTGGTGAACCAGCTGCGGTTGCGCCGTTCCTCACTCGGCCCCTGGCCCGGAGCAACACGGCTCATCGCCCAGGACCGGGCGGGCGCCACCTGGGCCAGTGCCAGGGCCGCCCCCGCGCCCGCCACCCCGCCGAGCGCCATCGGCAGGGTCCTCACCGCCGCGTAGTGACGGTAACGGAAGTCGGGTCCGTACCGCGGCAGCGCGGCAGCGGAACGGGCCACCACCTGCGGGTCAAGGGTCGGCAGCGGCAATGCCCAGACGCCCGTCTCCCGGCTGAAGCGCGGAGTGCCGAACGGCGCTCGCACACGCCGGCCCGTCAGCCGGGGTTCGTGCAGCCGCCGTTCCCGCGCGGCGCGCAGCGTCTGGGCGCCGCGGCCCATCGCCGTCAGGGCCGAGGCGAAGGTTCCGCCGGAGAACGCGGCATGGGTGCGGAGGAAGCCGTCGACGGTCAGCGGCACGTCCTCCGGGAGCTGCTGCACCGTGAAGTACACCCCGATGTCGTTGGGCACCGAGTCGAAGCCGCACGAGTGGACCAGACGCGCCCCGGTTTCGCGGGCACGCGCATCGTGACGTACGTACATGGCGTCGACGAACTCGGGCTCGCCGGTCAGATCCGCGTAGTCGGTGCCGGCCTCCGCGCAGGCGGCCACCAGTCCCTCGCCGTACCAGACGTACGGGCCGACCGTGGTCGCCACGACCCTCGCCGACTCGGCCAGGGCGCGCAGCGAGTCCGGATCGGCCGAATCGGCGAGGAGGAGCGGCAGCGCCGCGTGCGCCGGATCGATGACGGCGAGCCGTTCCCGCAGCGCCTCCAGCTTTGCCGTGTCGCGGCCGGCCAGGGCCCAGCGGCATCCGGGCGGTGCGTTCCTGGCGAGGTACTCCGCGACGAGCCTGCCCACATAACCGGTAGCTCCGAAGAGCACGATGTCGTACTGCCTCTTCACGTTTCCCCTCCGACGTGGTCCCGCGCCGTCACCGGTGGCCGAGGTTAGCGTGAGAACAGCGGAATGCGCGCGGTTCGGAAGGTCCGGACGGCATTCCTGCTTACGGTGGGCTGCTGAGCAAACGCTCAGCCGAAAGGCTTGTGCGAAGTGAAACACGTTCTTAATATCAGTTCTTAACATCTTCGGTGTCACATCAGTTGTGTCACAGTGCTGGGGGCTTGATGGCAGCGACAGCAAGCGGTCCACTGGCCGGGGTGCGCGTGGTCGAGCTCGCGGGCATCGGGCCGGGCCCGTTCGCCGCGATGCTCCTCGCGGACCTCGGCGCCGATGTCGTCCGGGTCGACCGGCCCGGCGGCGCCGGTCTCGCGATCGACCCGGCGTGCGATCTCACCAACCGCAACAAGCGCTCGGTCGTCATCGACCTCAAGGCGAGGGACGGCGCCGCCCGGGTGCTCGACCTGGTGGACCGCGCCGACATCCTGATCGAGGGGTACCGGCCGGGCGTGGCCGAGCGGCTCGGCGTGGGACCGGAGCCGTGTCACGCCCGCAACCCGAAACTCGTGTACGGGCGGATGACGGGCTGGGGCCAGCAGGGGCCGCTCGCCGACCGCGCCGGGCACGACATCGCGTACATCGCCGTCACCGGCACCCTGAGCATGATCGGCAGCGCCGAAGGACCGCCCGCGATCCCGGCCAACCTGCTCGGGGATTACGCGGGAGGTTCGCTCTACCTGGTCGTCGGTGTGCTCGCCGCGCTGCAGCACGCGCGCACGGACGGCGGCAACGGGCAGGTGGTGGACGCCGCGATCGTGGACGGGGCGGCACATCTGGGCACGATGATCCAAGGCATGCTGGCGGCCGGTGTCTGGCGGGACAGGCGTGGGTCGAACCTGCTCGACGGCGGTTGCCCCTTCTACGGCACGTACCGGACGTCGGACGGGGCCTATATGGCGGTGGGCGCCCTGGAGGAGCAGTTCTACGACGAGTTCACCGGTCTGCTCGGGATCAGCGGTGTCGTGCCGGCCCGCGACGACCCGGCACGCTGGGCAGAGCTCCGTACCGTCATCGCCGGCCGCTTCGCGACCAGGACGCGTGCGGAGTGGACCAAGGTGTTCGAGGGCTCCGATGCCTGTGTGGCGCCGGTGCTCTCGCTGCGCGAGGCCCCGGAGCATCCGCACATCGCCGCCCGCGGAACCTTCGTCGAACACAGCGGCATGACACAACCCGCACCCGCGCCACGCTTCTCCGCGACGCCGGGCTCCATCCGCCGGGGCCCGGCCGGGCCCGGCGCGGACACCGCGGAAGTGGCCCGGGACTGGGATGTGCCCGCCATCGTCGCAGCGCCGGAGCAGACGGTGCGGGAGCAGACGGTGCGGGAGCCGCTGGTGCGGGACCTCGGAGCACAGCCGCCCGGAGCCCCGGAGAAGGAGAACCGTTGAAGCGCCAGATCTTCACCGCCGACCACGACGCGTTCCGCGAGAGCGTCCGCACCTTCCTCGCCAAGGAGGTCCTGCCGCACTACGAACAGTGGGAACGGGACGGCATCGTCTCCCGGGAAGCCTGGCTGGCGGCCGGCCGACAGGGCCTGCTCGGACTCGCGGTGCCCGAGGAGTACGGCGGGGGCGGGAACGCCGACTTCCGCTACAGCGCGGTCATCGCCGAGGAGTTCACCCGCGCCGGCGTGGCCGGACTGGCGCTCGGCCTGCACAACGACATCATCGGCCCGTATCTGACCGGCCTCGCCACCGACGAACAGAAGCGGCGCTGGCTCCCCGGCTTCTGCAGCGGCGAGACCATCACCGCGATAGCGATGACCGAACCGGGTGCGGGCTCCGACCTCCAGGGGATCCGTACACACGCCGAGGACCGCGGTGATCACTGGGTCCTCAACGGTTCCAAGACCTTCATCTCCAACGGGATCCTCGCCGATCTGGTGATCGTGGTCGCCAGGACATCACCCGACGGCGGTGCGAAGGGACTGTCACTGCTGGTCGTCGAGCGTGGCATGGCCGGCTTCGAGCGTGGCCGCAACCTCGACAAGATCGGCCAGAAGTCCCAGGACACCGCAGAGCTGTTCTTCAACGACGTACGCGTGCCCGAGGAGAACCTGCTCGGCGAACTCAACGGTGCCTTCATCCACCTGATGACCAACCTCGCCCAGGAGCGGATGGGGATCGCCGTCGCCGGCGTCGCGGCGGCCGAGCACCTCCTCGAGATCACCATGGAGTACGTCAAGGAGCGCGAGGCCTTCGGGCGGCCGCTGTCGAAGCTGCAGCACATCCGCTTCGAGATAGCCGAGATGGCCACCGAGTGCGCCGTCACCCGTACCTTCCTCGACCGCTGCATCGTGGACCACTCGGACGGTGAGCTCGACGCCGTACACGCCTCGATGGCCAAGTGGTGGGCCACCGAGCTGCAGAAACGGGTCGCCGACCGCTGCCTCCAACTGCACGGCGGTTATGGGTACATGACCGAGTACCGGGTCGCCAGGGCGTTCACCGACGGCCGTATCCAGACCATCTACGGCGGCACCACCGAGATCATGAAGGAGATCATCGGCCGTTCACTCCTCGGCTAGCCGACAGCACCCCGCCCGTCACCCGCCCCTCCGTTCCGTCATCCGAAAGGCTGTTGTCTTGAGTACCGAAGCGTTTGTCTACGACGCGATCCGCACCCCGCGCGGGCGCGGCAAGGCCAATGGCGCCCTGCACGGCACCAAACCGATCGACCTGGTCGTCGGGCTGATCCAGGAGATGCGCCGACGGTTCCCCGGCCTCGATCCGGCCGCCATCGACGACATCGTGCTCGGCGTGGTCAGCCCGGTGGGCGACCAGGGCTCCGACATCGCCCGTACGGCGGCCATCGCCGCCGGGCTGCCGGACAGCGTCGCCGGCGTGCAGGAGAACAGGTTCTGCGCCTCCGGACTGGAAGCCGTCAACCTGGCGGCCGCGAAGATCCGTTCGGGCTGGGAGGACCTGATCCTGGCCGGTGGCGTCGAGTCGATGTCCCGGGTCGCGATGGGCTCCGACGGCGGTGCCTGGGCCATGGACCCGATGACCAACTGGGACACCGGCTTCGCGCCCCAGGGCGTCGGCGCCGACCTGATCGCCACCATCGAGGGTTTCACCCGTCACGACGTCGACTCCTACGCCGCGCTGTCCCAGGAGCGGGCGGCCGAGGCCTGGAAGGACGGTCGCTTCAAGCGTTCCGTCGTGCCGGTCGTCGACCGCAACGGCCTCGTCGTCCTCGACCACGACGAGCACATGCGTCCCGGCACCACGGCGGAATCACTCGCCGCTCTGAAGCCCTCCTTCGCCACCATCGGCGAGATGGGCGGCTTCGACGCGGTGGCGCTGCAGAAGTACCACTGGGTCGAGAAGATCGACCACGTCCACCACGCGGGGAACTCCTCCGGCATCGTGGACGGCGCGTCGCTCGTCGCCATCGGCTCCGGCCAGGTCGGCGAGCGCTACGGCCTCGTCCCCCGGGCCCGGATCGTCTCGGCGGCCGTCTCCGGGTCCGAGCCGACCATCATGCTCACCGGTCCCGCGCCCGCCAGCCGCAAGGCCCTCGCCAAGGCCGGTCTGACCATCGGCGACATCGACCTGATCGAGATGAACGAGGCCTTCGCCGGCGTGGTGCTGCGTTTCGCCAGGGACATGGAGGTGCCGCTCGACAAGATCAACGTCAATGGCGGTGCCATCGCCCTCGGCCACCCGCTCGGGGCCACCGGCGCGATGATCCTCGGCACCCTCGTCGACGAACTGGAGCGCCGCGACCAGCGCTACGGCCTGGTCACGCTCTGCGTCGGCGGCGGCATGGGTGTCGCCACCGTCATCGAGCGTCTCTGACCACGTCCCTTCCCTTACGGCCCGCACGGAGCAGCCACACCATGAGCGAGAACACCACCATCCGCTGGGAACAGGACGAGACCGGCGTGGTCACCCTGGTACTCGACGACCCCAACCAGTCCGCCAACACCATGAACCAGGCCTTCGAGGACTCGATCGCGGCCGTCGCCGACCGCGCCGTGGCCGAGCGGGACAGCATCCGCGGCATCATCTACACCTCCGCCAAGAAGACCTTCTTCGCGGGCGGCGACCTCAAGGAAATGATCAAGATCGGGCCGCGCGAGGCCCAGCAGGCCTTCGACACCGGCATGGCCATCAAGAACTCCCTGCGCCGCATCGAGACCCTGGGCAAGCCGGTCGTCGCCGCCCTCAACGGCGCCGCGCTCGGCGGTGGTTACGAGATCGCGCTCGCCAGCCACCACCGCATCGCCCTCGACGCGCCCGGCTCCAAGATCGGCCTGCCCGAGGTCACCCTCGGGCTGCTGCCCGCCGCCGGTGGCGTCACCCGCACCGTACGGCTGATGGGCATCGCCGACGCGCTGCTGAAGGTGCTCCTGCAGGGCACCCAGTACACGCCGCAGCGTGCGCTGGAGAACGGGCTGGTCCACGAGGTCGCCGCCACCCGCGAGGAGCTGCTCGCCAAGGCGCGCGCCTTCATCGAAGCCCACCCCGAGTCGCAGCAGCCCTGGGACGTCAAGGGATACAAGATCCCCGGCGGCACCCCGTCGAACCCCCGGTTCGCGGCGAACCTGCCGGCCTTCCCCGCCAACCTGAAGAAGCAGCTGCAGGGCGCTCCGTACCCGGCGCCGCGCAACATCCTCGCGGCGGCTGTCGAGGGCTCACAGGTCGACTTCGAGACCGCGCAGGCCATCGAGGCCCGGTACTTCACCGAGCTGGTCACCGGACAGACCGCGAAGAACATGATCCAGGCGTTCTTCTTCGACCTGCAGGCCGTCAACTCCGGGGCCAGCCGCCCGCAGGGCATCGAACAGCGCCCGGTCCGCAAGGTCGCGGTGCTCGGTGCCGGGATGATGGGCGCGGGTATCGCGTACTCCTGTGCCCGCGCGGGCATCGAGGTGGTGCTCAAGGACGTGTCGGCGGAGGCCGCGCAGCGGGGCAAGGCGTACTCGGAGAAGCTGCTCGCCAAGGCACTCTCCCGCGGCCGTACCACCGAGGCGAAGCGGGACGCGCTGCTCGCCCGCATCACTCCGACCGGTGATCCGGCGGACCTGGCCGGCTGCGACGCGGTGATCGAGGCGGTCTTCGAGGACGCGGCCCTCAAGCACAAGGTGTTCCAGGAGATCGAAGGCGTCGTCGAGCCCGACGCGCTGCTCTGCTCCAACACCTCCACGCTGCCCATCACCCTGCTCTCCGAAGGGGTCTCACGGCAGGCCGACTTCATCGGGCTGCACTTCTTCTCACCCGTCGACAAGATGCCGCTGGTCGAGATCATCAAGGGCGAGCGGACCGGCGACGAGGCTCTGGCACGCGCCTTCGACCTGGTGCGGCAGATCAAGAAGACGCCGATCGTCGTCAACGACTCGCGGGGCTTCTTCACCTCCCGGGTCATCGGTCAGTTCATCAACGAGGGCGTCGCCATGATCGGTGAGGGCGTCGATCCCGCGTCGGTCGAACAGGCCGCAGCGCAGGCCGGGTATCCGGCCAAGGTGCTCTCCCTGATGGACGAGCTGACGCTCACCCTGCCCCGCAAGATCCGCAACGAGGCCAAGCGCGCGGCCGAGGAGGCCGGTGGCACCTGGTCCGGGCACCCGTCGGACGCGGTCATCGACCGGATGGTCGACGAGTTCGGCCGCACCGGCCGCAGCGGGGGAGCGGGCTTCTACGAGTACGTGGACGGCAAGCGGGCCGGTCTCTGGCCGGGGCTGCGCGAGCACTTCACCCGGGCCGGCGCGGACGTCCCCTTCGCCGACATGCAGGAGCGGATGCTCTTCTCCGAGGCGCTGGACAGCGTCCGCTGCCTGGAGGAAGGCGTCCTCACCTCGGTCGCCGACGCCAACATCGGCTCCATCCTCGGCATCGGCTTCCCCGGCTGGACGGGCGGGGTGATCCAGTACATCAACGGCTACCCGGGCGGGCCTGCCGGCTTCGTGTCCCGCGCCCAGGAACTGGCCGAACGCTACGGCTCGCGCTTCGAGCCGCCCGCGCTGCTGCTGGAGAAGGCGGCGAAGGGCGAGCAGTTCGGCTGAGCCCACCGCGGGCAGGGGGGAGCTGCGCGGCCCGGCGGTTCATCCGTCGGTGTACCGGGCGCGCAGTTCCTCCTTCAGTGACCGCTGGAAAGCGGTCACCAGGGCCTGCACCACCATCGGCTGCATGTGGGCGGAGAGCGACTTCATCGCCTCCACCGCCTCGGGGTCGTGCTCACGCTCGCGGTACGGCCCCCACACCTGTTCCTGGAAGAGTCTGGTCAGCTCCTTCGCCGCGGCCCGGGTGTGTTCGAGCACCACGGTGCGGGCAGCCAGGATCGTCTCGTGCGCGATGGGTACGTCCAGCAGCTGGACGCCGAGCGCGAGCAGGCCGGTGTCCACCCGGAACACGTCAAGATCGCCGGCCGCCCGCTCCAGTACGTTCATCGCGGCCAGCCGGTCGATGTCGCCGTCGGACAGCGCCCGGCCCGCCCGCCGCTCCAACTCGGCACGGCTCGCCTCATCGGCGCCCTCGGGCGCCCACGAGGCCACCACCGCGCGGTGGATCGCCAGATCATGTGCGCTGAGATCCTCCGGCAGCTGCTGCAGATAGCGCTCGATCGCGGCCAGCGTCATCCCGTGATGCTGCAACTCCTCGATGAGGGCGAGCCGGGACAGGTGCGCCGCCCCGTACAGGCCGACCCGCCGCGGGCCGATCACCGGCGGATGCAGCAGGCCGCGGGAGCTGTAGAAGCGGACGGTGCGTACGGTGACCCCGGCGCGCGCGGCCAGTTCGTCGACGGTGAAGGCCGTCTCCTCGGTCTCCGTCGCCATGGCGGTGCCTCGTTCCGTGTTCGGCGGTCTGCGCTACCGGTGTTACGGTCCCGGTCGATCCGGTGCAACAGTATTGCTGTCTCACCGGGAGTGTGAAAGGGGCCGATGACCAGAACGCGGCCGTCGCATACTGGATCACATACGGACCGGATCCGTGCCGGACCCGCGTGACCCCCTGGGAGCCCGCATGAGCAGCCGCGTCACCCCGCCCGCCCCGCCGCCGCCCGGCGGGGTGCTGTGGAGCGAGGCCGGCGACATCCGAATGCTGCTCACGCTGCCTGCCGCACTGACCATGCAGGTGGCGCACCCGGCCGTCGGGGCGGGTGTCGACGAGTACTCCGTCTTCCGCACGGACCCCTGGGGCCGCGGTGAACGCTCGCTGCGTTCGGTGCAGCTGTGGGTCTACGGCGGCGAGGCAGCAGCCGAAGAGGGGCGCCGACTGCGGCGGCTGCACCGGACCATGCAGGGCACCGACACCCGGGGCCGCCGCTACCACGCCCTGGCCGGCCCGACCTACGCATGGGTGCATGCCACCGGCTTCCCGGTGTTCGTACACGGCCGGAGGTACCTCGGCCGCCCCTACACCGAGGCACAGGAACGTCAGCTGTACGCGGAATGGCTCCAGGTCGGACGGATCCTCGGCATCAACGATCGGGACATGCCGCAGACCATCGAGGAGTTCTGGCCGTACTACCGGAAGATGCTGGCCGACGAGATCGAGGCCACCACGGTGGTCAGGGAGTTGGTCAGCGTCGACACCCCGGTGCCGCCGCCGGACCGCGGCCCCCGGCCGGTCCGGCTGCTGCTGCGGGCGCTGTGGCCGGTACTGCTGCCGCCGCTGGCACGTTTTCGGCGCTTCGTCACCATCGGCCTGATGCCGCCGGACGCACGGGAGGCCATAGGCCTGCCGTGGACGCCGTCCCAGGAGCGAGCACTGCGCCGCTTCGGGCTGGTCGTCCGCGCCGTGGTCCCGGTGCTGCCCGGGCGGGTGCGGTATCTGCCGCTGGCCCGCGAGGCACGTGCGGCGCGGGCCCGTGCGGGGCGGGCCGGTGCGGGGCGGGCCCGCGTCAGGCGCTGACCCGCCGCACCAGTTCGGTCGGCGTGATCATGGAGTCCGGCGGGGAGACCCCCTCCCGGTCGAGGCGCCGGACCAGTACCTGAACCATCAGTCGGCCCATGCCTTCGATGTCCTGACCGATCGTGGTGAGCGGAGGATCGGTGGTTTCCGCGACATTGACCATGTTGTCGAAGCCGACCACCGCCACGTCGTCGGGGACCCGCCTGCCGTGCTTCCGCAGCACCTCCAGCGCGCCGGACGCCATCAGATCGTTGGCGGCGAACACGCCGTCCACCTCCGGGTGGCACGCCAGCAGTTCGGTCATCGCCACGGCCCCGCTCCCGGCCGTGAAGTCACCCTGCGCGGTCAGGCCCGGGTCGACGTCGAGCAGCACGTCCCGGTAACCGTCGAGCCTGTCGATGGCCGACGTCTGGTCCTGGGGGCCGGCGATATGAGCGATGCGCTGCCGGCCGAGCGACACCAGGTGCTGAACGGCTGCACGGGCCCCGCCCCGGTTGTCGCAGTCCACATAGGGCACGGCCAGATCGGATTCCGGACCCGCCCACACCGGGCGGCCGCCGAACACGGTCGGGATGCCGACCTTGTGGGTGACCGCGGGCAGCGGGTCCTCGGTGTGCAGCGAGAACGCCAGGGCCCCGTCGACGTGGCCACCGGCCAGGTAGCGCGCGATCCGGTCGTAGTCCCCGCTGCCCTCCACCAGAAGCAGCACCAGCTGCGAGTCGTGGGCGGTCAGCTCCCGGCTGATCCCCCGGAGCTGCAGGGAGAAGAACGGATCCGAGAAGATCCGGATCTCCGGCTCGGCGATGATCACGGCGACCGCACCGTTGCGCCGGGTGACCAGCGTCCTGGCCGCATGGTTCGGCACGTATCCGAGTTCATCGACGGCCTGCCGGACCCGCTCGACCAGCGGCCGGCGCACGCCGTCGCCACCGTTGACCACCCGCGAAGCCGTCGCCCGGGACACACCCGCACGGGCCGCCACGGCCTCCAGGGTGGGCCGCGAGCCGGGGATCGAATCGGGCAACGGGGGCTCCTCGTCGGCGTGGCTGCCGGTCCGCTGGTCGTAACCGGTCTGCGGGGCCTCGCGGCCCCCGGTCAGCGTAACCAGCGGCCCTCCCCGCAGAAAGCCGCGCCGCACCCGGAAGGGGCGGCGCGGCTGCCGGTCAGTGCCCGGGGACGGTGCGCCCGTGAGCGGTGTGTGTCTGCTCGATCTGCGTCCAGGACCGGGGCCGGACAGGCCGCGCGTGCGCCGCGCCGCCGGCCGCGGCGATCCGCACCTGCGCCGCTGCCGGAGCGGCCGGCTTGGCAGCGGTGAACAGCCAGGTGTCGAAGAACGCGGCCAGCGGTTTCCCCGAGACCTGCTCCGCGTACTTCTCGAAGTCGGGGACCGCCGCATTGCCGTAGGCGTGTCCGGCCGGCCAACCCTTGAGGATCCTGAAGAAGGCCGTGTCGCCGATCTTGTTCCGCAGCGCCTGCAGGGCGAGCGCGCCCCGGTCGTAGACGGCGTCGTCGAACTGATGGTCCGGCCCCGGGTCACCCGGCTTCACCGTCCAGAAGGCGTCATCGGCCGGGTGGGAGGCGTACACGTAGTCCGCCAGCTGCTGCGTGCTGCCGTCACCCTCGCCGTCCGACCAGAGCCACTGGGCGTAGCTGGCGAAGCCCTCGTTGAGCCAGATGTCCTTCCAGCCCTTGACGGACACACTGTCGCCGTACCACTGGTGCGCCAGCTCGTGGACGATCAGTGAGACGTTGGACCCGTTCGCGAACTGTTTCGGGCTGTAGAACGGCCGGGTCTGCGTCTCCAGCGCATAGCCGGTGGTGGTGTTCGGCACATAGCCGCCGAGTGCGCTGAAGGGGTATCTGCCGAAGTACCCGCTGAGCCAGTCGGCGACCTCGCCGGTCCGCTCCACGCTCGCGCGCGCGGCGCCGTAGTTGTCGCCCAGGTCCTTGCTGTACGCGTTGACGATCGGCACACCGGCGGCGGTGGCCGCGGTGGTGATGTCGAACCTGCCGACCGCGAGCGTGGTCAGATAGGTCGCCTGCGGCTTGTTCTCCCGCCAGTTGAAGGTGGTCCGGCCGAGCTTCGAACTCTGCGACTGCAGCACACCGTTGCTGATGGCCTGAGTGCCGTCGGGCACGCTCACCGAGACGTCGTACGTGGCCTTGTCCAGCGGGTGGTCGTTGCTCGGGTACCACCACCAGGCGGACTCGGGCTCGTCCGCAGCGACCGCCCCGTCCGGGGTCCGGTGCCAGGTGGAGAACCCGTACGCCGACTTGGTCGACGGAACACCGCTGTACCGGACGACGACGGTGACAGGGGCGCCTTTGGCCAGAGGGGCGGCCGGGGTGATCTGCAGCTCGTGCTGCCCCGATGTGGCGAAGGACGCCTCGGCACCATTGACCCGTACGTCACTCACATCGAGCAGGAAGTCCAGGTCGAAGCGCGAGAGGTCCTGCGTGGTGGTGGCGAGGATCGTCGCCGTGCCCTTCAGGAGGTCGGTGGTCGGCTCGTACCCGATCTTGAGGTCGTAGTGCGAGACGTCGTATCCGCCGTTGCCGTAGGCCGGGTAGTACGGGTCGCCGATGCCCGGGGCCCCGGGAGTGAAGTCGGCTGCCGATGCCGGGATCACCAGCATGAGCGAGGCCGCGAGCACGCCCGGGACGATGAGTCTGCGGTGCACGGAAGCTCCAAGTCGTGGGGGTCATGGATCTCTTCGACCCTATTCAGCGCACGATCCGTTGGTCATGTCCACGGTCACTGTTGTCACAGCATCGCCATTCGGCCGTCATGCTCTTCGCCGTCCTGCCCTGGCCGGAGACCAACGTGGAGCCTGCCGACCCCTGTTGCCGCGATGACGCCCGGGGTACCTTCCGCTTGACGACGACACGCAGGGTCCGGACCAAGCCTGCCCCATCCCTGGAGACGCCCGATGCCGCCTCGTGTCCGCCCGTTCGTCGTGGGTGTCGTCGCCGTGGCCGTCACCCTGCCGCTGGTCACCGCGCCCGCCCGCGCCACGGCGGACGTGCCGCGCACCGGGTTCGAGACCAGCCACGGCGCGCACTGGACCTCCGCACCGGACGAGCAGCGCTTCCTGGCCGCGGTGGACCGCTCGAGTGACCGGATGGAGGTCCGCAGGATCGGCTCGACCGCGCGCGGCCGTCCCTTGCAACTCGTACGCATCGGGGCACACCGGGGAACCGACGTCATCCTGCTGGTCTGCGGCCAGCACGGCAACGAGCCGGCCCCCCGCGAAGCCTGTCTGCTCACCATCCGTGCTCTCGCCCGGGACGAGTCCCGGGCGACCCGGGCCCTCCTGGCGCACATCACGGTCCTCGTCATCCCGACCGCCAACCCGGACGGACGGGCCGCCGACACCCGTACGAACTCCGAAGGCACCGACATCAACCGTGACCATCTCGCGCTGCGGTCCGCCGAGGCCGGAGCCTTGGCCGCGGTGATCCGCGACCGGCACCCCGATGTCATCTACGACATGCACGAATACGACGCCACCGTGCCCTCCTACGACGACGACCTGATGACGCTCTGGCCGCGCAACCCCAACACCCCGGCCGCTGTCCACCGGGAGGCACGCCTCCTCTCCGACGCCTACGTCAGGCCTGCCGCGGCGGCCGCCGGTTTCGGCAGCGGCCACTACGGCATCTGGACCGACCAGGTGACCGGACATGCCCTCCGGCAGGTCGCGGGCGACGGCGAGGAACGCATTCTGCGCAACATGGCGGGTATCAAGAACGCCGTGGGACTGCTGGTGGAATCCAGGGCCGACCCGATCGGCGACACCGAGAAGGCGCATCCCGTGTTCGGGTACAGACGCCGGGTCGCCACCCAACTCGCCGCGCTCAAAGGCGTGTGGGGCTATGCCGAACGGCGGCGCGGTCAGCTCGAAGCGGCCACCCGGGCCGCCCGCGCGGCCGGGCTCGAGGGCCGCGGGCCGATCTATCTCGGCGGGGCGGACAACGATCCGGCCACTCCGGCGCAGACCCTCGCGGACCCGCCCTGCGGATACCGGCTCACCACGGCGCAGTACACGGCCGTGCGGGCGCGGCTCGATCTGCACGGGATCACGGTGCATCGCACGACCGGGGGCGCCTTCGTAACGCTGCGCCAGCCGGAGCGGGCGCTCGTACCGCTGCTGCTCGACGCTCGCGCCGGTTACCCGCTGACAGCGGGCCGGCCATCCGTCGACTGCTTACGACCTGGTGCACGATAGCGGGCGGGCTCCCGACGCGCACCAGGTCGTTAGAATCAGTCCCCTCATGACTGCAACCCTCGTCGCCAAAGATCTCGCCGCAGGCCACGGCGACCGTTCGCTCTTCTCCGGCCTCGATCTCGTCGTCGCGCCGGGCGATGTGATCGGTCTCGTCGGTGTCAACGGCGCGGGCAAGTCCACCCTGCTGCGCCTCCTCGCCGGCCTGGACCGCCCCGAGGAGGGCGAGCTGAGACTGTCGCCGCCCACCGCGACCGTCGGCCACCTCCCGCAGGAACCCGAACGGCGTGAGGGCGAGACGGTCCGCGACTTCCTCGCCCGGCGTACGGGGGTGAGCGCCGCCCAGGCCGCGATGGACGCGGCCACCCAGGGCCTGGTCGACGGGACCCCGGGCGCCGACGACGCCTATGCCACCACCCTGGAGCGCTGGCTGGACCTCGGCGGAGCCGACCTCGACGAGCGGGCCGACGAGGTGGCCGGATCCCTCGGCCTGACGGTGGGCCTCGATCAACCGATGACCTCCCTCTCCGGCGGTCAGGCGGCCCGGGCCGGCCTCGCCTCGCTCCTGCTCTCGCGTTACGACGTGTTCCTGCTCGACGAGCCGACCAACGACCTCGACCTGGACGGCCTGGAGCGGTTGGAGCGCTTCGTGAGTGGGCTGCGGGCGGGCACCGTCGTGATCAGCCATGACCGGGAGTTCCTGACCCGGACGGTCACCAAGGTCCTGGAACTCGACCTCGCCCAGCAGCGGATCACGCTCTACGGCGGTGGCTACGCGGCCTATCTGGAGGAGCGCGAGACGGCCCGCAGGCACGCCCGGGAGGACTTCGAGGAGTACGCCGACAAGCGGTCCGCACTCGAGGGCCGGGCACAGATGCAGCGGGGCTGGATGGACAAGGGTGTGAAGAACGCCCGCCGCAAGGCGACCGACAATGACAAGGTCGGCCGCAAGTTCCGCAGCGAGGCGAGCGAGAAGCAGGCCGCGAAGGCCCGCCAGACCCAGCGCATGATCGAGCGTCTCGATGTGGTGGATGAGCCCCGCAAGGAGTGGGAGCTCCGGATGGAGATCGCCAGGGCGGCTCGTTCCGGCTCGGTCGTCGCCACGCTGCGCGAGGCGACCGTCGATCGCGGCGGCTTCAGCTTCGGACCCGCGCACCTCCAGATCGACTGGGCGGACCGGGTCGCCATCACGGGTGCGAACGGCGCGGGCAAGTCGACCCTGCTGGGCGCGCTGCTCGGCCGGGTCCCGCTCGACACCGGACATGCGGCGCTCGGCCCGGGGGTGGTGGTCGGCGAAGTCGACCAGGCACGCGGTCTCTTCTACGGAGACGACACCCTGCTCGCCGCCTTCTGCGCCGCGGTGCCCGAGACGGAACCCGCCGAGGTCCGCACACTGCTCGCCAAGTTCGGTCTGAAAGCAGCCCATGTGACCCGCCCGGCGACGACTCTGTCGCCGGGCGAACGCACCCGCGCGGCGCTAGCCCTGCTGCAGGGCAGAGGCGTCAATCTGCTGGTCCTGGACGAGCCGACCAACCATCTGGATCTGGAGGCCATCGAGCAGCTGGAGTCGGCGCTCGACTCCTACGAGGGCACTCTGCTGCTGGTCACCCACGACCGCCGGATGCTGGACGCGGTCCGTACCACCCGCCGCATCGAGGTGGCGGACGGCAAGGTGACGGAGCTCTGACACACTGCCGTTGTCCCGGACCGCTCGCGGCGGTCCGGGACAACGGCAACCCGGTCAGCCGCGCCGGCCACCACCCGATTTCGGGTCGGTCAGGCCGGCCCGCCGCAGTGCGTCCGCCATCGCGCTGTTCGCCGGGGCCGGCGCCGAGGACGGCCTGCCGCCACCGCCGCCGCGCCGCTCCCGGCCGTCGCTCTGCCGCTGCTGCGGAGGACGACCGCCCTGGCCGCCCTGCCTGCCACGGGCTCGCTCCGGCCGCTCCCCGCCGCCGGCCGATTTCGGCGCCGCCTCGTCGTCCAGCCGCAGCGTCAGCGAGATCCGCTTACGCGGGATGTCGACGTCCATGACCTTCACCTTGACGATGTCACCGGACTTCACCACATCGCGCGGATCCTTCACGAAGGTCCTCGACAGCGCCGACACGTGAACGAGCCCGTCCTGGTGGACGCCGATGTCGACGAACGCCCCGAAGGCCGCGACATTGGTCACCACGCCCTCCAGGACCATCCCGGGCGTCAGATCGCCCAGTTTCTCCACACCCTCCTTGAAGGTGGCCGTCTTGAAGGCGGGCCGCGGGTCGCGTCCGGGCTTCTCCAGCTCCCGCAGGATGTCCGTCACCGTGGGGAGCCCGAAGGTGTCGTTGACGAAGTCGGCCGGCTTCAGTGAGCGGAGCAGGGACGCGTTGCCGACCAGCGAACCGCCGCCCGCCGACTTCGCCATCGCCCGCACGACCGGGTACGCCTCCGGGTGCACGCTCGACGCGTCCAGCGGGTCGTCGCCGTCCCTGATCCGCAGAAAGCCCGCGCACTGTTCGTACGCCTTCGGGCCGAGCCGTGCCACGTCCTTGAGTGCCTTGCGGGAACGGAAGGGGCCGTTCGCGTCCCGGTGCGCCACGATGTTCTCGGCGAGTCCCGAGCCGATACCGGAGACCCGCGAAAGCAGTGGCGCCGAAGCCGTGTTGACGTCCACCCCGACACCGTTCACACAGTCCTCGACCACGGCGTCGAGTGACCGGGAGAGCTTCACCTCGGAGAGGTCGTGCTGATACTGGCCCACCCCGATCGACTTCGGGTCGATCTTGACCAGTTCGGCGAGCGGGTCCTGCAGCCGACGGGCGATGGACACGGCGCCACGCAGCGTGACGTCCATGTCCGGCAGTTCCTGCGAGGCGAAGGCGGACGCCGAATACACAGAGGCGCCCGCCTCGGAGACCATCACCTTGGTGAGTTTCAGCTCCGGATGCCTGGCGCACAGCTCACCGGCGAGTTTGTCGGTCTCCCGGGACGCGGTGCCGTTGCCGATGGCGATCAGATCGACGGCGTGCTCCTTCGCAAGCCGGGCCAGCTTGGCCAGCGCCTCGTCCCAGCGGTTCGCGGGGACGTGCGGATGGATCACATCGGTCGCCACCACCTTGCCGGTGGCGTCCACCACGGCGACCTTCACGCCGGTTCGAAATCCGGGGTCCAGTCCGAGCGTGGCGCGCGTCCCGGCGGGCGCCGCCAACAGCAGGTCGCGCAGATTGGACGCGAAGACCTTGACGGCCTCGTCCTCCGCGGCGGTACGCAGCCGCAACCGCAGGTCGATGCCCAGATGCACCAGGATCCGGGTCCGCCACGACCAGCGGACCGTATCGGCCAGCCACGGGTCACCCGGCCTGCCGCGGTCGGTGACCCCGAAACGCCGGGCGATCATGTTCTCGTACGTCGAGGGGCCGGGAGTGTCCGACGGCTCCTCCGGCTCGAGAACCAGCTCGAGCACGTCCTCCTTCTCGCCCCGGAGCATGGCCAGCACCCGGTGCGAGGGCAGCGCGGTGAAGGCCTCGGCGAAGTCGAAGTAGTCGGCGAACTTGGCGCCCGCCTCCTCCTTGCCGTCCCGCACCTTGGCGGTGAGCCGGCCGCGCGACCACATGCGCTCACGCAGCTCACCGATCAGGTCGGCGTCCTCACCGAACCGTTCGGCGAGGATGGAACGCGCGCCCTCCAGGGCGGCCGCGGGGTCAGCGACGCCCTTCTGCGGGTCGGCGAACGCCGCGGCGGCCGCGAGCGGCTCCACCGAAGGGTCGGCCAGCAGACCGTTGGCAAGGGGTTCGAGACCGGCCTCGCGGGCGATCTGTGCCTTGGTCCGACGCTTCGGTTTGAACGGGAGGTAGATGTCCTCCAGTCGCGCCTTGGTCTCCGCCGCCCTGATCTGTGCCTCCAGGGCGGCATCGAGCTTGCCCTGCTCCCGTACGGACTCCAGAACGGCGGTCCGCCGCTCCTCCAGCTCCCGCAGATAACGCAGCCGCTCCTCGAGCGTGCGCAGCTGAGCGTCGTCGAGCATCTCGGTCGCTTCCTTGCGGTAGCGCGCGATGAACGGCACGGTCGAGCCGCCGTCGAGCAGCTCGACGGCGGCCTTCACCTGCCGCTCCCGGACGCCGAGTTCCTCTGCGATCCTGCCTTCGATGGAAGCTGGAGTGGTCGTCGTGGTCACGATCCGTACCGCCTTCTCGCTGAGCTTGAACCAGCATTGTGGCAGGCGGTACGGACAGCCGAGGGATCACACCCCGCGACCCCGTGCGGAACTGGAGGCTCCGCCGAAGAGCCGGGCCACGGCCCGGAAGGGCAGTGTGACGACGGTGGCGATGGCGCCACCGATCTGACGCAGCACATCTGCGATGGCACGCAACACGTTGGCTCCCTTCTCGCATCTTGTGTACTCCGGTGCGCTCCGGACTTGCCGTCCGGTGCGAACCTCGTACAGTCCGCGTTGCCGCCTCTGCCGTGGATAAACCCGCTGGCGGCCGCGATCAGCCGGCCAGATCTCCCGGGAACGCCCCCGCGCTCGCTGCGGTGGCCAGGAATCCGCGGCCCAGTTCGGTGAGCCGCTCCACACCCTCCGCGCCCAGGTGCTCGTACGGTGCGAGGTCGAGCCGGTCGGTGTCCGCCTCGATGCCCTCGCGGAGCTGCTTTCCCGCCTCGGTCAGTCCGCCCTCCTCGTCCAGCAGCCCGCGGCCCCGCAGCCGCTGTGCGGCCGCGTCCCAGTCCGCCCGGCGCCAACCGCGGGTGGCGAGGATCCAGCGCGGCGCCATGCCCTTGCCGGTCGCGGTGTGGCTGACCAGTGCCTCCAGCGGGTCGAGCCCGGCGGTGAGCAGCGCCGCGAGGTGCCCGTCGCCCCGGTGCTCGCGCAGCAGCGTCGCCGCGTGCCAGAGCGCCACATGCGGCTGCTCGGGCACCGGCAGATCGGCGTGGGCCGAGTACAGCGGCCGGGCGTGCCGCGAGCAGCCCTCCGCCGCGCGCAGCGCGAGTCCTGCGGCCTCCACCATCTCGGCAGAGGCGACGGTCTCCTCGCCCAGCAGGCGGCGCAGCGTGGCATCGACGGCCCGCAGTCGCGCGTCGAGCACCACCTCGGGAGCGGCCGTCTGCCAGACAGCGGGCACGTGCCGGGCGATCAGCTCGGGATTGAAGTTGTAGAACGTGGCTGCGATGGTGCCCGCCCCCACTGCCCCCATCGCGGCGCCCCGCCCGGCGAAGTAGGCAGCCCCCGGATCCTCGATGCCCACCCCCGCAAGCTCCTTCGCGAAGTCGGGGGAGAAGTACAGCGTCGAGTGCAGCGGGTTGACGGAGTTGTGGCAGCGACGGCCGGCGCGCGGCGGGAGCGAGGTCATGAGGAGTATGTTACCGACTGGTCGGTACGCAGGGGAAGGGCTGTGTGACCGCGCCGAAGGCGGGGCAGCCTCCCGCCCGGTCATCCCGTACCGGCGCCCGCAGCCGGCCGAGCCGGGCTCCAGGTGAAGCGCGGCTCGCGCCGTTCCAGGAAGGCGGTGATCCCCTCCGCGGTGTCGCCCGCCCCCTGGGCCTGTTCCCTCCAGTACGCATCGCGGTCGTGGCGGCCCCCGGCGAACTCCTTGGCTGCCGCCTGCGTCAGCTGGGACCGTGACACGAGGATGCGGCTGAACTCGGCCACCCGCTCGTCCAGCTCCCCGGCGGCCGGCACCTCATCGACCAGGCCGGTGCGCAGCGCGCGCTCCGTGCCGATCAACTCGGCGGAGAACAGCAGGTACTTGGCAGTGGCCGGACCCACCAGGTCCACCAGCCTGCGGGTGGCCGACGCGGGATAGACGATG
This sequence comes from Streptomyces sp. NPDC051320, assembly GCF_040682175.1. Classification (NCBI taxonomy): domain Bacteria; kingdom Bacillati; phylum Actinomycetota; class Actinomycetes; order Kitasatosporales; family Streptomycetaceae; genus Streptomyces; species Streptomyces sp. NPDC051320. Next base: position 267,608 of record NZ_JBFBAL010000009.1, read on the forward strand.
CCGAGCTTCGCCGGGGTCACGCCGAAGGAGGCACCCTCCTCGGCGAAGCGGAGGTCGCACGCCGCCGCCAGCTGGCAGCCACCGCCGACGCAGTAGCCGCGTATGGCCGCCAGCGTCGGCTTGGCGAAAGCGGCGAGCGCCTCCTCCGCCCGGACCGCGAGTCCCTGTGCCTGCTCGCCGGGCTCGCGCAGTGTCGAGATGTCGGCGCCGGCGCAGAAAGTGCGGCCCGCACCGGTGAGCACCAGGACCCGCACGGCGGGATCGCCGGCCAGCCGGTCCAGTAGCACCGGGAGCGCCTGCCACATGCCGGCCGTCATCGCATTGCGCTTGGCGGGGTGGTTGATGACGACGGTGGCGACACCGTCCGTGACGGTGTGGTCGAGCTGCGGCTCCATGCGTCGGATGCTAGCGGAGCCGGTACGCAGGAAATGTGAATGCAAAGACGTGAATAAGAGATCGGAATTGGTCTTGGAAGAGGCGTATCCGATCCCTGGCGATCGAATTACGTCGATAGGCGCTGACTTCTGTTCAGTTGACCGGTACCGACCTGTTCATTCCCAACACTCGTCGTGTGGTGACAACCGAGCGCGAGGGCGGGGGCCGGGATATGGAGAGCCGCGGGAGCAGCAGCCCGCCCGAGCCGGCTTCGTTCCGCCCTCCGTCGTACGAAGGCGTGTGGCGGTTCACCGCTCCGTCGGTCGACGTCTCGGTACCGCAGGCGCGGCACGCCGTCCGGGACCTGTTGAGACGCCAACAGGTCCCGGTGGTCGACGAAACGGTGCAGTGCCTGCTGCTGATCGTCTCCGAACTGGTCACCAACGCGGTACGGCACGCCGCTCTGCTCTCCCCCGAAGTGGCCGTCGAGGTCGCGGTGGGAGCGGCCTGGATCCGGGTGTCCGTCGAGGACAACCATCCGTACCGGCCCAAGGCGCTGGAGGCTGACCAAGGGCAGACCGGGGGCCGTGGGCTGATGTTGGTCCGCGAGATGAGCGCCGAGGCGGGCGGCACCTGCGGGGTGGAACAGACCGCGAGCGGCGGCAAGGTCATCTGGGCCGCGCTGCCGCTCGCTCCAACGCTCACCAGCCCCCGCGTGGCCCCGTCAGCTCTTTGACCGCGGGTCGCGCCGCGTCGAGCACCGTCATGAACCAGGCGGAGAACGGATCCGATGCGTGACGCTCGGCCAGTTCGGCCGCGGTGACGAACGCGGTGTCGTCCACCTCCTCGGCGTCCGGGCGCAGGGGCAGCCGCACCAGACCCACGAAGAGATGATTGAACTCCTGCTCGACCAGGCCCGATTCCGGGTCCGGGTGGTTGTAGCGGACCGTGCCCGCCTCGGCGAGCAGCGTGGGGGAGACGCCCAGCTCCTCGTAGGTGCGCCGGGCCGCAGCGGCGAACGGGGATTCGCCCGGATACGGATGCCCGCAGCAGGTGTTGGACCACACTCCGGGGGAGTGGTACTTGCCGAGCGCCCGACGCTGGAGCAGCAGCCGTCCGGACTCGTCGAAGAGAAACACCGAGAAGGCCCTGTGCAGTTGACCGGGGGCCTGATGTGCGGAGAGCTTCTCCGCAGTCCCGATGGTCGTGCCGCTCTCATCGACCAGTTCGAGCATGATCGCTTCTGCTGCGCCGTTCGACATAACCATCCTTAGCATCGGGCATCACCGGCTCCTCAGTCTGCCGTACAAAAGCGGCTTGTCCGCACTTCGGAGCGCGGGACGTGTCGGTGCCCCCGGCACACTGCGTGCCGGGGGCACCGACCGGAATATCAGAATGCTCCGGCCGCTGTGACACCGGCCGGGTGCTCGGGGCGCAAGGCGTATCCGGCATAACCGTATTCCCCACCGTGATCACGCCGCATGGCGAGTTCCTCATGAGTGGCGGCGACCGCCCGTTCCATGGCAGGACCGTCCGGGACGGTGACCGTGACCCGTTCGGCGAGCGGGACGTAGTACTCGTCCCAGTCACTCTCCGGCTGCTGATACACGCCGAGCACGCGGTATCCGGCGGCCACCGCGGCTGCGGCGCCCTCGTCCACCGTACGCAGCGGACATTCGGCCTCCCAGAAGGCACGGCACGCCGCAGACGGTTGGGCGGTGGTCCGGACGCACTCGGTGACGACCAGCGTGCCCCCCGGGGCAATCAGCCGTTTCCACTGGCGCAACGCGTGATCGGCGCCGATGAGATATGCGGAGCCCTCGGCCCAGAGGAGATCGAACGATCCGTCAGCATAAGGAAGTTCACCCATATCGGTGTTGACGGTACGGATCGAGTCGGTGAGTCCGCGTGCGGACGCGCTCCGGCGCAGCTCCGCGAGGAACGGCTCGTGCAGATCGACCGCGGTCACGTCGGCCCCGGCCTCGGCGGCCAGCAGCAGCGCCGACCTGCCGGGGCCGCAGCCCAGGTCGAGTACCCGGGGACGGGCAGGCAGCGGGCCCGCGAGGGACAGCAGCCTGCGGGTGGTGTCGTCGGAGCCGGGGCCCTGGCGTGGCAGCCCGTGGTGGAGAGCGAAGAAGGCGTCAGTGGCCGATGCTTCGGAGGTCTCTGACATGTCGGACAAGGTGTGCGTCCTGGTGTTCGGCGACGGTCGGCAGTCAGTGGCAGAGCTTCGCCTCGTGCTCCGCGTGGCCGCCGGGCTCGAGCTGGAACGTGCAGTGCTCCACATCGAAGTGGTGCCCGAGGCAGCCCTGCAGGTCGTGCAGTATCTTCTCGTGCCCGCCCGAGTCGAGGACGCCGGGGCTCACCACCACATGCGCGGAGAGCACCGGCAGGCCGGAGGTGATGGTCCAGGCGTGCAGGTCGTGTACGTCCGCCACACCGGGCAGGCCCAGGATATGGGCCCGCACGTCTCCCATGTCGATGTTTTTCGGTGCCGCCTCCAGCAGCACGTTGAGCGTCTCGCGGAGCAGCTTGACGGTGCGAGGAACGATCATCAGGCCGATCACCAAGGACGCGACGGGGTCCGCGAACTGCCAGCCGGTCGTCAGGATCACCCCGGCGGAGACCAGCACGGCGACCGAGCCGAGCGCGTCGGCCAGCACCTCCAGATAGGCGCCGCGGACGTTGATGCTGTCCTGCTGTCCCCGTACCAGAATGGTGAGCGAGATCATGTTGGCGACCAGGCCGACCAGACCGAAGACGATGGTGAGGCCGCCCGCGGTGTCGGCCGGACTGATGAACCGCTGGACCGCCTCGTAAAGGACGTAGCCACCCACGCCCAGCAGCAGCAGGCAGTTGGCGAGCGCCGCCAGGATCTCCGCCCTGGCGAAGCCGAAAGTGCGGTTCCTGCCGGCCGGCCGGTTGGCGAAATGGATGGCCAGCAGCGCCATGGCGAGCCCGAGCCCGTCCGTCGCCATGTGGGCGGCGTCCGCGATCAGCGCCAGGGAATCCGCGACGAGACCGCCGACGATCTCCACGACCATCACGCTCAGGGTGATGCAGAGCGCGATCCGCAGCCGCCCCTGGTGGGCCGCCGCAGCGGTGCCGGTCGGCGGCGGCCCACCGTGCGCATGTCCGTGATCGTGCCCAGCCCCCATGAAGGCCACCTTCCGGTTCGCGAGCAGGTCTGTCGGAAAGCCAGCTAACTACGGTGCAGGGGCACCGGGCAACACGAGACTGAACACCGTTGTCAGCTGCCCTGACCTGCGGAAATGTTCGCAGGTCAGGGCGGTGTCGAGGTCAGTCCCGGCCGGCCTCGGGGTGTCGGGTGCACCATCCCTGCCATGCCGAATCGATCATTTCGCGTACCCCGCGCGATGCCTTCCAGCCGACTTCGCGGGTAATCAGCTCCGCAGAGGCGACCGCCTTCGCCGCGTCCCCGGGCCTGCGTGGCTCGATCACCGGTGACAGGGGGCTTCCGGAGATCTCGCCCACCAGATCGGCCAGTTCCCGCACCGATACGCCCTCACCACGGCCGATGTTGAGGGTGAGATCACCGGCAGCCCGCTCGCCGGAGAGCTTGCGTGCGACCGCGAGATGGGCGTCGGCGAGGTCGGCGACATGGATGTAGTCGCGGATGCAGGTGCCGTCCGGGGTGGGATAGTCGTCACCGAAGATCCGGGGGGCCTCACCACGGGTCAGCCGGTCGAAGAACATCGGGACGATGTTGTACACCCCGGTGTCCGCCAGCGCGGGCGACCCCGCGCCCGCCACGTTGAAATAGCGCAGACAGGCCGTGGAGAGCCCATGGGCCCGCCCCGCGGCACGTACCAGCCATTCGCCGGCCAGTTTCGTCTCGCCGTACGGGTTGATCGGCAGGCAGGGGGTCGACTCGGTGATCAACTCCACATCGGGAACGCCGTACACGGCAGCCGACGAGGAGAAGAGGAAGCGCCGCACCCCTGCTGCGACCACCGCTTCCAGCAGCACCGTCAGGCCGTGGAGATTGTCCCGGTAGTAGCGCAGGGGCTGCTCCACCGACTCCCCGACCTGCTTCTGGGCCGCGAGGTGCACCACACCGCCGATGTCGTACCGGGCAAGGGTCTCGTCGAGCAGCTCGCGGTCCAGGACGGATCCGCGGACCAGCGCAGCGGCGTCCGGCAGTCGCTCGGCCACCCCGCTGGACAGGTCGTCGATGACGACCACCTGCTCACCGGCCGCCGTCATCGCCCGCACCACGTGCGCCCCGATGTACCCCGCCCCACCTGTGATCAGCCATGTCATACCGGCCACCCTATAGAGCGCCGTGGTGCGCGGGCCCCGCGGTTTGTCGCCCGGGGGACCGATCGATCATGATGTCCGCGGCAGGCGGCGCACAGCCGGGCCCGGCCCGGTCGGCACGTGAACGGCCCGTGAACTCCGGCTTCCATCCATCCGATAGCCTCTGCCGACACGCCGCCCGCCCCTGCCGGGGACGGGCCGTCTCAGCGTGTGCCACGCCGGCTCCAAGGAGTGAGTTCGTCTGTCGACCGCCATCCTCACCGGTGCGCCGGTACCCGGATCGTCGCTCGAAAGCGATCTCCGGTCGCTGGGCTTTGACGTCTGCACCGCAGCCGAGGCCGATGAGACCACCAAGCTGCTCGTCGCGGCCCCGGCCGACGAGCGCGTCGCCGTCGTCGACACCCGCTTCGTCGGACACCTGCACGCGCTCAGGCTCGCGCTGACCGATCCACGGTTCGCCGCCGCAGCGGTCCCCGGCGCACTCGCCGTCCAGCCCGAGGCACGCCCCGCGCTCAACCGGGCGCTGGCCGTCGGCGGACCGGGCCCCGACGCCCTCGCCGCCGCGCTGGACCGGGAAGGGACAGCCGTGCAGCGGCCCGAACTGGGCAGCCTGATCGCCGCGGTTCCCTCCGACCCGCAGACCAGGCACGAGGCCAGGGCCGCCGTCGCCGCGGTCGACGACGAGGCCGTGCGGTTGCGTACCGCGGTCAAGTCCCGCGACGGCTTCTTCACGACGTACTGCATCAGCCCCTACTCGCGGTACATCGCCCGCTGGTGCGCCCGCCGGGGACTCACCCCCAACCAGGTCACCACCGCCTCGCTGCTCACCGCGCTCATCGCGGCCGGCTGTGCGGCGACCGGTACCCGGGCCGGTTATGTCGCCGCCGGTGTGCTGCTGCTGTGCTCCTTCGTCCTGGACTGCACGGACGGGCAGCTCGCCCGCTACTCACTGCAGTACTCGACGCTCGGCGCCTGGCTGGACGCGACCTTCGACCGGGCCAAGGAGTACGCGTACTACGCGGGTCTCGCGCTGGGCGCGGCCCACGGCGGCGACGACGTCTGGGTCCTCGCACTCGGCGCGATGGTGCTGCAGACCGGGCGCCACGTGGTGGACTTCTCGTTCAACGAGGCCAACCACGACGCGACGTCCAACACCAGCCCCACAGCCGCACTCTCCGACAAGCTCGACAGCGTCGGCTGGACCGTCTGGGTACGCCGGATGATCGTGCTGCCGATCGGCGAGCGATGGGCGATGATCGCGGTACTGACCGCGGTGACCACCCCGCGGATCGTCTTCTACGCGCTGCTCATAGGCTGCGCGCTCGCCGCCTGCTATACCACGGCAGGACGGGTACTGCGCTCCCTGACCCGCCGCGCCACCCGCACCGACCGGGCGGCCCAGGCACTGGCGGACCTCGCCGACTCGGGTCCGATCGCCCGGATCGCCGGCCGTCTCGTCCGCGGACCGCGCGGCGCGCTTCCGGTGATCGCCTTCCTCGGCGGTGCCGCAGTGGTCACCACCTCGCTCCTCGCCCCGGTGGGCAGCTGGTGGCCGGCGGTGGCCGCCGCCGTGTACGCCGTCTGCGCCGGGGCGGCGGTGTCCCGCCCGCTCAAGGGCCCGCTCGACTGGCTGGTGCCGCCCGTCTTCCGCGCTGCCGAGTACCTGACGATCCTCGTTCTGGCAGCCCGCTCCGACGTGAACGAGGCGGTGCCCGCGGCTTTCGGACTGGTGTCCGCGGTCGCCTACCATCACTACGACACGGTGTACCGCATCCGCGGTGGCACCGGCGCGCCGCCCCGGTGGCTGGTGCGGACGGTCGGCGGGCATGAGGGCCGGACGCTGGTGGTGGCCGTACTCGCCGCACTGCTGACGGCGCAGTCCACCGGCAATTCAGGTTTCACTGTCGCGCTCACGGTGCTCGCCGTGGCCGTGGCTCTTGTGGTGGTCACCGAAAGCATCCGCTTCTGGGTGTCTTCCGGAGCACCTGCTGTACATGACGAAGGAGAACCCGCATGATCGGCCTCGTACTGGCCGCCGGCGCCGGCCGGCGTCTGCGCCCCTACACCGACACCCTGCCGAAGGCCCTGGTGCCCGTGGACGGTGAGCGTACCGTCCTCGACATCGCGCTGGGCAACTTCGCCGAGGTCGGGCTCACCGAGGTGGCGGTCGTGGTCGGCTACCGCAAGGAGGCCGTGTACGCGCGCCGGGCCGAGCTCGAAGAGAAGTACGGCGTCAAGCTCACGCTGATCGACAACGACAAGGCCGAGGAGTGGAACAACGCCTACTCCCTGTGGTGCGCCCGTGATGTCATCAAGCAGGGCGTCATCCTGGCCAACGGCGACACGGTGCACCCGGTCTCCGTCGAGAAGACGCTGCTGGCCGTCCGCGGCCAGGGCCAGCGGATCATTCTCGCCCTCGACACGGTGAAGCACCTCGCCGACGAGGAGATGAAGGTCATCACGGACGACGCCAACGCCGTCCGTACGATCACCAAGCTGATGGACCCGGCGTCCGCCACCGGCGAGTACATCGGCGTCACCCTCATCGAGCCGGAAGCGGCCGAAGAACTCGCCGACGCCCTGCGGGCCACCTTCGAGCGCGACCCCGACCTGTACTACGAGGACGGCTACCAGGAACTGGTGAACCGCGGCTTCCGCGTCGACGTGGCCCCGATCGGTGACCTGAAGTGGGTCGAGATCGACAACCACGACGACCTCGCGAAGGGCCGTGAGATCGCGTGCCAGTACTGACGAGGCTCATCCCGTCCCCGGTCGTCGTGGACATCAGGGGCGGCGCCCTGGACGATCTGGCCGGTCTTCTCGCCGACCAGCGGATCTCCGCATCGGGCAAGCTCGCGTTCGCGGTCAGCGGCGGCTCGGGCCAGGTACTGCGCGAGAAGCTGGCCCCCCTGCTGCCCGGCGCCGAGTGGTATGCGGTCGCCGACGGCACCATCGATTCGGCGGTCACCCTGGCCGACGGCATCAAGGGCAAGCGGTACGACGCCGTGGTCGGGCTGGGCGGCGGCAAGATCATCGACGTGGCCAAGTACGCGGCGGCCCGGGTGGGCCTGCCGATGGTCGCTGTCGCGACCAATCTCTCGCACGACGGCATCTGCTCGCCGGTGTCCACGCTGGACAACGACAACGGCCGGGGGTCCTACGGAGTCCCCACGCCGATAGCGATCGTCATCGACCTCGATGTGATCCGCGCGGCCCCGGCCCGCTTCGTCCGTTCCGGCATCGGGGACGCCATCTCCAACCTCTCGGCCATCGCCGACTGGGAACTCTCCCACCGGGTCAACGGCGAGGAGATCGACGGACTGGCCGCGGCGATGGCCCGTACCGCGGGGGAAGCGGTGTTGCGACACCCCGGCGGAGTGGGTGACGACGAGTTCCTGATGGTCCTCTCCGAGGGGCTCGTGCTCTCCGGCATCGCGATCTCCATCAGCGGGGACACCCGGCCCTCGTCCGGCGCCTGCCACGAGATCAGCCACGCCTTCGATCTGCTCTTCCCGCAGCGCGCCGCAAGCCACGGCGAGCAGGTGGGACTCGGTGCCGCCTTCGCCATGCACCTGCGGGGGGCCGTGGAGGAGTCCGGCCTCTTCGCCGAGGTGCTGCGCCGGCACGCGCTTCCGGTACTGCCGGAAGAGATCGGCTTCAGCACGGACGAGTTCGTCCAGGCCGTCGCCTACGCCCCGCAGACCCGCCCGGGACGCTTCACCATCCTGGAGCACCTCAACCTGTCCGCAGACCAGATCAAGGACGCTTACGCCGACTATGCAAAAGCCATCGGTAGCTGAACTCCGCCCGGTCGTTCATCCTCCGGGCGTCAAGGACCGGCGGAGCGGCGAGCACTGGGGAGGCCGCCTCTACATGCGCGAGCTCTCGCTGCGCATGGACCGGCACCTGGTGAACACGCGGGTCACCCCCAACCAGGTGACCTACGTGATGACGGTCGCCGGCGCCCTCGCCGCCCCCGCTCTCCTGGTTCCCGGGATCACCGGCGCGATACTCGGCGTGGTGATGGTCCAGCTCTACCTGCTCTTCGACTGCGTCGACGGCGAGCTCGCCCGCTGGAAGAAGCAGTACTCGATGGCCGGGGTGTACCTGGACCGGGTCGCCGCCTACCTGTGCGACGCCGCGGTGCTGGTCGGCTTCGGCCTGCGCGCCGCCGATCTGTGGGGCTCCGGGCGGATCGACTGGCTGTGGGCCTTCCTGGGCACCCTCGCCGCCCTCGGCGCCATCCTGATCAAGGCCGAGACCGACCTGGTCGGCGTCGCCCGTCACCAGCAGGGCCTGCCGCCGGTCAAGGAGGCCGCGTCCGAGCCGCGCTCGTCCGGCGTGGCGCTGGCCCGCAGGGCGGCCGCGGCGCTGAAGTTCCACCGGCTCGTCCTGGGGATCGAGGCGTCTCTGCTCATCCTGGTCCTGGCGATCGTGGACTCGGTCAGGGGCGACCTGTTCTTCTCCCGGCTCGGCGTCGCCGTGCTGGCCGGTATCGCGCTCCTGCAGACCCTGCTGCACCTCGTGTCCATCCTGGCCTCGAGCAGGCTCAAGTGACCGCCCCCCTGAAGGTCGGCGCGGTGATCATCACCATGGGGAACCGCCCCGATGAGCTACGGGCCCTGCTCGACTCGGTCGCCAAGCAGGACGGCGCACCGGTCGAGGTGGTCGTGGTCGGCAACGGAGCACCGGTGCCGGACGTCCCCGCGGGCGTACGCACCGTCGAGCTGCGCGAGAACCTGGGCATCCCCGGCGGCCGCAACGTCGGGATCGAGGCCTTCGGTCCTTCCGGCACCGACGTGGACGTGCTGCTCTTCCTCGACGACGACGGGCTGCTGCCCCACACGGACACCGCCGAGCTCTGCCGGCAGGCCTTCACAGCCGACCCGGAGCTGGGCATCATCAGCTTCCGGATCGCCGATCCGGACACCGGAGTCACCCAGCGCCGTCACGTCCCGCGGCTGCGGGCCTCCGACCCGATGCACTCCTCGCGGGTCACGACCTTCCTAGGTGGCGCCAACGCCGTACGGTCCCGGGTCATCGCCGAGGTCGGCGCGCTCCCGGGCGAGTTCTTCTATGCTCACGAGGAGACCGACCTGGCCTGGCGGGCCCTCGACGGCGGCTGGATGATCGACTACCGCGCCGACATGGTCCTGCACCACCCGACGACCGCACCGTCCAGGCACGCGGTCTACCACCGGATGGTCGCCCGGAACCGGGTCTGGCTCGCACGCCGTAACCTTCCTGCGCCGCTGGTGCCGGTCTATCTCGGCGTGTGGATGCTGCTCACCCTGCTCCGCCGCCCCTCGGCTCCGGCACTGAAGGCCTGGTTCGGCGGCTTCAAGGAAGGCTGGACGACGCCGTGCGGTCGCCGCAGCCCGATGAAATGGCGTACCGTCTGGCGGCTTACCCGGCTGGGCCGGCCGCCGGTGATCTGAGTCGACCTCCTGTGGTCCGGGAGGCTCGAGTCTGAGAGCATCGGGCGTACTCCTGACCCCGGCCGCCTGTGCCCGATCCGACAGCGCATCTTGAACACGAAAGTTTCAACTTGTGAGTGACACAACCCATGACGGTGCGGTCGCGCTGAGCGACCGCCCGTCTCCCGACGACGGTCTGTCCCCGGCCGAGCTGGCCGGCAAGTACGGCCTGTCGGTGAGCGGTGCCCGGCCCGGCCTCCTCGCCTATGCCAGGCAACTCTGGGGAAGACGCCACTTCATCCTGGCCTTCTCCCAGGCCAAGCTGATGGCGCAGTACAGCCAGGCCAAACTCGGCCAGGTGTGGCAGGTGGCGACCCCGCTGCTCAACGCGGCGGTCTACTACCTGATCTTCGGCCTCATCCTGCATTCCGGCCGGGGGATGCCCCATTCCGTCTTCATTCCCTTTCTGGTCACCGGCGTCTTCGTCTTCACCTTCACGCAGAGTTCGGTGATGGCCGGCGTCCGGGCGATCTCGGGGAACCTGGGGCTGGTCCGAGCGCTGCACTTCCCACGCGCCTCGCTGCCCATCTCGTTCGCGATGCAGCAGCTGCAGCAGCTGCTGTTCTCCATGATCGTGCTGGTCGTCGTGGCGGTGGGCTTCGGCAGCTACCCCTCGCTCCGCTGGCTGCTGATGATCCCCGCGCTGGTCCTCCAGTTCCTGTTCAACACCGGGATCGCCCTGGTCATGGCGCGGCTGGGCAGCAAGACCCCGGACCTGGCCCAACTGATGCCGTTCGTCATGCGCACCTGGATGTACGCGTCCGGTGTCATGTTCAGCATCAAGGTGATGCTGGCCGGCAAGCCGCCCTGGATCGGCCAAACCCTGCAGTACAACCCGGCTGCCATCTACATGGATCTCATCCGGTACGCCCTGATCGACGGGTACGGTGCGTCCAACCTGCCCCCGCACGTCTGGGTCGCCGCGCTGTTCTGGGCGGCCTTCATGGGCATCGCGGGCTTTGTGTACTTCTGGAAGGCTGAGGAGCGGTACGGCCGTGGCTGAGGAAAACAACCAGGCGCGCATCCCCACGGTCATCGCCGACGGGGTCCACATCGTGTACCGCGTCAACGCCCGCGGCGGTGGCAAGGGGGGTGCGACAGCGGCGCTCAGCCGGATCGTCGGCAAGGACAAGAGCGCGTCGCGCGGCGTCCGCAAGGTCCATGCCGTACGCGGTGTGACGTTCACCGCCTACCGGGGCGAGGCCATCGGCCTGATCGGCTCCAACGGATCGGGCAAGTCGACCCTGCTGCGCGCCATCGCCGGACTGCTGCCGACGGAGAGCGGCAAGGTCTACACCGACGGCCAGCCCTCGCTGCTCGGCGTGAACGCGGCGCTGATGAACGATCTCACCGGCGAGCGCAATGTCATACTCGGCGGCCTGGCCATGGGCATGTCGCGCGAGGAGATCCGCGAGCGTTACCAGGGCATCGTCGACTTCTCGGGCATCAACGAGAAGGGCGATTTCATCACGCTGCCGATGCGGACCTATTCGTCCGGCATGGCGGCCAGGCTCCGGTTCTCCATCGCGGCGGCCAAGAACCACGACGTCCTCATGATCGACGAGGCGCTGGCCACCGGTGACCGGAAGTTCCAGATCCGGTCCGAGCAGCGTATCCGGGAGCTCCGCAAGGAGGCAGGCACGGTCTTCCTGGTCAGCCACAGCAACAAGTCGATCAGGGACACCTGCGACCGTGTTCTGTGGCTGGAGAAGGGCGAGCTGCTGATGGACGGCCCGACCGACGAGGTCATCAAGGCATACGAGAAGGAGACCGGCAAGTAGCCGCGTCGCACCGCAGTGGCCCCGCCGGAGTGGTCCGACGGGGCCACTGCGGTGTGGCCGCCGCGTTTTGACCCGGGGTCGGCTGGGCACCGGGGACAGGTGCCGGTCCCGGCGCGCTGGTCCGAAAGAGTCAAGTGATCGTCAAGTAAGGTCCGAGTGGGGAAGGTTGGCGCTGATTGAGTTGTTCTCGTAATGCGCACCACACCCTGCCGACGAGTCGGTAGTTGTACAACGTAAGCTGTACCGGTGCTGATGAGCGGCGATCGGGCCGACAGTCCTGCGACGCCCAACCGGCGGCGCCCTGCTCGGAGGTCCGTGCGGCGTGTCCGAAAAGGGATGCATTGAGTTGGCAGTGTAGAACGGGAGATGTGACGGCAATGGCAACGGGCGTGTCCCAGCTCCGAGACGCTTCCGCGCTCCGAGACGCTTCCGCCGTTCCCGCACCTGGGCATATGCGATGACGGGGGCCGGCGGCGCGGGCACCGATCTCCATGCGCGCACGACGCTCGACAAGGCCGCCGACGAGAACTTCCCGGTAGCCCCCTTCTTCCTGCCCCGGGCCTGGCGCGACGACCTGATGGCCGTGTACGGCTATGCCCGCCTCGTCGACGACATCGGCGACGGCGACCTCGCCTCCAGCGCCACCGAGGCCCGTCTCCTGGGCCTCGCCCCGGAACAGGCCGACGACCGCCTCGCGATGCTCGACGCTTTCGAGGCCGATCTGCACCGTGTCTTCGGAAACGCTGCAGGTCCGACGGCACCCGGCGGGGCACCGCGCCACCCCATCCTGCGCGCGCTGCAGCCGTCCGTCCGCCGCTGCGCCCTCACCCCCGAGCCGTTCCTCGGACTCATCGAGGCGAACCGTCAGGACCAGAAGGTCCGGCGGTACGAAACCTACGAGGACCTGCTCGCCTACTGCGAACTCTCCGCCAATCCGGTGGGCCGTCTCGTGCTCCAGCTCACCGGCACCGCGAGCCCCGAGCGGATCAGGCGCTCGGATGCCATCTGCACCGCGCTGCAGATCGTCGAGCACCTCCAGGACGTCACCGAGGACCTCGGCCGCGACCGTATCTACCTCCCGGCCCAGGACATGTCGCGGTTCCATGTCCGCGAAGCGGATCTGGCCGCGCCGACCGCGGGCGCGTCGGTGCGCGCACTGGTCGCGTACGAAGCCGAACGCGCCCGTGATCTGCTGAATGAAGGCACCCCACTGGTGGGTAGCGTCCACGGCAGACTCAAGCTGCTGCTCGCCGGGTTCGTGGCCGGCGGAAGTGCCGCCCTCAGGGCGGTCGCCGCCGCCGGGTTCGACGTACTTCCCGGACCGCCCAAGCCAACCAAGCTCGGACTGCTGCGCGAAGTGGGAGCCGTCTTGCGAGGAACGCGTAGAGAGGGGTGAGCGGGACCGTGGAGGGACAAACGCCGGTGTCCGGGGCCGTGATGGCCGCATACACCTACTGCGAGGCCGTGACCGGGCAGCAGGCCCGCAATTTCGCGTACGGCATCAGGCTGCTGCCGACCGACAAGCGCCTGGCCATGTCCGCGCTGTACGCCTTCTCGCGCCGTGTCGACGACATCGGGGACGGCGAACTCGCGCCGGAGGTCAAGCAGACGCGTCTCGAGGCGACCCGCGAACTCCTCGGTCGCATCCGCGAAGGCGCCGTCGACGAGGACGACACGGACCCGGTCGCGGTGGCGCTGGCGGACGCGTCGCGCCGATTCCCGATCCCGCTCGGCGGGCTCGACGAGCTCATCGACGGCGTACTGATGGACGTCCGCGGCCAGGTCTACGAGACCTGGGAAGACCTCGAGGTCTACTGCCGCTGCGTCGCGGGCGCCATCGGCCGGCTCTCGCTCGGCATCTTCGGCGGCGGAGCGGGCGTGCCCGGCGCGGACCGGGCACCCGAGTACGCCGACACCCTCGGCCTCGCCCTGCAACTCACCAACATCCTCAGGGATGTCCGGGAGGACGCGGGCAACGGACGCAGCTACCTGCCCGCCGATGACCTGGCGAAGTTCGGCTGCGCCGAAGGCTTCCACAGTGCGATGCCGCCCGCAGGCTCCGACTTCACGGGGCTGGTGCACTTCGAGGTTCGCCGGGCCCGTGCGCTGTTCGCCGAGGGCTACCGGCTGCTGCCCTATCTGGACCGCCGCAGCGGCGCCTGCGTCGCCGCCATGGCGGGTATCTACCGGCGCCTCCTCGACCGCATCGAGCGCGACCCGGAGGCCGTGCTGCGCGGCCGGGTTTCGCTGCCGGGACGGGAGAAGGCCTATGTCGCGGTGCGCGGTCTGTCCGGGTTCGATACCAGGTCCATTGCCCGGCAGAGCGCCCGGCGGCGTGCCTGATGCCCCTGGAAGGACCGCCACTGCCGCCGGCGTTCGGACAACTCTCAACCTCACGGGGAGCCGAGGCGTCCCTGACTTCAACGGCCTGTCGTCCCTGCCCGGACGACGTGGCCACAGAGGAGGGGCCATGAGAACCGAGAACGAGCGGCCCGCGGATGCCGTAGTGGTCGGCGGTGGCCTGGCGGGTATCACCGCGGCACTCCAACTCGCCGACGCCGGGGTACGGGTGACCCTGATCGAAGGGCGGCCACGCCTGGGCGGCCTGGTCTTCTCCTTCCGCCGCGGTGACCTCACGGTCGACAACGGACAGCATGTGTACCTCCGTTGCTGCACCGCGTACCGCTGGTTCCTCGACCGCGTCGACGGAGCCGCCCTGGCCCCGCTGCAGGACCGGCTCGACGTGCCGGTGCTCGACATCGCCGCGGCCGGCGGGCCACGGCTCGGGCGGCTCCGCCGCAGTGCGCTGCCCGTCCCGCTGCACCTGGCCCGGAGCCTCGCGACCTATCCGCATCTGACGCTCGCCGAGCGGGCGAGCGTCGGACGGGCCGCGTTGGCCCTCAAGCGGCTGGACCTCGCCGACCCGGCGCTCGACGCCGTCGACTTCGCGAGCTGGCTGCGCAGCCACGGCCAGTCGGACCGCACCATCGAGGCGCTCTGGGACCTGGTGGGCGTCGCGACGCTGAACGCCACCGCGCCGCACGCCTCGCTCGGGCTCGCCGCGATGGTCTTCAAGACCGGCCTTCTCTCCGAGCCGGGCGCAGCTGACATCGGCTGGGCTCGGGTACCGCTGGGTGAACTGCACGACACCCTCGCCCGCAAAGCACTCGACTCCGCCGGCGTCCGCACCGAGCTGCGCACCCGGGCGGCAGGTGTCGTCCGCGCGGACAACGGGCGCTGGCAGGTGGAGATCACCGGTGAGACGCTCGAGGCGGACGCGGTGGTGCTCGCAGTGCCGCAGCGCGAGGCCCATGCGCTGCTGCCCGAAGGGGCGCTCGACGAGGCCGACCAGCTGCTGGAGATCGGCACCTCACCGATCCTCAACCTCCATGTCGTGTACGACCGCAAGGTGCTGCGCAAGCCCTTCTTCGCCGCGCTCGGCAGCCCCGTCCAGTGGGTCTTCGACCGGACCGACATCTCGGGGCTGAAGGGCGGCGGACAGTACCTGGCCGTGTCCCAGTCCGCCGCCGACGACGACATCGACGCGCCGGTCTCCGTACTGCGCGAGCGTTACCTTCCGGAGCTCCAGCGGCTGTTGCCGGCCGCCCGGGGCGCCGCCGTACAGGACTTCTTCGTCACCCGGGAACGGACCGCCACCTTCGCGCCCGCTCCCGGGGTCGGACAGTTGCGCCCCGGGGCCCCCACCCGGGCCCCCGGCCTCTATCTGGCCGGCGCGTGGACCGCCACCGGATGGCCCGCGACCATGGAGGGCGCCGTGCGCAGCGGTTTCAGCGCCGCAAGGGCTGCGCTCTCCGCGCTCGGGCGCTCCCACGATCATCCGCTTCAGGAGGCGGCATGAGCATTGCTACTGGAACAAGAGGAGAGCCTGTGACCCCGGCCGCAGACACCGTCGACATTGTCGCGCTTCTGGAGCGCGGACGCACACTGTCCTCACCGGTGCTGCGTGCTGCCGTTGACCGGCTCGCGCCGCCCATGGACACCGTCGCCGCCTACCACTTCGGCTGGATCGACGCCGAGGGCCGCCCCGCGCACGGCGACGGCGGAAAGGCGGTCCGCCCGGCGCTGGCGCTGCTTTCCGCCGAAGCGGCAGGCGCCGCCGCCGAGGTCGGCATCCCCGGGGCGGTGGCCGTCGAACTCGTCCACAACTTCTCACTGTTGCACGACGACCTCATGGACGGTGACGAGCAGCGCCGCCACCGTGACACCGTCTGGAAGGTGCACGGACCGGCGCAGGCGATCCTCGTCGGGGACGCGCTGTTCGCACTCGCCAACGAGATCCTGCTGGAGATCGGGACCGTGGAGGCCGGCCGGGCGACGCGGCGGCTCACCACCGCGAGCCGGAAACTGATCGACGGCCAGGCCCAGGACATCTCCTTCGAGCACCGCGAACGGGTCACCGTCGAGGAGTGCCTGGAGATGGAGGGCAACAAGACCGGCGCGCTGCTCGCCTGTGCGGTGTCCATCGGCGCCGTGCTCGGTGGTGCCGACGACCGCACCGCCGACATTCTGGAGTCGTACGGGCATCACCTCGGCCTCGCGTTCCAGGCTGTCGACGACCTGCTCGGCATCTGGGGCGACCCGGAAGCCACCGGCAAGCAGACCTGGAGCGATCTGCGCCAGCGCAAGAAGTCGCTGCCGGTCGTCGCGGCGCTCGCAGCAGGCGGCCCGGCATCCGAACAGCTGGGCGCGCTGCTCGCCGCGGATGCCAAGTGCAGTGATTTCGACACTTTCTCCGAGGAGGAGTTCGCCGCGAGGGCGGCTCTGATCGAGGAGGCAGGCGGCCGCGCGTGGACCTCCGAGGAGGCCCGCAGGCAACACGCCATCGCGGTCGACGCCCTCACCGGCGTCGACATGCCGGAAAAGGTGCGAGCGCAGCTCGTCGCGCTCGCGGACTTCGTCGTAGTACGGAAGAGATGATCACCATCGCCACATAAATCGCGGTCGCCGGCCGGTGCCCCGCGGCACCGGCCGACGGAGACCCCAGCACAGCAGAGGAAGCAACTGCACGAAGGGGAAGCCATGACAGCGACGACCGACGGAAGCCCCGGAGCCCTGGAGCCCCGCGCAGCCGCGGCCAGCGAAACAACCGTAACAACTGCAACCAGCACGACAACCGCAACGACCGCGACCGCCCCCACGGTCCCCGCCACACCGATCGGCGATCCGGTACGCGAGGCCGCCGAACAGGCCGCGGCACGTTCGGTGGAGTACTTGCTGGGCGTCCAGGACGCCCAGGGCTGGTGGAAGGGCGACCTCGAGACGAACGTGACCATGGATGCCGAGGACCTCCTGCTGCGGCAGTTCCTCGGCATCCAGGACGCGCGGACCACCGAGGCGGCCGGCCGGTTCATCCGGGGCGAGCAACGCCCCGACGGTACCTGGGCCACGTTCTTCGAGGGGCCCGGCGAACTGTCCACCACCATCGAGGCGTATGTCGCGCTGCGACTCGCCGGGGACAGCCCGGACGCCCCGCACATGGCGCGGGCATCCGCCTGGATCCGCGCGCAGGGCGGCGTCGCGGCGAGCAGGGTCTTCACCCGGATCTGGCTCGCGCTCTTCGGCTGGTGGAAGTGGGAGGACCTCCCCGAGATGCCACCGGAGGTGATCTTCTTCCCGAAGTGGCTGCCGCTCAACATCTACGATTTCGGCTGCTGGGCACGTCAGACGATCGTGCCGCTGACGGTCGTCTCCGCGAAGCGCCCGGTCCGTCCGGCGCCGTTCACCCTCGACGAGTTGCACATCGACCCGGCCGATCCCAATCCGGCGAAACGTCTCGCTCCGGTCGCCAGTTGGGACGGCGCGTTCCAGCGACTCGACAAGGCGCTGCACGTGTACCACCGGTTCGCCCCGCGCAGGCTGCGCAGGACGGCGATGAACGCGGCGGCGCGCTGGATCATCGAGCGCCAGGAGAACGACGGGTGCTGGGGCGGCATCCAGCCGCCGGCCGTGTATTCGGTGATCGCCCTGCATCTGCTCGGCTACGACATCGACCACCCGGTGATGCGGGCCGGTCTGGCGTCACTGGACCGGTTCGCGGTCTGGCGCGAGGACGGCTCCCGCATGATCGAGGCCTGCCAGTCCCCGGTCTGGGACACCTGCCTGGCCACCATCGCACTCGCCGACGCGGGGGTGCGCCCCGACCACCCGGCTCTCGTCAAGGCCGCCGAGTGGATGCTCGGCGAGGAGATCGACCGGCCGGGCGACTGGGCCGTACGCCGTCCGGAACTCGCGCCGGGAGGCTGGGCGTTCGAGTTCCACAACGACAACTACCCGGACATCGACGACACCGCCGAGGTCGCCCTGGCGCTGCGCCGGGTCAGCGTGCCCGACCACGGCAGACTCGAAGGGGCCATCGCGCGCGGTGTGCGCTGGAACCTGGGGATGCAGTCCAAGGGCGGAGGCTGGGGCGCCTTCGACGCCGACAACTCCAGCCCCTTCCCCAACCGGCTGCCCTTCTGCGACTTCGGTGAGGTCATCGACCCGCCGTCGGCGGATGTCACCGCCCATGTGGTGGAGATGCTGGCCGTCGAGGGACTGGCGCGCGACCCCCGTACCCAGCGCGGCATCGAGTGGCTGCTCGCCGAACAGGAGGCGAACGGCGCCTGGTTCGGCCGCTGGGGCGTCAACTACGTCTACGGTACGGGCTCGGTGGTCCCCGCACTCGTCGCGGCCGGCCTGCCGGCCTCGCACCCGGCGATCCGCCGGGCGGTCAGCTGGCTCGAGTCCGTGCAGAACGAGGACGGTGGCTGGGGCGAGGACCTCCGCTCGTACAAGGACGAGGAGTGGATCGGCCACGGCGTATCGACCGCGTCGCAGACCGCCTGGGCGCTGCTGGCGCTGCTGGCGGCGGGGGAGCGGGAGAACAAGGCCGTGGAACGCGGCGTCTCCTGGCTCGCCGGGGCCCAGGGTGCGGACGGCTCATGGGACGAGCCGTACTTCACCGGCACCGGCTTTCCCTGGGACTTCTCCATCAACTACCACCTCTACCGGCAGGTCTTCCCGCTCACCGCACTGGGCCGCTATGTCCACGGGGAGCCCTTCGCCGCATCACGGCGGGCCCACTGATGACCACGGCTCCGGGTACACCACTGCTGATCGCCTGTGCGCTGGGCATCGAGAGGCTCGCCCTGCGCAGCGGCGACCGCAGGGGTGCCCCGGGGCCGGTGACGGTGCTCCGCACGGGTATGGGCCCCGAGGCGGCTGCCTCCGCCACCACCCGCGTGCTCGGCGAGGCCCCTGCCCGGGACACCGCCGTGATCGCGTCCGGCTTCTGCGCAGGTCTGCTGTCCGGGATGCACCCGGGAGACCTGATTGTCGCCGAGGAGACCAGGGGCGGCGGTGGCACCACCGCCTGCGTGGGGATCGAGGTGCTTGCCAAGGCCCTCGCTGCCGCCCTGCCCGGACGCACCGTGCACACCGGTCCACTGACCGGTTCGGACCATGTGGTACGCGGTCATGAGCAGGCCGAACTGCGTGACACAGGGGCGATCGCCGTGGACATGGAATCCGCGGCGACGCTCTGGAGCGCCGTACGGACCGGGTCCCGCCCGGTTGCGGCCGTACGAGTGGTCGTGGACGCTCCAGAACATGAACTCGTTTCCATCGGGACGGTTCGCGGAGGAATATCGGCCTTCCGTGTTCTTCGTGCCGTCCTTCCAGCTTTCTATGAATGGCACCGTTCTTTGCTGCTCCCCAGGAGGTGAGCTAGATGGCCATGCCGCTTCGCCAGACCATCAGGGTCGGGACGTATCTCTTCGAACAGAAGCTCCGCAGGCGTGAGAAATTCCCGCTGATCGTCGAACTGGAACCGCTCTACGCGTGCAACCTCGCCTGTGAGGGCTGTGGGAAGATCCAGCACCCGGCGGGCGTCCTCAAGCAGCGTATGCCGGTGGCACAGGCTGTCGGGGCGGTCCTCGAGTCCGGCGCCCCGATGGTCTCCATCGCGGGTGGCGAACCGCTGATGCACCCGCAGATCGACGAGATCGTCCGGCAGCTGGTGGCGAAGAAGAAGTACGTCTTCCTCTGCACCAACGCGATGCTGCTGCGCAAGAAGATCGAGAAGTTCACGCCCTCCCCTTATTTCGCGTTCACCGTGCACATCGACGGACTGCGCGAGCGGCACGACGAATCAGTAGCGAAAGAGGGGGTGTTCGACGAGGCCGTTGAGGCCATCAAGGAGGCGAAGAGGCGCGGCTTCCGGGTCACGACCAACTCCACGTTCTTCAACACCGACACCCCGCAGAACATCATCGAGGTGCTCAACTTCCTCAACGACGACCTCGATGTGGACGAGATGATGCTCTCGCCCGCCTACGCCTACGAGAAGGCGCCCGACCAGGAGCACTTCCTGGGTGTCGAGCAGACCAGGGAGCTGTTCAAGAAGTCGTTCGCGGGCGGTAACAGGCGCCGTTGGCGTCTCAACCACTCCCCGCTCTTCCTGGACTTCCTCGAAGGCAAGGTGGACTTCCCGTGCACCGCATGGGCGATTCCCAACTACTCGCTCTTCGGCTGGCAGCGCCCCTGCTACCTGATGAGCGACGGGTACGTGACCACCTACAAGAAGCTCGTCGAGGAAACCGACTGGGACAAGTACGGCCGCGGCAAGGACGACCGCTGCGCCAACTGCATGGCGCACTGCGGTTACGAACCGACCGCCGTACTCGCCACCATGGGCTCGCTCAAGGAAACCATCAGGGCTGCCCGCGAGACCGTCTCGGGAAACCGCGGGTGACGTGATGACCACCGCTGGAGAGCCTGTGACACCGGGGCTCCCCGAACCGCCGGCCCGACCCTCGCGCGACGCCGCCCCTCGCGGCGCAGCCGGGTCGGGCCGGCGGTGGCGACGTCAGGGTGAGCTGAAAAGAATCCGAGAGGGGGCCCGAGCGTGTCGATCTTGGAGCATATCCGGGGGCCGCGTGACCTGAAGGCGCTGCCGGCAGCCGAGCTGGGTCGACTGGCCGAGGAGATCAGGGAGTTCCTGGTTCAGGCGGTAGCCAGGACAGGCGGTCATCTGGGACCGAACCTGGGGGTGGTCGAACTCGCTATCGCGCTGCACCGGGTCTTCGACTCACCCGCCGACCGCATCCTGTGGGACACCGGCCACCAGAGCTACGTACACAAACTGCTCACCGGTCGGCAGGACTTCTCGAAACTCCGCTGCAAGGGCGGACTCTCCGGCTACCCCTCGCGTGAGGAGTCCGAGCACGACGTCATCGAGAACTCGCACGCCTCCACCGTCCTGGGCTGGGCCGACGGACTCGCCAAGGCCAACGAGGTGCTCGGCAGGACCGACCATGTCGTCGCCGTGATCGGCGACGGGGCGCTCACCGGCGGGATGGCCTGGGAGGCGCTCAACAACATCGCGGCCGCCGACGACCGACCCCTGATCATCGTCGTCAACGACAACGGGCGTTCCTACGGCCCGACGATCGGCGGATTGGCCAACCACTTCGCCACGCTCCGCACCACCGACGGCTACGAACGCTTCCTGGGCTGGGGGAAGGACGTGCTTCAGAGCACCCCCGTCGTGGGGCGGCCGCTGTACGAATCGCTGCACGGCGCGAAGAAGGGCTTCAAGGACGCCTTCGCACCGCAGGGCATGTTCGAGGATCTGGGGCTGAAATACCTCGGTCCGGTCGACGGGCACGACATCGAAGCCGTCCAGTCGGCGCTGGCCCGCGCGAAACGCTTCCACGGGCCGGTGCTCGTGCACTGCCTGACCGAGAAGGGCCGTGGCTATCCGCCGGCCCTGGAGGACGACGCGGACCACTTCCACACCGTGGGCGTCATGGATCCGCTGACCTGTGAGCCGCTCGCCCCGCCCAAGGGGCCTTCCTGGACCTCGGTGTTCGGGGACGAGATCGCCGCGATCGGGGCGGAACGCCCGGATGTGGTGGCCATCACCGCGGCCATGCTCCAGCCCGTCGGGCTGGCGAAGTTCGCCGAGCGCTTTCCCGGCCGGGTCTGGGACGTGGGCATCGCGGAACAGCATGCGACGGTCTCCGCCGCCGGACTGGCCACCGGTGGCCTGCATCCGGTGGTCGCGGTGTACGCGACGTTCCTGAACCGGGCCTTCGACCAGCTGCTGATGGACGTCGCCCTGCACCGATGCGGGGTGACGTTCGTACTCGACCGGGCCGGCGTGACCGGTGTCGACGGGCCCTCGCACAACGGCATGTGGGACATGTCCTTCCTGCAGGTCGTGCCCGGGCTGCGGATCGCCGCCCCGCGTGACGCGGACCAGCTCCGGGCGCAGCTCCGGGAAGCCGTCGACGTGCACGACGCGCCCACGGTGCTCCGCTTCCCCAAGGAGTCGGTGGGAGAGCCCGTTCCCGCCGTCGACCGGGTGGGCGGAATCGATGTGCTGCACCGCGCCGAGCGCCCCGATGTGCTGCTGGTCGCCGTGGGCGTGCTCGCGCCGGTCTGCCTGCAGGCCGCCGAGCTCCTGGCGGGCCGGGGCATCGGCTGCACGGTCGTCGACCCCCGCTGGGTCAAGCCGGTGGACGAGCAGCTCCCGCCGCTGGCCGCCGGACACCGTATGGTCGCTGTCGTCGAGGACAACAGCCGCAGCGGCGGCGTGGGTTCGGCGGTCGGGCAGGCGCTGCGCGACGGCGGCGTCGACGTGCCGCTGCGCACGTTCGGCATCCCGGAACAGTTCCTCGCACACGCCAAGCGCGCCGAGGTACTGGCCGACATCGGGCTCACGCCCGTCGAGATCGCGGGACGGATCAGCGCCGCCCTGACAGCCAAGGAGACGACGGAATGACGGATGGCGCGCCCAAGGGCTTCGACCTGGCCACCCTGCTGGCCGAGCGGGGCGCCGAGCGCTACGAACTGCACACCAGGTATCTGAACCACCAGCTCCCGCGCATGCTGCACACCATCGGCTTCGACAACGTCTACGAGCGGGCCGAGGGAGCGTACTTCTGGGACGCCGAGGGCAACGACTACCTCGACATGCTCGCGGGCTTCGGCGTGATGGGGCTCGGCCGGCATCACCCGGTGGTCCGCAAGGCGCTGCATGACGTCCTGGATGCCTCGCTCGCGGATCTCACCCGGTTCGACTGTCAGCCGCTGCCCGGGCTGCTGGCCGAGAAGCTGCTGGCGCACTCACCGCACCTGGACCGGGTGTTCTTCGGCAACAGCGGTACCGAGGCGGTGGAGACCGCGCTCAAGTTCGCCCGGTACGCGACCGGCAGGCCCAGGATCCTGTACTGCTCGCATGCCTTCCACGGTCTCACCACCGGCTCGCTCTCGGTGAACGGGGAGACGGGATTCCGGGACGGCTTCGCACCGCTGCTGCCGGACACCGCCATCGAGATGGGTGATCTGGACGCACTGGAGCGGGAGCTGCGGCGCGGCGACGTGGCCGGCTTCGTCATCGAGCCGATCCAGGGCAAGGGGGTACTGGCCTCGCCGCCCGGGTTCCTGCGGGCGGCCCAGGAACTGCTGCACCGGTACAAGGCGCTGCTGATCGCCGACGAGGTGCAGACCGGCCTCGGCAGGACCGGGGATTTCTACGCCTACCAGCACGAGGCGGGCGTCGAGCCGGATCTGGTCTGCGTGGCCAAGGCGCTCTCCGGCGGTTACGTACCGGTCGGCGCGACCCTCGGCAAGGACTGGATCTTCAAGAAGGTCTACTCGTCGATGGACCGGGTGCTGGTGCACTCGGCCAGCTTCGGCTCCAACGCCCAGGCGATGGCCGCCGGGCTCGCGGTGCTCTCGGTGATGGAGGACGAGGAAGTCGTCGCCAACGCGCGGACCACCGGCGCACTGCTGAAGAGCCGGCTGGCCGCACTCGTTCCGAAGTACGAACTGCTGCACGACGTGCGCGGGCGCGGGCTGATGATCGGCATCGAGTTCGGCCGTCCCGCGTCACTGAAGCTCCGCAGCCGGTGGACCATGCTCCAGGCCGCCCGCAAGGGTCTCTTCGCACAGATGGTCGTGGTACCCCTGCTGCAGCGGCACCGCATCCTCACTCAGGTCTCCGGTGACCACCTGGAAGTGATCAAGCTGATTCCGCCGCTGACCATCGGCGAACAGGAAGTGGACCGCTTCGTGGAGGCGTTCACGGCCGTCATGGACGATGCGCACGGGGGCGGCGGCCTCATGTGGGACTTCGGCAAAACGCTGGTGAAGCAGGCCGTCGCCAACCGGTGAGGCTGCCGTCGCCGGCGGCGGTTCCGGCGACGCCCGGCAGAATTTGCCTCAGAGGCAAAAAAATTGCCTCTGAGGCATTTTGCTGTCCCAATGGGGTGCATGAGCAAGCCCGAGAGCTCTCCTGCCGATCAGCTCCCCGATGTCGCACCGCGGCTGCGTGAACTGCGCCGCCGCGCGCGGCTCACCCTGGAGGCCGCCGCCCGTCGGGCCGGTCTCTCCCCGGCGCATCTGTCCCGACTGGAAACGGCGGCCCGGCAGCCTTCGCTGCCGATGCTGCTCTCCCTCGCCCGGATCTACGGTACGACGGTCTCCGAACTGCTCGGTGAGACACCGCCCGAGCGGGACCCGATCATCCGTGGCGGTTTCCGCGAGGCGGTGGAGGCGGACGGCTGGGCGTACCACACCGCGGGCGGCTCGGGACGTGCGATGCAGGCCCTGCGGATTCGGGTGCCGTACGGGGCGCAGCGCGACCTGGTGCGGGTCCATCCCGGCGAGGAGTGGCTCCACGTGCTGGCCGGGACGCTGCGGCTGACCCTCGGGGAGGCCGTCCACGAGCTCGCGCCCGGGGACAGCGCGCACTTCGACTCACTGACCCCGCACCGCATCGCCGCAGCCACCCGCGAGGGAACCGAGCTGCTCTTTGTGCACACGCTGCTGCAGAGCCCGGATCTGCACTACTGAACGAGGGAGACCTGTCATGTCCGTCAAGCACGAGGAGAAGAAGTTCCCCAGGGGCCTCGTCATCCGGCTTTTCGCCTACCTGGTGGCGGGGCACCTGTTCGCCGGATTCCTCTATCTGCTGTTCACGGTGGGTGGTCAGCAGTAGACGCGGGCAGCAGGGGAAGCCGTCAGCAGCGCAGCGGTCAGGACGGGTCGTCCAGCAGCCTGACGCGCAGCTTCTCCCGCGTCTCGGGGGTGACCCCCAGCCCCTCGGCAAGGTAGCGGTCGGTGGTGCCCCAGACCTCTTCCACGGTGGCGAAAGCCGCCGCCAGATACTCCCCGCGGGCCTCGAAGAGCGGGCTGAGCAGCTCCATGACCTCCGGTGACTTCGCGGCTGACGACGCGTCGCCGCGCTTCACCCGGTAACGCCGGTGCAGGTCGTTCGACTTCAGGTAGTCGGCCTCGATGGCGTCGCGTTCGACACCCACGGCCAGTAGCGAGATCGCTATCGAGACGCCTGCCCGGTCCTTGCCCGCCGCGCAGTGCATCAACGCCGGGACACTGTCCTCGGCGAGAGCGTGCAGCACCCGGCTGTGCTCGCCGGTGCGGGTCGTGATGATCGACCGGTAGGAGGCGGTCATCCGGTCCGCCGCCCTGCCGTTCCCGAGCACCTTGCGCAGGTCGTCGAGATGGCCGTCACGAACCATCTTCCAGAACTCCGAGCCGTCGGCCGGGTCGGTCAGCGGAATGTTCACATTGCGCACGCCGGGCAGCTCCACGTCCGGTCCGTCCAGGGCCTGATCGGCGGCATTGCGGAAGTCGAAGACCGTATGCAGTCCCAGGGTGGAGAGAAACGCGGCGTCGGCGGCGGTCGCGTGCGCGAGGTGACCGCTGCGGAACAGCCGGCCCTGCCGCACCCGCCGGCCGTCCACGGTCGGCAGGCCACCCACGTCGCGGAAATTGCGCACCCCGGTGAGCTCGGGCTCTGTCGACGGGACCTGCGGCAGTTGCTGCGTCACGGGAAGCTCCTCCGGGCGGATGCGATCGGGCCTGCGGCTTTGACGATACGACATCGCTTCCTGCCGGGGTCCGTGTGGTTCTCGCCGTGACCGCGGAGCCCCGGCTTCGCTTATTCCGGCAGTACGCAAACGGGCCGGGTGGCCTTTCTCACGGCCCGTCACCCCACCAATTCGGTCGCGCAGGTCATGTCGGGAGGTGCAGGATGAGCCTTTGTGGCAGACGATTCGGCAATCAAAAACAGGGACGTCATCGGGTCGTACGCGGCGATCGGCGACAGCTTCACCGAGGGAGTCGGTGACCCGGGACCCAACGGGACCTTCGTCGGCTGGGCCGACCGGCTCGCGGTACTTCTCGACGACCGCGTCCCCGAGCACACCTTCCGTTACGCGAACCTCGCCGTCCGCGGGCGCCTGCTGGACCAGATAGTCGACGAGCAGGTGCCGCGGGCCAAGGAACTGGCACCGGATCTGGTGAGTTTCTCCGCAGGCGGCAACGACATCATCCGGCCGGGCTCGGACCCGGACGACGCGGCGGAGCGATTCGAGCGTGCGCTGGCCGACCTGAGCGGCTCGGTCGGCACCGTGATGGTGACCACCGGCTTCGACACCCGCGGGGTCCCGGTCCTGCGCCATCTGCGCGGCAAGATCGCCACGTACAACGAACATGTCCGGGTGATCGCCGCCCGCCACGGCTGCCCGGTACTCGACCTCTGGTCGCTCAAGACCATCCAGGACAGGCGCGCCTGGGACGCCGACCGGCTGCACCTCTCGCCGGAAGGGCATACCAGGGTCGCGCTGCGCGCCGCCCAGGTGCTCGGTCTCGACGTGCCCGCGGACCCGGACCAGCCCTGGCCGCCGGAGCGGCCGCGCGGCTCGGCCGAGGTACGCCGCGACAACATCCACTGGGCCCGTGACCACCTGGTGCCGTGGATCGGGCGACGGCTGCGCGGCGAGTCGTCCGGCGATCATGTCGCGGCGAAACGTCCGGATCTGCTGCCGCTCTGAAGTCCCGGGACGAGCACCGTTCACTGCGCATTCGCCCCTCTGTCGTACCGGCCGCACATAATGGAGCGACAACGAACATCTGGAGGTCCCCGTGCCCGACTCCCGTTCTCTGCGTGCCCGGCTCCGCGCGATGCGGCCGGAAGGCTTCGGTGCGGACCCGGCCGGGGAGCGGATGGAGCGCATCCGACGCTCGCCGAACTTCGCCGACGGGACATTCCAGAATCCGGAGGGCAGCAGAACCGGCCAGTCCGGATCGATGCTGGAGTTCGCGAAGGTCTATTTCCGCAAGGACGAGCGGGTCCTGAGGGCCCCTGAGGGAAACGTTCCCGTCCATGCGACCACCATCGCCGATCTGGCCCAACCACCGGCCTCAGGTCTGCGGCTCACCTGGATGGGCCATTCCAGCGTCCTCGCGGAGATCGACGGGCGCCGGGTGCTGTTCGACCCGGTATGGGGTGAACGCTGCTCACCGTTCTCCTTCGCGGGGCCCAAGCGACTGCACCCCGTTCCGGTGCCGCTCGCCTCGCTCGGTGCCGTCGACGTCGTGGTGATCTCGCACGATCACTACGACCACCTCGACCTCCCCACCATCCGGGCGCTTGCGGGCACGGACACGGTCTTCGCTGTGCCGCTCGGAGTCGGCGCCCATCTGGAGCGCTGGGGGGTGGCGCCGGACCGGCTGCGCGAGCTGGACTGGAACGAGACCACCCAGGTGGCCGGGATCGCCCTCACCGCCACCCCGGCCCGGCACTTCTGTGGTCGCGGACTGCGCAACCAGCAGCACACGCTCTGGGCGTCCTGGGCTGTCCGAGGCCCCGAGCACCGGATCTACCACAGCGGTGACACCGGCTATTTCCCCGGTTTCAAGGACATCGGCGCTGTGCACGGACCCTTCGATGCCACCATGATCCAGATCGGTGCGTACAGCGAGTACCGGCCCAACAACGACCCGGACTCCCCGCCGCACCCCGGACCCTGGCCCGACATTCACATGACCCCCGATGAGGGGGTCACGGCCCAGCTCGACCTGCAACAGGGCCGGCCGTACGGCGTGCTGCTGCCGATCCACTGGGGGACGTTCAACCTGGCGCTCCACCCGTGGGCCGAGCCGGCCGAACGCACGCTGCACGCCGCACACAGGGTCGGCCAGGCCGTAGCGACTCCGGTCCCCGGCGAGCCGTTCGAGCCGGCCGCACTGCCACCGGCAACCCCCTGGTGGCGGGATGTCGCCGTTGCCGCGGCGGTGGGCTGGGCTCCTTGGCCGGCGATCGCCGAGGCGACGGTCAAAGACTCGGACCTGGTGGGCGAGGCATGAGCGGCGGGCGCAGGGGCATCCGGATTAAGGGCTACTAGGCCTCTTTTAAGCCTATGCTTGCCGCATGGCAGGCACCGAAGCACCAGCGCAGCGGCTCACCGCGAAGGGACTCGCCACCCGGGAGCGCATCGTTGAGGCGGCAGCGACGCTCATTTACCAGCACGGTGTGCAGAACACCAACAACGAAGCCATTCGCCGGGCCACCGGGGTGAGCGGGTCGCAGCTGAGCCGCCACTTCCCCACCAAGGAGAGCCTGGTCCGCGCGGTGATCGCCTGGCGGGCCGACTCGGTGATTCGCGCGCACCGGATCGCGCTCGGCAACCTCGACAGCTTCGCCGCGCTGCGGCTGTGGGCCGACTCCTGCATCGAGCGGGAGGACCTGTGTCGCGGCGGGTGTTCGTTCGGTTCACTCGCCAGTGAGGTGCTCAAGACAGGGCCGGAGGTCCGGGACGACCTCGCGGACGGCTTCGACCGCTGGGAGGACCTGTTCCGCGCCGGGCTGCGGGCGATGCGGGACGGCGGTGAGCTCAGTGCGGCGGCGGATCCCGAACAGCTCACGCATGTGCTGATGGCCGCGTTCCAGGGCGGAATGCTCCTCGGTCAGGCGGCAGCGAGCGTGGAGCCGCTGCGGGCGGCGTTGAACGGCGCGATCGCGTACATCGAAACGTTCGCAACCGGCCGGCCGGGCCTCACATTCCGAGTCTCCGGAGCGTCTTCTTCATGACAGCTGCTCCATGACGACGCAGGATTCCGCGGGGATCCACCGCACCGGGAGGACCGGGACGTGTACACGCGCCATGCGATCCGCGCTCGGCGAAGCGACCCTGGTCGCTTCGGACGGTGCCCTCACCGGTCTGTATTTTCCGCACCACTGGTACATGCCGTCCGAAGCGCAAGCGCATGCTCCTCGAACTGGAGGAGCCGGCGGCGGAGAAGTCGGCCAGGCTCTTCCGAGTGAGGGAAAATGAAGCAGCCCTTTGAACGGGTGGTCACCGAACACGCCGACACGGTGCTACGGGTGTGCCGGGCGGTCGCCGGCGTGCAGGACGCCGACGACGCCTGGTCGGAGACCTTTCTGGCCGCGATGCGCGCCTATCCGGACCTTCCGAACGACGCCCATGTCGAGGCGTGGCTGGTCACCATCGCTCATCGCAAGGCCGTCGACATCACCCGCAGCCGCCGACGGCAGGCCACTCCGGTGGGAGATCCGCCGGAACGGCCTTCGGCGACCGGTCTGCCGGACGCCGTCGACCCGGACCTCTGGAACGCCGTCGGGGCACTTCCCGAGAAGCAGCGCCAATGCGTCGCCTATCACCACTTCGCCGGTCTGCCGTACCGGGATGTCGCGGAGATCGTCGGCGGCACCGCGGACGCGGCGCGCAGAGCGGCTTCCGACGGCGTCAAGGCGCTGCGGACCGCCCTCGCGGGCACACACACGACCGCCCGGTCGGACCCGGCGTATGCGAAAGGGGTTTCCGCATGAAGGACAGCACCGATGAGACCGCCGCGGCCCTCGCGGCCCGGGCGTCGGCCGGTCCCGAGACGCTCGCCCGGCTGCACCATCGGCTGGAGGCGGCGGCCCGGCACGAGGGGCTCCTGGACGTGGCCTACACCACCATCGACACCCCGGTCGGCCCCCTGCTGCTCGCCTCCACCGCCAAGGGCCTGGTCCGTGTCGCCTACGCCGGCGAGGATCACGAGAAGGTGCTGGACGCCCTGGCGGACCGGCTGAGCCCCCGGGTGCTGCGGGCTCCGGGGCGACTGGACGACGCGGCGCGCGAGATCGACCAGTACTTCGCCGGGGAGCGCAAAACCTTCGAACTGGCCCTGGACCTGACCCTCTCGAGCGGATTCCGCCGACTGGTGCAGAGCCACCTGCCGGAGATCGCTTACGGACACACGCTGAGCTACGCGCAGGTCGCCCAACTCGTCGGCAGTCCCAAGGCGGTGCGCGCGGTCGGTACGGCCTGCGCGACCAATCCGCTTCCCGTCGTGCTGCCCTGCCACCGCGTGGTGCGCAGCGACGGTACGCAGGGAGGCTACGTGGGAGGCCCGGCCGCCAAGACCACGCTGCTGAACCTGGAGACCTGATATTATGGGCTGTCAAGCCCATTTTGGCTGAAATCTCGTGCTCGGAGGCTGGAGACATCATGACGACCACATCGACCGAGCGTGCGGTTCTCGCCGGTGGCTGCTTCTGGGGTATGCAGGACCTGATCCGCCGCTATCCGGGCGTGATCTCCACCCGCGTCGGCTACACGGGCGGTGACGTTCCCCATGCCACGTACCGCCACCACGGTACCCACGCCGAGGCGATCGAGATCCTCTTCGATCCACAGCGGACGACCTTCCGTACGCTGCTCGAGTTCTTCTTCCAGGTCCACGATCCGACCACACTGAACCGGCAGGGCGGGGACGTCGGCGC
This sequence comes from Streptomyces sp. NPDC051320, assembly GCF_040682175.1. Lineage (NCBI taxonomy): Bacteria > Bacillati > Actinomycetota > Actinomycetes > Kitasatosporales > Streptomycetaceae > Streptomyces > Streptomyces sp. NPDC051320. Next base: position 298,126 of record NZ_JBFBAL010000009.1, read on the forward strand.
CAGCTACCGGTCGGCCATCTTCTGGACGAACGACGAGCAGAAGCGCGTGGCCCACGACACCATCGCCGATGTCGAGGCATCGGGGCTGTGGCCCGGCCGCGTGGTGACCGAAGTGGCGCCCGCCGGACCCTTCTGGGAAGCGGAACCCGAGCACCAGGACTACCTGGAGCGCTACCCGCAGGGGTACACCTGCCATTTCGTGCGCCCCGACTGGAAGCTTCCCCGCCGGGACGACGCCGCCGCGCAGTGAGGTCGGCGGCGGCGCGCTCCGCAGCGCAAACCGCGACATGACAGCAGCATAATTTTCGGGCGTGCGTGCGAACCCTCATACCAGAGCGGGACGCTGGGCGCGCAAGTTCGGCAACTGCACATCGAGCGTGACGGCGTGGCGACTACTGTGAGTGGCTGCTGATCAACAGGAAGACGCAACGCACGAGTTGGGTCCCTGTCGGTGAGCCCTGGTATCCCACGTACCGAGGACGCTGATGTCTCATCTTCGCGCACCCGCTGCGCGGACGGACCGCCCAGAAGGCGGACGGCACGGACGGACGGGCAACCGTTCCGTTCCGCCGGGCCCCCGCCCGGTCCCGTCCGCTCCCCGCCGACCCCGTTCCGTACCGCCGCCGCCCGAGGCACGTATACGGCCTCAGTTGCTGCGTGCCGCCGTGCTGCCGACCGTCGTCGCCGCGCTCAGCGGGACCGCCGCCGTCGTCTTCACCATCCACTCGGCCGGAGTCCACCCCTCGCCCGCCCTGCGCGGCGTCCTCGCCGCCTGCGCGGCGCTCGCGGCGGCCGCGATGGCCGCAGCCGCGCTCGGCGCCGACCGGGTGGCCCGCACGGTGCTCGACCGCTGCAACGCGCTGCGCCGCTCCATCGCGCTCGGCCAGGTGGACCTGCGGTCGGTGGTCGACCGGCTCAGGCGCGGAGAGGGGCCGCCCGCCGGACGTACGTCGCCGGTCGCCCCGGCGGGTGATGCCTTCGATCTGCTCGCCCGGGAAGTCGTCCGGGCCCAGGAGATCGCGGTGGCCTCCGTGGTACAGGCCTCCCAACTCTCCAGCAGCGCGGGCGACGAACAGAAGGTCGAGGTCTTCGTCAACCTCGCACGCCGGCTGCAGTCCCTGGTGCACCGGGAGATCCAGCTGCTCGACGAGTTGGAGAACCAGGTCGAGGACCCGGAGCTGCTCAAGGGTCTCTTCCACGTCGACCATCTCGCCACCCGGATCCGCCGGCATGCGGAGAATCTCGCCGTCCTCGGAGGTGCGATCTCCCGGCGCCAGTGGTCCAACCCGGTCACACTGACCGAGGTGCTGCGCTCCGCCATCGCCGAGGTCGAGCAGTACCCGCGGGTCAAACTCGTGCCGCCGATCGACGGCACGCTGCGCGGCCATGCCGTCGCCGATGTGATTCACCTGCTGGCCGAACTCGTCGAGAACGCCACGGTGTTCTCGGCCCCGCAGAGCCAGGTGCTGCTGCGCGCGCAGTACGTCACATCCGGGCTCGCCGTCGAGGTCGAGGACCGCGGTCTGGGCATGTCGGTCACCGAGGCGGGCAAGATGAACGCCCTGCTCGCCGACCCCGACCAGGTCAACGTCGGACGCCTCCTCCAGGACGGGCGGATCGGCCTCTACGTGGTCTCGGCCCTGGCTCGCCGGCACGGGATCTCGGTCAGACTGCAGACCAACATCTACGGCGGTGTGCAGGCCGTGCTCGTACTGCCCGCCGGACTGCTCGGCACCGACCAGAACGGGCTCCAGCCGGCAGCCGTCGGCACTCCGCAGCCGGCCGCCCAGTCGGAGACTCAGCCGTATCCACCGCAGCAGACCGTGCCGCAGCCGCGGCCCCCCGAGCCGTTGGACGAGCTGTCCGCGCCGCTCGCGGCTCCCCCTGCGCCCCTGCCGGTACGGGAGGCCCAGGGCGAGCGGCCCAATCCGGCCGCCGCCCTCCCGGGCGCCCAGTACGGCCCCCCGCAGGACACCGAGCCACCCTCTCCGGCGACGCGCTCCCTGCCACTCCGTCCCGAGCTGCCCAGACGTCACAGCCAGCAGCACCTGGTTCCCCAGCTGCGGGACGCGCCCGCCGCGCGCTCCGCGGACGAGCACCCCGCCGTCCACGACCCCGGGCTGGTGGCTGCGTTCCAGCGCGGCATCAGCCTCGCCGAGGCGCAGCCGGAGCGGGAGCCCGACGACGGGCGGATCGACGGCCCGCAGCCTGACGACGACACCTTCAAGGAGTAGATGCCCCATGGTGAGCGATGTGCCGACCGGACATGCGTCCGACCTCGACTGGCTGCTGAGCGGGCTGGTCCAGCGTGTCCCCTTCACCCGCAACGCCGTCCTGCTCTCCGCCGACGGGCTGGTGAAATCCGTGCACGGGCTCGATGCCGACAGCGCCGACCACATGGCGGCGCTCGCCTCCGGCCTGTACTCCCTCGGCCGCAGTGCGGGCGCACGGTTCGGCGACAACGGCGAGGTCCGCCAAGTGGTGGTCGAACTCGACTCGACCCTGCTGTTCGTCTCGACCGCGGGCTCGGGTACCTGCCTCGCCGTGCTGGCCGGCCGTGAGACGGACGCGGCGGTACTCGGCTACGAAATGGCGATGCTGGTCAAGAGCGTCCGGCCGTACCTGGTGACGCCGGCCCGCCTGCGGGCCGGCGCATCGAGTGCCACGGGGCGCTGAGCGTGCCATTTCCGCAGGACAGCCCCTGGCTGGACGAGGCGGCCGGCCGGCTGATCCGCCCGTACGCCGTGAGCAACGGCCGCACCCGCCCGACAGCCGAACTCGACCTGCTCTCCCAGGTGATGGCGACCGGATCGGTGTTGCCCGGACACCTCGGACCTGAACACACCCAGGCGCGGGGGCTGTGCGAACGGCCCACCTCGGTGGCGGAGATCGCAGCCCATCTGCGGCTGCCCGTCGTCGTCACGAAAGTGCTGCTGTCCGACCTGATGGACTGCGGGGCGGTCACCACGCGTGCGCCCCGCTCGGACGAAGAAACCACCGACCTTTCCTTGCTGGAGGCAGTGCTCGATGGCCTACGACGACGGCTCTGATCTCTTTCCCACCGCATTGAAGATCCTCGTCGCGGGCGGTTTCGGGGTCGGTAAGACGACCTTCGTGGGCGCGGTCAGCGAGATCTCACCGCTGAGCACCGAGGAGATGCTCACCCAGGCGGGGGAACAGACGGACAGTCTGGAGGGGGTCGAGTCCAAGGCCACGACCACCGTCGCCATGGACTTCGGGCGGATCACCCTCGACGCGCACCACGTGCTCTACCTCTTCGGGACACCGGGGCAGGAGCGCTTCTGGTTCCTGTGGGACGAGCTGTCCGCGGGCGCGCTCGGTGCTGTGGTGCTGGCCGACACCCGCCGCCTGGTGGAGTGCTTCGGAGCCATCGACTTCTTCGAGCAGCGCGGCATCGGCTTCGTGGTCGCCGTCAACGAGTTCGACGGCGCGTTCCGCTACGGACCGGAGGAGGTCCGATCCGCCCTGGACCTCAAGCCCGACATTCCGGTGGTGCTCTGTGATGCCCGCATCGCCAGTTCGGGGATCCGCACGCTCGTCACGCTCGTGGGGCATCTGCTCGACACCACACCGGCCACCAACGAGGGAGCCCACCCATGACCTATGACCCGACGTGCCGACTGCTGCTGACCCCGGTGGACCAGGAAGCGCCCGCCAGGGCAAGGAGGTTACGCAGGCTGGGCCTCGGAGAGCGAAGGGACGAGGCATTCGACGCGTTCGCGCAACGGCTGGCCGAGGCGACCCGGGCGCCTTACTCGATGGTCAACTTCATCGATGAGAACCGGCAGTTCTTCGCGGGCCTGCACACCCCCACCGGTACCTACACCGGCAGCGACCTGAGTGCGGTGGCCGCGGCGGGCGGGATCCACCGCATCATGGCCCGGGACCACGGCTACTGCCCACACGTGGTGGCCCGCCGGAAGGCGCTGGTCCTGGAGGACGTGTGCGACTACCCGCGCTTCGCCGGGAACCCGGTGGTCGACGAGATCGGCATCCGCTCCTACCTGGGGGCCCCGCTGATCGACCGGACCGGCATCGCGCTGGGCGCGGTCTGCGTGGTCGACACCGTGCCGAGGCAGTGGGGACTCGCCGGACTCGAGACCATCAAGGCCGCGGCGGCGGAACTGGTCGCGCAGATCCACCGCCGCGAGGGCGGTGGTATCTGAACACAGGTCAGCAGGCCGCCCGCAGGAATTCCGTGATGCGCCGCCGCAGCGATTCCGCGTCGAGGCCGTGAGCTGCGGCGTGCTCATCGATCCCCCCGTAGCGCCGCAGCTCACGCCGGCCGACCCCGAGCCCCAGCACCCGGTGCGGAAGGCCGGCCAGCGCGTCGTTGGCGGCGGCCGTCGACGTACCCGCAAGGTACGGCTCGACGAGCACCACATCGGCCCGGTCGGGGGCAGCCGCGGCCCACCGCAGCGCCGCCCGGTCGAAGGGCCGCACCGTCGCGGCGTACAGCACGGTGACATCCAGCCCCTCGGTCGCCCCGAGTACGGCGTCCAGCATCGGGCCGACGGCGATCACCACCCCTCCGTGTCCCTCCCGCAGGGTGAGGAATCCGCTGCCGGCGACCGGGCGCGACTGCCGATTGGCCTGCACCGACAGTCGTACGTACGCCCGGTCGTCCCCGGCCACAGCATGCCGCAGCAGCGTCTCGGCCTCGTCGGGGTGGCCCGGGACATGTACGGTCCAGCCGTCCAGGGTGTCCAGCAGCGTCACATCGCCGGGGGACATGTGGGTGAAGCCGCCCGCGGGCCAGTCGTACGAGGCGCCGGCGCTCACCAGCACCCCGCCCACTCCCTGATGCCCGAGGTCCAGTTTCACCTGCTCGAAGGGGCGCTCGACAAGAAAGCTCGCGAAGGTGTGCATGATCGGGCGCATACCGGTCAGCGCCATCCCGGCGCCCGCACCGATCAGCAGCTGCTCCCGGATCCCCACATTGACCACCCGGTCGGGGTGCTTCTCGGCCGCTCCGAGGAATGCGTCACCGGTGATCTCGGCCAGCACCAGGGCGACCCGTGGGTCCTCGTCCAGCAGCCGGGACGTGGTGGATACGAAGCGTTCACGCATGGTGTTCATGACAGGTTCTCCCTCTCTCTAGCGGGCGTTCTGGGGTGTGACGGCGTTCTTCGGCTCGACTCGGGCGATCACGGCGTGCGGCCTGCCCGGATGCGGTGCGGTGAAGGCCGCGTACAGCTCCGCGTGGTCCCTCCCGTTCGCGGACCGGGTGGACCAGCCCGCCGCGGCGAACCGGTCGGCGATGCCGCCCGGCCTGCCGTATCGCGCGGAGGCGTTGTCGATCACCACCGCGTGCAACTGTTCGAGTCCGGCGGGGCCGGCGTAGGCAACGGCCTCGTGCACGGATCCTTCGTCGAGCTCCGCGTCGCCGATCAGCACCCAGACCCGGGACCCGGTCAGTCCCTGCGCCCGCAAGCCCAGGGCGGTGCCCACGCCGAGTGGCAGGCCGTGCCCGAGGGATCCGCTGCCGATCTCCGCGCCGGGTACGAGCAGCCGGTCCGGATGGTGTCCGAGGGGGGAGTCGTACGAGCCGAAGCCGGCCAGCAGGTCCTCGGCAAGGAAACCCTTCGCGGCGAGGACGGCGTAGAACGCCATCGGGCCGTGCCCCTTCGACAGCAGGAAGCGGTCCCGGTCGGGCGCGTCGACGGTCTCCGGGGTCACCCGGAGCACCCGGTCGTAGAGCACCCAGAGCGCGTCCAGGGTGGACGTCGCCGCGGGACCGTGTTTTTCGTCGCCCGTCATCAGGGCCATCAGTCGGTTCAGGTCCTTGGTCATGCGGCCGACGATCCAACATCAAGCGCGGTTGAGGTCAAGCGGTCTCGGTCGGCGCCGGAGCGGGATGACGTTCGTGATCACCCGCCCGAGTGCGGTATTGTTTCGGTGCGCGTTCGGCCGGGGGCTTCCCTGGTCGCGCGGGTATCGGGACGTGGCGCAGCTTGGTAGCGCACTTGACTGGGGGTCAAGGGGTCGCAGGTTCAAATCCTGTCGTCCCGACTCGTGAGAGTCGCAGGTCAGGGCCGGCTTCGGAGGTATTCGAGGTCGGCCCTTGATCATTTTGGGCACACCAGGTGGGGACCGGCGTCCGTGGCCGGCGTCCGTGGGTGACGACGATCGGGCTCGGCGGAGAGTACGGGGCGCGCGGCACGCTGAGGGGCGCCGTGAGCTCTGTGCCGGTGATGGGCAGCGGGGTGTCGGTGATGGGCGGCGGGCCGGCCTCGGCAGCCGGACAGTAACCGACCGTGCGACCGGTCAGCGACACGTACGGCAGGTCGGCATGATCGCCACCCGGGCGCACTCACGGTCGGCCACGAGCAGCGCGGGCAGTTGCTGCCCGGCATCAGCCGGGCGGCGGCCAGGGCGTTGCTGACCGCCGGCCGATGACAGGACCGGCCGCACCCCGTCCGGAAGAGGTGGACTTCGGCGCCGGGTGGCGGCCGCCCTTGGCGAAGGTGGAAGCCGCCGCGACCCCGAGCAGCAGCCCCAGCTGTCGGCCAGGGCCGGTGTGCGCCCACGCGAGGGAGGTGCTGCGGAGACGCGCAGGCGGAGCCCCCGCGCTGCAGCGACCGGCTTCCGGGTGCCCGGCGGGGCCACATGGAGTACCCGCAAGGACGTGCTGTATGCCCTTCCCTCTCTTGTCCCGCGCCACCGATGTCACCTAGACAGGGACCTCTATGCGAAGCGAAGTGCCGAAGGAGTGGGTGCGTGCAGAAGCGGAAGCAGGATGTGAGCGTTGCGCAGCGGCAGGGAAGTGAGCTGCGCGGGCCCGCCGCTCTGCCGCGCCCCCGGGACTCCAGGGAAGCGGCCGCTTTCGCTGCCCGGCTACCGGGCGGGCAGTCGCCGGCGGCCGTCATGGCGCTGCAGCGTTCCGTGGGCAACGCCGCGGTAGCCCGCATGCTGGAGGTGCAGCGGCATGTTCACGGGGCATCCTGCGGTCATCGCGAGGCCCCGCCGGAGGAGGCTCCGGTGCAGCGCCGGATGGCCGTGCACGACGTACTGAACCTGCCAGGCCGGCCCCTGCCCGGGCCACAGCAGCACGACATGGAGGCGCGGTTCGGCGGCGTCGACTTCAGCGACGTACGGATTCATGACAACACGGCCGCGAAGAAGTCGGCGCAGGAGATCGGGGCCCGCGCCTATACCTCCGGCAGCCACATCGTCCTCGGTGAGGGCGGCAGCGACCGTCATACGCTCGCCCACGAACTCACGCATGTGGTCCAGCAGCGGCAGGGTCCCGTCTCGGGTACGGACAACGGCAACGGGTTGAAGGTCTCCGATCCGTCCGACCGGTACGAGGTCGCCGCGGAGGAAAACGCCCGGCGCGTCATGTCCGGGGGCGCCCCGGCCACCGGGCACGCGTTCCAGCGGGCGATGGCCGGCGACACGGGGCCCGCGCCCACGGTGCAACGCCGCAAACCCTCGGCCGGCGCCCCCACGGAGCACTACGCGGCCAAGGCCCAGGAACACCCCGAATGGCGCGTGTTCCAGAGGCTGATGCAGCAGGGCGGATTCCCGGCGGACGTGATCGAGAGCGCCTGGCAGCTTCTGCTGGGTGGGGTCCTCGAACAGGATGAGCTGAACCGGCAGTCCGCGGACGAATCAATCGACCCCGCGGAGCGCCGGAAGCTCCGGGCCTCGAACACCTGGTACCGGGAACTCGTGAATCTGGTGGGTGACCATCTGAAGATCACCACCCCTACCCTGGCCCTCTGGTCGGGCGGCTTCGACGTGAGTGTCTACGCACACGGGAAGGGACACACCTCGTTGGAGTTCACCCGACTCGGGAAGGTCGTGGACCAGTTGGAGCTGCACGCCAACTGGAAGCTCCAGGCGCCGCTGTGGAACGTCCTCTCCACCGCATTCGTCGAGCGCGCGACAGGCCCGGTGCACGTGTTCCTGCGGGCCTACAACCCCGACAGCGTCCTGATCGCGCAGGAGATCCCCCAACTACGCAAGCTCCAGCGGCTCAATCCCGCCGTCACCCTCATGTGGCATCCGCTCTACACCACGCCTGACGGAAAGATCAAGGAAATCTCCGAGGGTTTGCAGCTCACCGATAACGCGGAATACCGCAGCCGCGACAAGTGCGTGAGCGTGATGTACCACTACCTGATGCGTTTTCACGACGAGAGCAACGGTAAGGCGTCGATGGCGTACGGCGAGATGAACGAACTCCTCGCGAAGAACGTCAATCCGAAGGCGGACGCGGTCTAGGAACGCGGTAACGGTCGGATCCGCGCAACGTTTCGAGCGACTGCGAGGGTCCGATCGCTGACCTCATCCGTCGCGTCCCCGGAAGCCAGCCCCGGCACCGCATGCCGATGATCGCCCGGAGCGTCGTTCCGCACGCCGGCCCGCTCAGCGGTGAGCAGTCGTCTGCCGGCGTACAGCGATCACTGCGCGGCACTTGACGTATACCTGTGCGGTGAGGTGAGAATCTGTGCGCTGACGGTGAGTTGTGTTGACTCCTGGGGCGGGATGGCCCGTCAGTTCGTACCCCCTGCGCCACAGGTGTAGCCGAACAGACACTCGCCGACAGAAGGAGGATCGCCATGGCGGTCACTCGCAGGTCGTTGCTCATCGCAGGAACCGCCGTACCGATGGTCGGAGCACTGGCCTCGGCCGTCGATGCACAGGCGGTCCCGCGCCCCCGCGCCTCCGGCGGACGGACCGTCGAGCTCCGGGACGGCTGGCGGTTCGCGCTGGTCAACCCGGGTGGGATCACCGACCCCACTGGCGACTACGCCCGAGCGGCCGACCCCGATTACGACGACTCCAGCTGGCGGAGAGTCGCCGTGCCCCATGACTGGAGCATCGAGCTCAGCCCGACCACCGAGCACGGCACCACCAGCGGCACCGGCTTCTTCCCCGGCGGCCTCGGCTGGTATCGCACGACGTTCCGGCTGCCGGCCGGGCTCGCCGGCCGCCGGATATCGGTGGAGTTCGACGGCGTCTACATGGACTCGAACGTGTACTGCAACGGCCACCTCGTCGGCAACCACCCCTATGGGTACACCGGTTTCGCCTACGACCTCACCGATCTGCTGCACACCGACGGCACCACCGACAACGTGATCGCCGTGCAGGTCCGCAACCAACTGCCCAGCAGCCGCTGGTACTCGGGCAGCGGCATCTACCGGAACGCCCGGCTGGTGATCACCGATCCGGTGCACGTCAAACGCTGGGGCACCTATGTGACCACGCCGGATCTCGCCGCGACGCTCCGCTCCGGACACGCCGTGGTCCGTGCACAGATCGACATCGTCAACGAGTCGGGCACGGCCAGGACCGTCACCGTCCGGTCCACCGTCCTGGACCCGCGGGGCCGCACCGTGGCCCGCGCCCGCTCCGCACTCGAGGTCGGAGCGCAACCGGGCACAGCCACCCACGAGATGAGAGTCGACCGGCCGCAGCTGTGGTCCTTCGATGCCCCGCATCTCTATACGCTCCGGACCGGCATAGAGGTCGACGGGGCCGAGGTGGACAGCTACCGCACCGACTTCGGCATCCGGTACGCCACCCTCGACCCGGACAACGGGCTCTCGCTGAACGGCAGCTATGCCAAGATCCAGGGCGTGGACCTGCACCACGACCTGGGCGCCCTGGGCTCCGCCGTCAACGTGGACGCGATGGAGCGGCAGATGACGCTGATGAAGAGCATGGGCGTCAACGCCTTCCGGACCTCGCACAATCCGCCCCCGCCGGAGATGATCTCCATCTGCGAGCGGCTCGGCATCATCATGATGGTGGAGGCGTTCGACTGCTGGCAGCGGGGCAAGAACCGCTACGACTACGGGCGATTCTTCGACGCCAACAGTGACGCGGACATCGCCGAGATGGTCGGTGCTGCCCGCAACTCCCCGGCCGTGCTGATGTGGTCCATCGGCAACGAGATACCGGATTCCACCTCCACCGCGGGACTGGCCATGGCTGAGCGGCTGATCGACGGCATCCGCGCGCTCGACACCACCCGGCCGGTCGTGATCGGTTCCGACAAGTACCGCTCGCTGCCCGCGGTCGGGTCGGCAGCGGACCTGATGCTGGCCAAGCTCGACGGGCTCGGCCTCAACTACAACACCGCCGCATCGGTCGACGCCCTGCACGCCCGCTACCCGCACCTCTTCCTCTTCGAGTCCGAGTCCTCGTCCGAGACCTCGACACGGGGGGCCTACCAGGAGCCGGAGCACCTCAACACCGGCGAGAACTACACCCCTGGCAGGCGCGAGACGTCCTCGTACGACAACAACCTCGCGTCCTGGACGATCAGCGGTGAGTACGGGCTGAAGAAGGACCGCGACCGGAAGTTCTTCGCCGGACAGTTCCTCTGGTCGGGCATCGACTACATCGGCGAGCCGACGCCGTACGACGTGTTCCCGGTGAAGGCGTCGTTCTTCGGAGCGGTGGACACGGCGGGATTCCCCAAGGACATGTACTACCTGTTCCGCAGCCAGTGGAGCAGCGAACCCATGGTGCACCTGCTGCCCATGGACTGGACCGGTCATCAGCGCGGTGACGACGTCGAGGTCTGGGCCTACTCCAACGCCGAGACGGTGGAGCTGTTCCTCAACGGCAGGTCGCTGGGGGTGCGGAAGTTCGACCGCAAGAAGACGAAGGACGGGCGCGGCTACCTGGAGACGACCGAGCCGACCGGGGACGACAAGACGGTCACCTCGGGTCCGTACCCGGGGAGTTACACCAGCCCCAACGGCAGTGCCGGAAAGCTGCATCTGTCCTGGACGGTGCCCTTCGCTCCGGGCGAACTCAAGGCAGTGGCCCGGCTCGGCGGCCGGACGGTGGCCACCGACGTGCTGCGTACGGCCGGCGCGCCGCACGCCCTGCGCCTCACGACGGACCGCAAGAGCCTGCCGGCGGACGGCCGTTCGCTGTGTTTCGTCACAGCGGAGGTGGTCGACTCGCACGGTGTCGTCCTGCCTGATGCCGACGACGTGATCGCCTTCGATGTCGCCGGCGGCTCCCTGGCGGGCGTGGACAGCGGCCGTCAGGAGAGCGCCGAGCGCTACCAGGCGAGCACCCGGGCCGCCTTCCACGGGAAGGCGCTCGCCATCGTCAGGTCCGGCACCCGAGCCGGGAGCGTCACGGTCACGGCTCGTGCGGCGGGACTGCGGACGGCCACCGTCTCGGTCCGTGCCACCGGTCCGGGAGCACGACCGGTGACTCCTGCCGGGCGTTTCGAGCCCGACCCGGGGCCGGGTGCCCCCGCCTATCCCGTGGCGGATGCCGGCTATTCGGGCGCACCCACCACGCTCCCCGCGGCGATGCTGGACGACGATCCGGCCACCGGCTGGTCCAACGCCTTCCACAAGTCCGCCACCGCCCTGCTGCCGGCTTTCGCGGGCGCCCGCCCCGCCGACTGGGTCTCGGTCGACTGGGGCGAGGAGCGTACGGTCCGGCAGGTCGACGTCTCGTTCACCATCGACGCGACGCACACACTGCCCGCGTCGGTACAGGTCTCGGTCTGGGACGGACACGGCTACGCACCCGTCGACGGCGCGACCACCACCTGGGCCACCGGGTCGGACCGGCCGACGACCATCACCTTCGAGCCGGTGCGCAGTTCACGGCTGCGGCTGGACCTGACCAGCGCCCGTCCGGGCGCCCTGGACGGCGCCCAGCGGATCAGCAGGCTCGACGTACCGGGCGGATCGGACGGGGCGCGGGCCTGACGGCCCCGGAAGACCCACGGCCGGGGAGTCACTCCTCGAAGTACGCGTCAAGGACCTCATCGAGCTGTGTGGTCCACTCCGCGAGGAGGTCCTTGCTGCGCGCGGTGATGTCGGTCTCGTACCGGTGCCGGTTGAGCAGGTGGACGATGACGCTGAGCCGGCGTCCGTACTTGGAGGTGTCGAACTCGACGGCGCCGATCTCGTCCCAGCCGAACTCGGCTTCCTGGTCGTCCAGCCGGAACACCAGACCGGCGCGGTTCGCGACGATCGCGCCGCGACGGTCGGCGGCCTCGAACTCGGGGCCGGCCTCGCTCTCGCCGGCTCCGTCGTCCGACAACGACGGGGCCGGCTCCGCATCCGTGGCGTCCGGCGTGGTGACCTGCGGTGCGTCGGCCTCCGGTTCCGGGGCCGGCGCGGCGGGGACCTGGTCCGTCACCTCCTCGGCGGCCTTGTCGTCCACCGGGCTCGGCGCCTCGTCCACAGCTGCTGCGGGACGGGCGGGCATGAGGCCGGGAACGAACGCCGGATCGGTCGCGGCGCCGTGTACGGGCGGGCTCTTCGGGCCTATCTGCTGTTCCACGGTGCGCAGTATGGACGATGTACCTGTGCGACATCCAGTTCCGCGGGATCCCGGTCCATCCCGACCGGCTTGCCGAGGGGCGGCCGGCCGCTGCCCGGCTACTCCGTCATCGCAGTCGACCCGGGCCTACACCTCTGAATGGGACGCCCAGCACTGGCAGTGAGCCCTCCCCCCGGCAACAACCAGGACGCGCCCCACACGGAGGGGCGATGTGCGCGTGGTTACCTCTCAGCGCAACGAGGGAGGCGATACATCGGATCTATAACGCTCAATTCGTGCCGCATGGCGGTCTTTTCGGCCCAGAACGTTGACGTGGCACCGCAGAGCTCGTACGTTTCCGACGCCCGCCGCACTCCTGCGGCACTCACGTCGAAGGGACCGGAAGATGACGAGCCCCGCCGAGCAGTCCTCGACCTCGCGCCGCACCGTGCTCCGAGCTGCGGGAGGGGCCCTCGGAGCGGGGCTCGCTTTCGGTGCCGGGATGCGGCCCTTCACGGCGGCCGCCGCCGTCCGGCGTCCGGAGGCCGCCCGGGCGCACCGGGTGCCCGAGGCACGCGCCGTGACGCTGCGCTATCCCGCACCCGCCGAGGAAGCAAAACTCATCGAGCAGGGGCTGCCGATCGGCAACGGCCGTATCGGAGCCCTCTCGACCGGGGGCCCCGCGAACGACGTCCTCTACCTCACCGACGCCACCCTGTGGACCGGCGGACTGAACGACGCACTGCAGGGCGACGGTCAATTTCCGTACGACACCACGCACTTCGGCTCCTTCACCCTCTTGGCGAAGGCCACCATCGACCTCCCCGGCCACACACCCGCGGCCGTCACCGGCTACTCCCGCCGTCTCGACCTGAGCAACGGCCTCAGCACGGTCACCTACGACAGCGAAGGCGTCGCCTACCGTCGCGAGACCTATGCCAGTCACCCCGACGAGGTCGTCGTCGTCCGCCTCACCCAGAGCGGCGGCGGCCGGTACACCGGATCCCTCACGCTCGCCGGATGGCACGGCGAGACGGCCACGGCCGACGCCACCACGGTGTCGCTCGCCGCGACGCTCCCCAACCAGTTGAAGTACGCGGCCGCCGCCACCGCCACCAGCACCACCGGAACTGTCACGGCGGTCGGTAACAAGGTCACCTTCACCGACTGTGCGGACGTACTCCTCGTCCTCACCGGCGGCACCAACTACACCCCTGACGACGCCACCGCCTTCAAGGACCCGGCCGTCGACCCGCGCACGGTCGCCGCCGGCCGGATCCGGGCCGCTGCCGCAGCGGGACCGGCGGAGCTGCTGCGTACCCACCTGGCCGACTACCAGGCGCTCTTCGACCGGATGACGGTCGACCTCGGGCGCTCCAGCGATGCCCAGCGTTCCCTCGACACCGCCGCGCGCCTCACCGCGCTCGGAGCGGCGGACGCCCCGGCCGATCCGGAACTCGAAGCCGCCTACCTTCAGTTCGGCCGCTATCTGATGATCAGCGCCTCCCGTGACAGTGTGCCGATGAACCTCCAGGGCCTGTGGATCGACCGCACCGACCCCGACTGGATGGGCGACTACCACACGGACATCAATGTCCAGATGAACTACTGGCTCGCCGAGCGCGCCGGCCTGCCCGACTGCTTCGACGCCTTTCTCGACTACTGCTCCGCCCAGATCCCCTCGTGGACCCGCACGACACAGAAGCTCTTCAACGACCCCCGCAACGGCTTCCGCAACTCCAGTGGGAGAGTGGCCGGCTGGACGACGGCGATCTCCACCAACATCTACGGCGGCATGGGGTGGTGGTGGCACCCGGCCGGAAACGCCTGGCTCTGCAACTCGCTCTGGCAGCACTACGAGTTCACCCAGGACCGAGCCGTCCTCAAGAAGATCTATCCACTGCTCAAGGGCGCCTGTGAGTTCTGGGAGGCGCGGCTGATCACCACCACCGTCACCGACCCGGCCACCGGGGGGACCCGCGAAGTCCTCATCGACGACAGCGACTGGTCGCCCGAGCAGGGACCCACCAACGCCAAGGGCATCACCTACGCCCAGGAGCTGGTCCGCGATCTCTTCGTCAGCTATCGCGCCGCCGCGGCCCTGCTCTCCCGCGACGCCGGCTACGCGAAGACGATCGCCGGCCTCCAGTCGCGTCTCTACCTCCCGCAGGTCAGCCCCAAGACCGGCTGGCTGGAGGAGTGGATGACCCCCGACAACCTGGGCGATACCACCCACCGGCACCTCTCGCCGCTCATCGGACTCTTCCCCGGCGACCGGATCACCCCCGCGGACAGTCCCGCCGAACTGGTCACCGGTGTGCGGAACCTGCTCACCGCCCGCGGTATGACGAGCTACGGCTGGGCCTGCGCCTGGCGGGCGGCCTGCTGGGCGAGGCTCAAGGACGCCGAGAACGCGTACCAGCTGATCCGCACCAACCTGAGGCCATCGGTCGACACCAGCAACGGCACCTCGCCCAACCTCTTCGACATGTACGACCTCGGCTCCCGGGTCACCCTGCAGATCGACGCCAACTTCGGCACCCCGACCGCGATGCTCGAGATGCTTCTCTACTCCCGCCCGGGCGTCGTCGAACTGCTCCCCGCGCTGCCCGCGGCCTGGGCCGAGTCGGGACGCGTCACCGGCATCGGCGCCCGCGGCGGCATCACCGTCGACCTCGCCTGGCGTGACGGGAAGGTCACCGAGGCGAGGCTGCACAGCACCGGTGGTGCCACCACCGAAGTACAGGCGGGTGCATGGCGGCGCACGGTGCGCCTGAAGCCGGGCAGGACGGTGACCCTGCGGCCCTGAGCGGAAGACCCGGATGGCACCACTGCTACTCCTGAACGCCGTCCGTCGGCGGACGCATGAGGCCCTCCCGCGCCATGGCGCGGGAGGGCCTCATACAGGGCCGGTGCGGAGCAGCAGACGTCAGCCGACCGGCGTCACGGGTAGGAGACGACGTTGGACGGGACGGTGGAACTGCCCGATGTGGGCGCCCCGGTGTTGTTGATGACGTGGTTGTACTGGCCCTTGCCGCCGAGCGAGACGACGAGGACGTCGTGGAACTTCACGCCGGGCTTGTCGGGCACCAGGAAGCCCCGGTCCTGGTGGATGGTGTCGTCGGCGGTGAAGTTGCAGTAGCTGCCGAGCCCCCAGGCCTCGTGGTGGGTGACGGAATCGGCGACCTTGTAGGCGGCGTAGCCCTTGTTCGGGCCGTCCTGAACGGCTGCCTGGCTCGGAGCGTCGTAGGCCTTCTCGTTCTGGAAGAAGATGGTTCTGCCGTTGTCGCCGTTCCACTGGACGTCGTATTTATTGAAGTGTTCAACGAACAAGCCGGTGGCCAGGACGTTGTTGCCGTTGACGGTGAGCCCGTAGTCGGCGCGGTTGGTTTCCCAGCCGACGCCGGTGCCGTGGTCGGCTCGCCACAGCCAGGTGTGGTCGATGATGGTGTTGTTGCTGTTGATCTCCATGCTGGTGGTCGCCTTGCCCGCACCGGCTCCGCCGATGCGCACGAACACGTCCTGCACGGTCGTCGGGTCGGCCGAGTGGTCGGCGCCCGAGCCGGCCGGACCGACCTGGAGCAGCACCTGCGAGTTGACCGGACCGGCGTCGATGAGGAAACCGGCCAGCTTGACGCCGTCCACGTCGGCGACCTTCATCGCCGTGACGCCGTTGTCCGGGACGATCGTGGCGAGGCCGAGACCCAGCACGACCGTGTCGGCGCGGTTGACGTTGATCGACTGGTCCAGGTGGTAGACGCCCGGGGTGAACAGCAGGTTGAGACCCTGGGCCAGTGCCTGGTTGATGGTCTCAGCGGTCGCTCCGGCCTTGACCACGTAGAACTGGCTCAGCGGGATGGAACTGCCCTGCGGGGCGCCGTGGTCCCAGGTGACGCCGCGGGCATTGGTGCGCTTCGCGGGCACGAACACCTTGTAGGCGTTGCCGTCCAGATACAGGAACGGCTTCTCGCGGGAGACCGGGGTGGTGTCCAGGGTCGTGTAGGGGGGATTCGGGAAACTCTGCGCGGGCGCCCGCTGGACACCGGAGAAGGTCATGTTCCAGACGCCGTTGGTCCAGCCACCGACCGAGCTGTCCCGGGTGTACCACTGCTGCTGGGAGTACGGGCCCACGGTGCCGTCGATCTTGCTGTCGGCGATGTAGCCACCACTGGCCCAGCCGTAGCCGTTGGGCGCCAGGTTGAGTCCGCCCTTGACGTGCATCCGCCGGAACGGCGCGGCCTGGGCGACGGCCCAGCGGTCCGTACCGCTCACCGGGTTGAGGGCGAGGTTCTCGGCGGATCGCCAGAAGTTCTGGGTGGCGTTGCCGTTGAACCAGCCGGCGTCGACGGTCACATCACCGTTGAAGGTCGTGTCGTCGGGGTTGAGGCCGAGACCGGCGATCGAGGTGTAGAAGCCGAGCTGGGCGTTGATGTTGTTGTACGTACCCGGCTTGAACAGCAGCGCCTTGCGGCCGTCGCCGAACTGGGCCGACTCCTGCTGGTGGAAGACATCGTCCACCTTGGCCTGTATGTCGGGCGTGGACGGGTCGAAGACCATGACGTTGGGGCCGAGGTCGCCGCCGCCGGGGATGGTCCCGCCACTTGTGCCGTCGGAGGTGCCGTACACCTGGAACTCCCACAGGGAGTAGCCGTAACCGGTGGCTCTGGCGGTGCCGTTCATCCGGACGTACCGGGCGGTGCCGGCGACGGTGAGCGTCTCGGTGCCGCCGGGTCCCGCGGTGGTGGAGTAGGCGTCGGTCCAGTTGGTGCCGTCGGCGGAGAGCTGGATCCGGTACGCCTTGGCGTACGCGGCCTCCCACTTGAGCACGACCTTGCTGAGCGTCGCCGTCGAACCCAGGTCGACCTGGATCCACTGCGGGTCCGAGAAGGCGCTCGACCAGCGAGTGCCGTCGTTGCCGTCCACGGCATTGGCTGCCCCGGTGCCGCCGTTCTCCTCGCTGGAGGCGGTGACGGTCTTGCCCTGGGAGAGCAGCGTGGGGTCGGCGTGGGCCTGCGTCGGCGTGAGGGCGAGAAGCAGCGCGGCCAGCAGCGCGGTCACTACCAGGGCGGCTGTGCCGCGCCGTTGCGGTAGCGCGGATCGCTGTACAACCGGCAAGCCGGTGGGGGGTGCGGACATGAGCAACTCTCCTGAGTCGGCAGGGACGAGCAGAAATGGAGAGCGCTCTCCTGGGCAGTGATGCTCCGCCGTTGGCCTGGTCACGTCAAGAGTTGTGTCCATGACGATTAAACGATCTTGGTTGTGAACAACAAATGACGACATGCTTGCGCCGCCTCTCGGGCGAGAGGAGGGTGCGGTCTTGAATGCCGTGGCATACCTGCGATGATGTTCACACTTTGTGCGCAGATGACCCGGGGGGGCCATGGGAACCGTAGGCACCGCACTGCTCGAACTGAGAACGGCGCAGAAGTCGGCCAAGGGCGTGTCGCTCTACTCCCGTTTCGTGAACCGGCCGGTGGGGCGCTACCTGGCGGCGGGAGCGCACGGGCTGGGGCTCGCGCCGAACCAGGTGACGTTGATCAGCGCGGCATTCAGCTTCGCCGCCGTAGCCGCTGTCGCGGTGGGGGAACCGTCCTGGGGGACCGGGCTCGCCGTGGGGATCGGCCTTGCCGTGGGCTTCGCCTTCGATTCCGCGGACGGGCAACTGGCCCGGCTGCGCGGCAGTGGCAGCGCGGCGGGGGAGTGGCTGGACCATGTGGTGGACTGCGCGAAGATCACGGCGCTGCATGCCGCCGTGCTCATCTCGTTCTACCGGCACCCCGGTCATTTCGGCGTCCGGGACGTCGCGTGGCTGCTGGTGCCGATCGGCTTCCAGTTCGTCGCGGTGGTGACCTTCTTCGGTGGCCTGCTGACCGACAAGCTCAAGCCGCGCCCGGCGCCCGGCAGCCCCGCCGCGGCGCCGTCCACGCTGCGGGCGGTGGTCCTGCTCCCCGTCGACCACGGGATCTTCTGCCTGGTGTTCCTGCTGCTGGGGGCGGGGAGTGGATTCCGCTGGGCCTATACGGCGCTGGGCGCGGCCGGCGCACTGTTCCTGGTCGCCTTCCTCACGAAGTGGTTCCGGGAATTGAGCGCAGTCCGGCGTTGAACTGTTGCTCGGGGCCGAAAGCGGCCTGGCTGAAGGAAGCCTCGGGCTCGGCCAGTACGTCCAGGGCGCGGCGCAGTTGGGTGCTCGAGGTGTGCACCGTGTACGGGAAGTAGACGATCTCGACGCCGACCACGGCGAAGTCCTGCTCCAGCTTCTCGCCCTTGGAAGTACCCCGCCAGTCGTCGCCCTTGAACAGGACGTCGAAGCGGACCTGCTTCCAGGTTTCGACCTTGTCGGGAACGGTTTCGACGAAGGCCGCATCCACGTACTTGACGCTACGGACGATTTCCAGTCGTTCGACCAGCGGGATCATCGGGCGCCGGCCCTTGGCCCGCTCGGCCATCTCGTCGGAGACGACCCCGGCGACCAGATAGTCGCACTGGCTCCGTGCATGACGAAGGATGTTCAGGTGTCCGATGTGGAAGAGATCGTAGGCGCCGGGCGCGTATCCGACCCGGTGCCGCCTGCTCGTTGTCATGAATGCCCCCCCTGCGCACCACACCCCCCGGCGTGGCTGGAGGTACTGACGATAGCGTGCACGTTCCGTTCCGGTTGAGTGAACGATTAGGGTGACAACGGGCTCACCTCTGGGGGAAGGGATCGCCGCGTGGTAGAGACGCGACGCATCGGTACATCGGCTGGGCGCAAGCGCCGTCTGCTGCTGGTGTCCACGAACTATGCGCCGGAACACGCCGGAATCGGGCCGTATGCGACACAGATTGCCGAGCACTGGGCGGCCCTCGGTCATGAGACGCACGCGCTGACCGGTATGCCGCACTACCCGTCCTGGTCGACGGACCCGGCCTACGCGGGAGTCTGGCGGCGCACCGAGGAGCGCGCCGGTGTCCGGGTGCACCGCAGGCGCCACAGCGTGCCGCCCCGGCAGACCGCCGTGCGGCGCGCCCTGTTCGAGGGCACGATCCTGCTGCACGGTCTGGCCGCTCCGCCCAGGATCGAGCGGCCCGACGCGGTGCTCGCCCAACTGCCCAGCCTGGCCGGCGGGGTGCTCGGGGCTTGGCTGGCGGCCCGCTGGAAGGTGCCCTATGTCCCCGTCGTGCAGGACCTGATGGGCGCCGCGGCCGCGCAGAGCGGGATCCGCGGGGGCGACCGTGCCGCCGCGCTGGCCGAGCGCGCCGAGCGGTACGCGCTGCGGCGCGCGACCCTGGTGGGCGTCATCCACGAGACGTTCATCGACAAGGTCGGTGCGATGGGCGTCGACCCCGCCCGCATACGGCTGGTGCCCAACTGGAACCACATACCGGGCCCTTCACGCCCGCGCGCGGAGAGCCGCGCCCGGCTCGGCTGGCGGCAGGACGACATCGTCGTCCTGCACTCCGGGAACATGGGCCTCAAGCAGGGCCTCGAGGTGCTGGTCGACGCCGCCAGGCGCGATCCGTCGCTGCGGGTGGTGCTGATGGGAGACGGCAACCAGCGCGAGACACTGGGCCGACTGGCGGCGGACGTCCCCAACCTGGTCTTTCTGCCGCCCGCCGAGGACAGTGAGTTCCCGGACATTCTCGCGGCGGCCGACGTACTCGCCGTCACCCAGCGCGCCTCGGTGCTCGACATGAGCGTCCCCTCCAAACTGACCTCGTACTTCGCGTCCGGCAGGCCCGTCGTGGCGTCCGTCGCCGCGCAAGGCGGCACCGCACAGGAGGTGTTGCGTTCGGGGGCCGGGGTGCTGGTTTCGCCGGAGGATCCGGACGCACTCCTGGCCGCGGTGCGTAGACTCGCCGGAGATCCGGTGACGGCCGATGCTCTGGGGGCGCAGGGGCCGCGCCATGTGGCGTCCTACTTGTCGAGGGACGCCGGCCTGGCGCGGATCGACGCACTGATCGATGAGGCCTTGGGGGGTCCAAGCACGTGACGGACATGCACGCTTCCGCGGCGAGGGACGACGAACCGGATCTGCTGAGAGACCAGTTCCGGCAACTGCTGCGCTACCGCAGACTCATCGGTGCGGGCATCGGTATCGGACTGCTCGGCGGAGCGTGGCTGGGAGTGACATCGGCGGACAGCTACACGGCCACCAGTGACATCCGCCTGCGCGCCCCCACCAATGACCCGTTCAATCCGGTCGTGTCCCCGGACAAGACCGTCAACATAGGCACCGAGCGGCAGACCGCGCTCAGCAACAGCGTGGCCGAAGTGGCCGCCGAGGCGCTGGGGCTGCCCAGCAGTCGGCTCGGCTCGCTCCAGAAGGGGCTGCAGGTCACCAATCCGCCGCAGACCATGGTGCTGCGCTTCACTTACGCGGCCACCACGCCGGAGGAAGCGGCCCGCCGGGCGAACGCACTGGTGAAGGCCTATCTCGATCTGCGGGAGAAGCAGTGGAGCGACCTGCGGGACAGCATGGTCAAGAAGACCCGGGACCAGCTGAATCCGATCGCCCGGCAACAGCACGACCTGGCCAAGCAACTGGCGAGCGAGGGCAGTTCGGCCTCGGATGCGGCGAACGCCCGCTATGACGACCTGACCGGCAAGATGAACACGCTGAACGGACAGATCGCCAGCCTCAACGCGCTCGACATGACCGCGGGCACCGTCAGCGGCAAGGCGGTGCCGCCTGCTGCGTCCGACGGGCTCGGGCTGCCGGTGTCGCTGGGTCTCGGCGGCGCGGTCGGGGTGGCACTGGGACTGCTCGGGGCCTGGGTCAGGCTGGTCTTCGACCCGTCGCCGCGCTCACCCGCCGACGTCGCGCGCGCGGTGCGCGCCCCCGTGCTCGGCACGCTGCCCCGTGGCGCATCGGGCGGGACGCTGCTCGTCGGCGGTCAGGATTCCCGGCTGGCCGAGGAGTACCGTTCGGTCGCTTTCCGGCTCGCCTACGACGAACGCTTCTCGGGCCGCCGACGGCTGCTCGTGGTGGCCCCCCGGGGCGGCAACGCTGACGCGGCGGCCGGGGTCGCCGCCAACCTGGCGGCGTCCTTCGCCGAGACCGGCAAGGACGTACTGCTGATCGAGGCCGATCTGCGCACACCGAGCCTGGCGGGGCGGCTGCGGGCCGGTGACACGGGCCGCCCCGCCTGGAGCCGGCAGCCGGACTCCGATGAGCCGGGCTGGCCCGGACCGCGCCGGCTGCAGGTGGACGCGGGGGAGTCGGGGTCCTTCGACCTGGTTCCCGGCGAGCGGGTGCGCAATGTGGCCCGCGCCCTGACCTCCGCCCGGGTGACCCGTCTGATCGAGGAGGCCGACTCCCCGAACGCGACGGTCGTCGTCCTGGCCCCGCCGGTCCTCGCCTATGCCGACGCGCTGGCACTCGTCGACCGGGTGGACGGGGTGCTGATCGTCTGTCACCCGAGGTCCGTGCACCGCGCCGACCTGGTCAGGATCAGGGAGCTGATCACCGGCGCCGGTGGCACCGTGCTCGGCGCCGTCACCCACCCGGTGCCCCGCCAGCCGGGACGGCGGGCGGAGAAGTCCGGGCATCGCGGCAGCGGCAGGGGCGCGAACCGGTCGGCGCAGCAGGAAGACACCGGCGAAGCGGCCGAGCAGCGGCCCGCCGCGGGCCGGCCGTCCCCGCCGCAGCAGGGACTCAGCGGGGACGGGAGCGACACCGTGGCGCTGCGCAGTGTCCGCGCGGGAGACCGGTGAGACGCTCGGCTGTCGTCGCCGCGTCGGTGCTGGACCAGGCGGCGTCCAGCCTGACGAACATCCTGGTGCTGGTGATGGCGGCCCGGGTCTCCAGCACGGGCGGGTTCGCCGCCTTCTCGATGGTCTACCTGACCTTCACCGTGCTGCTCGGCCTGAACATGTCGTATGTGGGGCAGGCCGTCGTACTGGAACGCGGCGACACCCGCGCACTGGCCTCGGCGTGCCGCTCGGCCGCGGTCTTCACCGGCTGCGCGGCGCTGGTCGCCGGCGTGCTGCTGGTCGTGGGCGGGGCGGTGGCCGGTGGACGGCTCGGCGGGGCGTTCCTGGCGCTCGGACTCGTGCTGCCCGTGGTCCTCCTGCAGGACGGGCTGCGCTACTCCTTCTCCGCGCTGCAGCAACCCCACCGGGCGCTCGCCGCCGACGGACTGCGCCTGGTCTGCGTGGTGCCCGCGCTGCTGGTGCAGCCCCACCAGGCGGGTCCGGCCAGGCTCGTTGCCGTGTGGGGCATCTCCGCACTGCCCGCGCTGCTGCTCGGCCTGTTGCTGCTGCGCCCGTTCGTGACGGGAGCCGCGACCCAGCTCCGCCGCTACCTGCGACGTGGCCACCTCGGTATGCGGTTCGTCATCGAGTTCACCGTCGGGAACGCGTCGAGCCAGCTCGCCGTGCTCGGCCTCGGGCTCTTCGCCAGCCCGCTGGCCGTCGGCGCGCTCCGCGGTGCCACCACTCT
Source organism: Streptomyces sp. NPDC051320 (assembly GCF_040682175.1). Taxonomy (NCBI): domain Bacteria; kingdom Bacillati; phylum Actinomycetota; class Actinomycetes; order Kitasatosporales; family Streptomycetaceae; genus Streptomyces; species Streptomyces sp. NPDC051320. The sequence continues at coordinate 320,826 of NZ_JBFBAL010000009.1, forward strand.
CTTCGGCCCGCTCAACGTGCTGTTCAACTCGGTGAACGCCTTCGGTCCGCCCGTGCTCGGCAGGCTCGGCGGACGCCGCGCCATCACCCGGGCGGCCGCGCTGCTCGCCGCCGTGCTGGCGGCCGTGGGTCTCGGCTGGGCGGCTGTCCTGTACGCCCTGCCCGACCGGATGGGACACCAGCTTCTCGGTGCCACCTGGCAGTCCGCGGCAGCGCTGCTCCCGGCCACCGGCAGCCAGTACGCGGTGATGGCCCTGGGGACCTGCGCCCTGGTCACCCTGCGGGTGATCAGCCCGCGCGCCACTCTGTCGTTGCAGGTGGTGTTCTCGCTGCTCTCGGTGGTGCTGATGCTCGGCGGCTACGGTCTGGGCGGCGCCATCGGCGCGGCCTGGGGGCTCGCGGCCGGCTCCGCGCTCAAGGCGACGGCCGCCTGGATACGGGTCACCGGTCTCGGCCGGACCGCCGAGCCCTCGGCCGCGGGTCAGCGCAGCACGGCGCCCCTGTCCTGACGGTGCGTCATGATCAGCGCGATGCAGATGATCGCGATGGCCACCCGCCCGGAGGCCTGCAGCAGCGGCCCGCGCAACAGAATGAACGAATAGCCCGCTACCAGCGGCACCACCAGCGAGATCAGACTCCCGGGCGGTGCGCGGCGGGTGGCCCTCCGGGCATACCTCCGGTCCACCCGGGCCGCGGCGTAGCCCATGCCGAGCAGGCCGAGGCTCATGCCCACCGGACCGAAGTCGATCCAGAGCTCCGCCCACACCGGGGAGGAGAGGTTGGTGTTGACCGTGCCCATCCACTCGCCGACCATCACCCCGGTGTCGTGCGGTTTGCCGGGCCATATTGCGCGCGGTACGGCGAACAGGACCGAGCCCGCCAGCTGGCGCCCGTAGAGGTGCCCGCCGCCGGAATGCTCGAACGTGATGGTGTTCGCGAACATGCCGATCTGGTCGTAGTCCTTGAGCGCCAGCGGCTCCAGCACCGAGGTGGTCTCGACCGGGTGGTAGTTCTTGTCGTCGTAACGGAAGCGGTCGGCGAACGGGAAGACCACCAGCGCCACCACCACCCCCAGGCTCAGTGCGGAGCGGTACATCGCCGCGCTGACCGGGAAGACGGTGAACAGCAGGGCGAGCAGCACCGTCAGGAACCAGTAACGCGGATTGGAGATCGGGTTGTTGACCACCGCGTTCAGCGCGGCCAGCGCGCACCACACGGCGATCACCGTCGGTGACTTGCGAGCCCGCCGGGAGGTGACCAGCCAACGGGTGTACGCCAGCAGGGCGATCAGCGCCGGTACGGTGCCGAAACCACGCAGCAGGGCCTGACCGGCCTGCGAGTCGGCCTGCGAGATGCCCGCCTCCGCGATGCCGGCGATGATCTCCTGCCGGCTGCTGAAGAACACGGCCGGCCCGCCCAGCTTCAGGACGAACACCGCGCTGCACGCGAAGGCCACCACCACCAGCAGATAGAGCCTTCGCCGGTGCACCAGCGCGGGCCGTGTCTCCCCTCGGCCCTTGCCGCCGGGCCGGTGCCTGGCCAGCAGAGCTCCCACGTCGAAGGCCACACACCCGATAAGAACGAGCGCGATGGCCTCGGTGACGTCAGAACGCGGACCCACCACGGGTGTCGGCACCTTGCCCAGTACGGCCTGGGCGAGCGGGGCCACCCCCATCGCCATATAGACGAAGAGCCAGAAGGACCCCTGCAACAGCTTGCGGCGGCCGGTGAGGATCATCCCGGACAGTCGGGCGCCGGCGTACATCGTCAGGATCAACTGCACCCAGTACGCGCTGTCGTGGACCCCGTTGCCCGGCTGGACGGCGACCACCGCCGGCATGGCCACGGTGAGCCCGATGGCCAGCGGTACCGACAGGGCTCGGGACAGCAGGGTCCGCGGGGAAACCGCCGGTGCGAAACGCAGGGCCGAAGCGGGCAGCGGCGCCGGGCCACGGACCGGCGCCGCCTGTCCGGTGCCCTCGTCCGTCTCCGTCGTCATGCGGCCCCCGCCCCTGAGCGGATCCCCCCTGAGAAGATCCAGCGGCCAGTCTACCGACGTGCGGAGCTGCCACTCGGCGTCAGCCACTAGGCTGAGCAGCCAGGCGTCTGGGGAGACGCCGGTGGGGGTGAATTGATGCGGAATCTCCCGGCTTTCACATTGGCCGGATACGAAAAGGGCCGCGGCAAGCTGGTGCAGGCCCTCTGGTTCGCCGTGCTGAACACCGTCTTCATGGCGTGGTTCTGTCCGGCGCGGCTCCGGGTCGCACTGCTGCGGGCCTTCGGCGCGACCATCGGCGAGGGCGTCCTCATCCGGCACCGGGTGCGGGTCCTGTGGCCCTGGAAGCTGACGGTCGGCGACCACAGCTGGATCGGCGAGGGCGCCTGGCTGCTCAATCTGGAGCCGATCACCATCGGTGCGCATGTCTGTGTCTCGCAGGAGGCGCTGCTGTGCACCGGAAGTCATGATCACCGCGCCGCCGACTTCCGTTACCGCAATGCGCCGGTCGTGGTGAAGGACGGCGCCTGGGTCGCCACCCGTGCCACCGTCCTGGCCGGCGTCACCATCGGCGCGCACGCCGTCGCCGGCGCGGGAACCGTCGTGCACCGGGACCTCCCGGACCTCACCCTGCAGACGGCCGACGGCAGACGGCCGGTGGAGGAACCCGCATGAGTCCGCTGAGAGTCCTGCACGTCGTCACCCTGCACAGCCCGAGCCACGCCTTCGGCGGCCCGGTCCGGGTGGCACTCAATCTCTCCCGGGGGCTCCGGGAGCGCGGCCACGACGCGCGGCTGCTCGCGCTCGGCGACGGGTTCGAAGGACCGCTGCCCACCGAGGTCGAGGGCGTGCCCGCCCGGCTCTTCCAGGCCCGCAGGCTGCTGCCGCTGGGTTTCAGCGGCATCACGTCGCCCGCCCTGCTCGCGACCGCCGGCCGCTCGGTCCGGCAGGCCGACGTCGTCCATGTCCACCTCGCCCGCGACCTGGTGACCCTGCCGGTCGCTCTTGCCGCGCTGCGCGCCGGTAAGCCGCTGGTGCTCCAGACTCACGGCATGGTCGACCCCAGTGACCGGCTGCTGGCCAAGGTGCTGGACGCGCTCGCCGTGCGCAGGCTGCTCCGCCGGGCGTCGGCGGTGCTGTATCTGACCGGGCACGAGCGCAAGGGCCTCGAAGCCGTTGCCGGACCGTCCACGCCGGTCAACACGACGCGGCTGGTCAACGGGGTGCCGGCGCAGGAACCGCGCCCGGCCCCGTCGAGCGCGCCGCGTCTTCTCTACGCGGCCCGGCTGCAAGCCCGCAAGCGGCCGCAGGACTTCGTGGCCGCGGTCCCGGAGATCCTGCGCCACCATCCGGACGCCCGGTTCGTGGTGGCAGGACCCGACGAGGGCGAACTCGCCTCCGTACAGGCGCTGGTCGGGGAACTCGGAGTGGCGGAGCGGGTGAGCTGTCCCGGGCCTCTGTCCGGCACCGAGATGCTCAGCGAACTGCGGGCGGCGCACGTCTATGTGCTGCCGTCGGTCGACGAGCCCTTCCCGATGTCGGTTCTGGAGGCGCTGTCGGTCGGCACACCCGTCGTCGTCACCCGCTCCAACGGGCTGGCGCACGACATCGAGGAGGCGGGCGCGGGCCGGGTGGTCGCCGACGCGTCCGGGATCGCTCCGGCCGTGCGCGAACTGCTGGATCCCGTCGTGAACGAAAGAGCCTCCGTGGCGGCCCGCAAGCTGGCCACGGAGGCGTTCTCGATGGACGCCGTGCTCGACACACTGCTCGCCGTGTACGACAGGTGTTACGCGGGCACCCAGGCGTAACACCCGGACGAGGTGAACTCCCGGGTTCCGGCCGGGACCTTCGCCCTGACCGGCCCCTTCGCTCCGTTCGAGGGCCCCGAGGCGAGGATCTTGCCCCCGCTGCCGGTGGCCCGCCAGGTGCAGTCGGAGCTGGTGGTCAGCGCCCGGTAGCTCCCGGCGGCGGGCTTCTTGCGGGTGCCGTCGGGGAAGCCGGCGTCGGCCGCATCGAGCACCGGCTTCTGGTCCGGGCAGAGATGAGTGATGGCGGCCTTCGCGTCGGGAATGTCGCCCGCGATCACCGCACCCACTGCGGCGTCCCGGTCGTGCTTGGCGGTCCGGGCCACCCGCTGGCATGTTTCCTGGCCGGTCTGCAGCACGGCCGCCGGGTCCATGTTCTTCGGCACCCGGCCGCTCAGGTAAGCCTTGTCCTTCTTGCTGAACGAGCCGGTGGCCGGGGTGATCTCGGCGTCCGGCAGGACCGGGCCCAGGGAAGGTGAAGGGTCCGGGCTCGGGCTCGTTTCGGTCTCCGGGTCCGGGATACTCCGGGTCGGAGCGGGACTGCTCGTGGCACCGGCCGCCGCGTCGCTGTCGTGGTGCGAGGACCCGGAGGAACTGCAGGCGGATACGGCGATGAGGGCGGCCAGCACGGCCGCGGCGGCCGCCGGGCGCCGGCGAAGTGGACGCATGGTGTGGCTCCTGTGGTACGGGGTGGTGCGGGCCGGGCGAAAGGGGAATCGGCGGTGCGGGGTCCGGCGGACCGGACCCCGCACGCTGTCATTGCGTTGCCGTCACCGGCGCGACTACGGCGCGCCGAAGGTCAGCACGAGCTGCGGGGTGCCGTCGTTGGCGGTGGCCTCGCTGGACCACAGCCACAGCGAATCCGTGCCCGTACTCGTCAGCGCCAGGCTGTATGAACTGCCCAGCGAGGAGGAGAGCGCGGCCGTGTCGAGCGACGCCGAGTAGACGGTCGAGCCGTCCGTGGCGCCGCTCAGCGTGCCCAGGGTGCCGGAGCCCAGTGCGGGCCGGTTGTTGTACGTCAGTGCCGTCTCCGTCCACGCCCCGGAGACCGGTACGACGGACTGGCTGTCCGCCGATCCGCCGCCGGACTGGGTCGAGGTCTTCACCGAGAGCCTGGCGCTCTTCAGCACCGTGCCGGCCGGGGCCGACGGCAGGGTGAAGTGGAAGTAGGACGCGTACGCCGAAGTACCGCGCACGGCGAGCGAGCTCGACGTGCCGTAGTTGGTGTTCGGGGCGCCCGCGTTGGCGTAGGTGTCGTCGGTTGCCGGGACCGTGCTGACGGTGTCGGCGGGGGCGCTCGCCAGCTGGTAGTGGTGCGTCACCTGCTGGGCGGAGAGCGCCGACGGGTAGATCGCCGTGTCGTCGATCTGTCCGGCGAAGAAGTTGCTGGTCGGCTGCTGCGGCCAGCCGTTCAACTGGTCACCGCCGACCCGCCAGTAGCCGGTGTAGGCCTGGTTGCCGGTCACGTTGCCGGAGTCCTTGAGCGCACCGTCGACGTAGAGCTTCATGCCGGACGAGTCCTGCGTGGCGACCACGTGGTGCCAGTCGCCGTCGTTGTACGAACCTGACGTGGAAATGGTCCGCGTCCCGCCCGTGTACACGCCGAAGACCAGGTTTCCGGCGTTCGTCATGTAGATGTGTTTGTCGTAGTTGCCGCTGGTCTTGGTGGTGTTGTTACCGAAGCCGACGAGTTTGCCGCCCCGGTCGGTGGTCGTCCTGAACCAGGTCTCGACGGAGTAGGCGCCGGGCACGGTGGACGGCCGGTCGCTGTACACCGCCTGGTCGGTGCCGTCGAACCCGATCGCCGTACTCGGGCCGTTGACGGCGGCCGGCGTCTGCCGCAATGAGGGTCCGTTCAGCTGGATGCCACTGTTGTCCGATGACGACGAGTCCCCGATGAAGGGGCTGATCGACTCGTCGTAGCGCCAGTACTGCGTGGCGCCGTCGTCGATCACGGCGCTGGGATAGGCCTCCGCGGAGGCGGGCACGGTCACCGTTACCGTGGGCGAGAGCCCGCTGGCGTTGCCTGCCGCGTCCGTGGCCGTCACCCGGTAGCTGTACGTCTGCCCCGCCGTGACGTCGGTGTCCGTGAAGGACATCTGCGGCCGGGACCACCACAGCGAGTCGCCGTCCGCGGTGTGGATCGGAGTCGACGAGCCGTTGCGGTAGACCTTGTACGTCAGCTTGCTGTCGTCCAGGTCGGTGCTGGAGCGCCAGCGCACCTGAACGGTGCCGGGCTTGATGCTTGCGGCGCTGACCTGCGGCACGCCGGGGACACCGGTGTCGGGACTCGAGGCGAAGCGGGTCAGACCCTGGGCGGGAGCGGCGTTGACCGTGGTGAACTCACCACCCACCCACAGGTACTTGGTGGATCCGCTGTCCGAGACGGCCAGGGCGCGCGGGCCGATGCTCTCACCCAGACCGTCGTTGGTGTTGGGGAACCAGCCGAGCTTCCCCACGCTCGTGGTGGGCTGCGCCAGCAGATGATTGCGCTTGCCGTCGGGGAACTCACCCACGCTGGAGCAGTCGTGGGCGTGTGAGGCGCTGTAGAGGACGCTCTCGTACGACAGCACCGCCTGCGTCGCGCCCAGGCAGGTGTCGCGCCAGCGCTGGTCGAGGTCACTGAGGTTCAGTGCGATGCGCCCGTCGAAGACCCCGCCGCCCGTCCCCTCGTTGCCGGTGTAGAACCCGGTGGCGTCGGTGCCGATGGTCTTGACGACCGAGTTCGTCTCGATGAAGTTCGGGTACGTCTTGACGTTGTCACCGGTGGTGGCGTCCACGACGGCGAGAGCGTGCGAGTCCGAGCCGTTGACCGTGAAGAAGTCACCGCCCAGCACCACGTCCTTCCCGTCGGGCGTGACCGCGACGGCCCGTCCCGGCAGGTCCACATTGGCCGTGAACGGCCGAAGCGCCCCGGTGCCGCTGTCCACCGCGGCGTACCGCTGCCGGGTCTCCCCCTGAACGGTTCCGAAGTCACCGCCCGCGTACACCGTGTCGTCGGTGACGGCGAGGGCGCGAACGGTCGCGCTGAAGCTCGGGTGGAAGTCCGCCTTGGGCGTGCAGGTGGCGATGTCGATGGCCGCCAGGCTGCTCACCTCTACACCGTTGACCGCGCTGAAGTAACCGCCCGCGTAGAGCGTCTTCTTGTCCGGCGAGACGACCAGCGAGCGGACCGTTGCCGAACCGCTGCCGATCGTGAACGAGAGATGGCAGGGCGTGGGCGCGCCGGTCGCGGCGTTCATCGCCACGAAGTTGACCGCGTCCTGCGCCGTGCCGCTGCCCCCCTCCGGCGGCCTGACCTGCGAGAAGGTGCCTCCGACGAAGACAGTCCCCTGCGCCTCCGCCAGTGCCCAGACGATGCCGTTGGTCTGCCAGGTCGGCAGATCGTCGGCGGTGAACGCCACCGGAGGTGTCACCGCCGCAGCCGGCGGCGCGACGGTCACCCCCAAGCCGGCGATGACGCTCAGGATGAGGGCAGCCGAAAGCCCCCGGGATCTACCCATGTACTTACCCCCCAGGCGTGAAAGCCCAGATATATGGCCTGATGTGGCCCAACTGACATGTATATTGGCGCACCTTGCGGCGGAAGGACACGTGATCCGCCACACTTGACCAATCCGGTACCGATTGGGGTCCGCGCGTCGCAAGCGGATCAGCGGTCGATACGCACCGTGGCGCCGGCCAACTGGTCCTCGACCTGACGCAGATCGGCGTCCACCATGATCCCGGCCAGCTCCGCCACCAGTACCGACGGCTTCCAGCCGAGCAGTTGACGCGCCTTGCCCGGATCGCCGATGAGCGCGTCGACCTCGCTGGGACGCTCGTACTTCGGGTCGTACCTGACGTACTCGTTCCAGTCCAGGCCCACATGGGAGAAGGCCGTCTCGACGAACTCCCGCACGGTGGCGGCGACTCCGGTCGCCACCACGTAGTCGGTGGGCTCGTCGTGCTGGAGCATCCGCCACATCGCGTCGACGTACTCGGGGGCGTAACCCCAGTCGCGTACCGCGTCCAGATTGCCCATGTACAGGCGGTCCTGGAGGCCCGCCTTGATCCGGGCCACCGCCCGGGTCACCTTGCGCGTCACGAAGGTTTCGCCACGGCGCGGTGACTCGTGGTTGAAGAGGATCCCGTTGACGGCGAACATGTCGTATGCCTCGCGGTAGTTGACGGTGGTCCAGTAGCCGAAGACCTTCGCCGCACCGTACGGGCTGCGGGGGTGGAAGGGGGTCTGCTCGTTCTGCGGCGGCGGGGTGGAGCCGAACATCTCGGAGGACGAGGCCTGGTAGTAGCGGGTCTCGACACCGCTGGCCCGGATGGCCTCGAGCAGCCGCAGCGCGCCGAGCCCGGTGACGTCACCGGTGTACAGCGGCGCGTCGAAGGAGACCCGGACATGGGACTGGGCGCCCAGGTTGTACACCTCGTCGGGTCTGATGTCCCGCATCAGGTTCACCAGGGCGACACCGTCGGACAGGTCCGCGTGGTGCAGTACGAAGGACCGGTTGGCCTGCTGCGGGTCCTGGTAGATGTGGTCGATCCGCTCGGTGTTGAAGCTGGACGACCGGCGGACCAGTCCATGGACGGTGTACCCCTTGGAGAGCAGCAGCTCCGCCAGATAGGAACCGTCCTGCCCGGTGACTCCGGTGATCAGTGCGGACTTGCTCATACGAAACGTCCCTCCCTTGCAGACCGGCGCACGGCCGGCCCGTCCCCCATGGTTATGTTGTGATTTGAGAAAGAAGTCAGGATCTTGTGCACACTGAGGGTCTTCGCCCTGGCATGATCCGACCCATGACTGAATCGCTGCTTCTGCCAGAGGGCGCCCGCATATTCGTCGCCGGTCACCGTGGTCTGGTCGGGTCCGCCGTGGCGCGCCGGCTCACCGCCGATGGCTACCGGGTACTCACCCGGGACCGCACCGAGCTGGATCTGCGCGACGCCGCGCGGACCGCGGACCACCTGAAGGACATGCGACCCGACGCGGTGGTGCTGGCCGCTGCCAAGGTCGGCGGCATCATGGCGAACAGCACCTACCCCGTCCAGTTCATCGAGGAGAACCTGCAGATCCAGCTGAGCGTGATCGCCGGAGCGCACCGGGCCGGCGTCGGCAGGCTCCTCTTCCTCGGCTCGTCCTGCATCTACCCGAAGCTCGCCCCGCAGCCGATCAGCGAGGACGCCCTGCTGACCGGCCCCCTGGAGCCCACCAACCAGGCGTACGCCCTCGCGAAGATCGCCGGGATCGTGCAGATCCAGTCCTACCGTCAGCAGTACGGCGCCTCGTACATCTCCGCCATGCCGACCAACCTCTACGGGCCCGGCGACAACTTCGACCTGGAGACCTCGCACGTGCTGCCCGCGCTGATCCGCCGCTTCCACGAGGCGCGCGAGGAGGGCAGGGATGCGGTGACCCTCTGGGGATCCGGTTCGCCGCGCCGGGAGTTCCTCCATGTCGACGACCTCGCCGCCGCCTGCACACTGCTGTTGCGTGCCTACGACGGCGACGAACCGGTGAACGTGGGCTGTGGGACGGACCTCACCATCCGCGAACTCGCCGAGACCGTCGCCGATGTGACCGGGTTCGCCGGGCGCATCGACTGGGACACCGCCAAGCCCGACGGAACCCCCCGCAAACTGCTGGACGTCACGCGACTGAGCTCCCTCGGCTGGAAGCCGGGCGTCCCGCTGCGCGACGGCATCGCCGCGACCTACGCCTCGTGGCAGCGCGGCTGAGCGGCAGCGCCGGAGCGCGGCCCGCCCCGGGTTCGGTGTCATCGGCTCGGCTCTCTCAGTACGCCCCGCGACCGTCGACGACGGCGCGGAGCGTACGGGCCATGACGTCGACGTCGCTGGTGAACGACCAGTTGTCGACGTACTGAAGGTCCAGCTGGATCGTTTCGTCCCAGGAGAGGTCGGAGCGCCCGCTGATCTGCCACAGTCCGGTCATGCCGGGCCGGACCGCGAGCCGTCGTGCCTCCACCTCGTTGTAGAGGGCGACCTCCTCGGGCAACGGCGGACGCGGACCCACCAGCGACATGTCGCCGCGCACCACATTGACCAGCTGCGGGAACTCATCGAGGGAAGCCCGGCGCAGCAGGCGCCCGACGCCGGTCACCCGCGGGTCGCGCCGCATCTTGAACATCGGCCCTTCGACCTCGTTCACGGCGGCCAGTTCGGCCTTGCGGGAGTCCGCGTCCCGGTGCATGGTGCGGAACTTCCACATCACGAAGGGAGTGCCGGCCTGGCCGATCCGTTCCTGCCGGTAGAACACCGGGCCCGCCGAGTTCAGCCTGACCGCCAGGGCGATCAGCAGGAACAGGGGCGAGAGGAAGACGAGGCCCAGTGCGGCACCGGCCCGGTCCATCACGGACTTGAGCACCGGCTGCACACCGCGGCGCACCGGCGGCACGATCCGCAGCAGGGCCATTCCCGCCGCCGATGTCGTCTGCAGACGTTTGACGGATATCTCCACCAGGCCGGGAGCCAGCGCGAGTTCCATGCCCGCGTCGTGCAGGGCCCAGGACAGCCGCCGGAGCCGCTCGCCCGACATGCTGGCTCCCGGCGCGACCATCACGACGTCGGCCTGCAACTCCTGAGCGGTGGCGAGCAGTGGCCGGGTGTCCTCGCTGGTGGCGACGGGGCTGCCGAAGGTCATCCGACCGGCCAGCCTGGTCCCGCTGGTGATCTCGCCCGCGCCGAGCGCCACGATGCCGACCACGATGTACGGGTGGTCCGTACGGCCCGCCAGGTGATCGGCCACGTCGTCGGCCGCCGAGGGCTCGCCTATCACCAGGACACGGGTCACCACCTGCGCCTTGCGGCGCGCCGAGGCGAGGTGGCGGTAGGTCAGTTTGCGGCACACCAGGGTGAGCAGCAGCGACGGCAGAAGCGCGGCCAGGCAGAGCAGCGGCCCGTGGCGCAGGTCCGCGGCGGCGCGGCAGACGGCGAGCACGCCCAGCAGGATCAGCCAGTCGTGCAGCACGGGCAGCGCGCCCCGGGACTCACCCATGGGTCGCTCGGCGTACCGGTGCCGGAACGTATGGATGCTCAGCCAGGCGAGCGCGGCGACCGCGGCCGACCGCAGGGCGTACGGCTGGCTTTCGGCGCGGAAGAGCAGCGCCACCGGCAGCGCCGTGCCGGTGACGTCGGTGAACAGTGCGATCGGCAGATACCACCGCGATTTGAGGCGCATCCCATGCTGGACCGCACCCGATGTGGTGCGGACCCCGGACGCACCTGTTTCAGGCGTGCTGACATGCCACATGTACCCCCCCGGCACGTGTTGACTGGCTTCGTCCCGTTCGTCGATTCCCCGATCGACGAACAGGCGTCGCAACAGGGAACAGTACGACAAACTTGAGATCGCACAATGCCGTTTACGTAAACCTTGTGACCGATTGACCCCCGGTTTCTCTGAAGGCGGGGTGTCAAGGACGTGTTGATCCCGTGTAAATCGGTCCTATGATCGCCCATGCACCCGTATGCGTGCATGCGCTGTGGGAGGGGCCGTGGGGGCGGCAGAGATGCCAGGGGGAAACCGATGACGAAAGAAACCGAGGACGGCGCAGCAGCACCGGCTCCTGTGCCGGTACGCCGCCGCTCCCGGAAGCGGAAGGTGCTCCTGGGGGTCGCTGCGCTGCTCGCCGTGGGGGTCATCGCGGCCGGTGGCGTCGGATGGTGGGCCGTCGACCACTACACCGACCGGGTCGAGCGCATCCCGAACGCGTTCCCGACCCACCTGCCCGCTGCCGCGCAGCCGTCGGCGAGTGCCGGCGGAGAGACCTTTCTGCTCGTCGGCGTCGACAGCAGGTCCGACCTGCCCACCACAGGCAAGAACGCCAAGGCCCCGGAGTGGACCTACGGGGCGCAGCGCAGCGACACCATGATGCTGGTCCACCTGCCGAAGGACCACTCGAGCGCCTACGTGGTGTCCCTGCCCCGGGACTCCTGGGTGGACATCCCGGGGCACGGCACGGCCAAGCTCAACGCCGCCTTCTCCTGGGGCGGACCTCCGCTGCTCATCGACACGGTCCAGCGGCTGACGGATGTGAAGGTCGATCACCTCGCGGTCATCGACTGGGACGGTTTCAAGCGGCTCACGGACGCGGTGGGCGGAGTCGACCTCACCGTCGACGGAACCCGGCGTCATATGAACGGCACTCAGGCGCTGGTGTACGTCCGCGAGCGGCACAGCCTGCCCCGTGGTGACCTCGACCGCACCCACCGACAGCAGTACTTCCTGCGCGCGGTGCTCAGCAAGGTGATGGACCCCGGCACGCTGAGCAATCCGCTGAAAGCCGGCCAGGTACTGAGCAGGCTGACCGAGAGCGTCAGCGTGGACGACCGTCTCGGCAATGGCGACCTGCGCGATCTGCTGTGGAGCTCACGGGGCATCAGGCCGGCCGGCATGGTGTTCATGAATGCTCCGGTGACCGGCACCGGCATGATCAAGGGACAGTCGGTCGTCCTGCTGGACCGGACCAAGGACCGTATTTTGTGGGACGCGATGCGGAAGGACAGCCTCAAGGCCTACGTCGCTGGTCACCGCACGGACCGCCTCGGCGCCAGCACACCGTGATGGCGCTGTGCGGCCCCGGCCCGACGGCGGAGGCTGTTGTACTGGGGGCGTGATTCGGCTCTACTACTGCCCAACCCCCGCAACGCGGACGGGGTCCCGGAAGGAACGATGATGGCGGATGCGCCGCTACGATCCTTGACGCACCGACGCCCCCGGGCCGGCCGGCGGCGTCTGCTGCCGGGCCTCGCGCTGGGGCTGCTGCTCATCGGCCTGCTGGCCGGAAGCGGCATGGCCTGGTCCCCGATGGGCGGTGACGGCAAGAAGACTCCGGCGGCCGCACCCGGAAGCGTACCGGGGGCCGCGGGGCCACGCGGCCACGCGCTGCCCTTCGATCTGCCCTCGCCGGCCGTGCTGCACGGCAGTAAGCACCTGGTGTTCGCGCACTACTTCACGCCGTATCCACTGTCACTGGACAATCAGCCGGCCGACCGGGACTACTACAGCCGCAACTACCTGACGGCGCAGGGCGAGAACGGCAAGCACGAGGAGTACGGGGGCCTGCTGCGGGACCGGCCGCTGCCCGTGCCGCAGCAGAGCGGCGACTGGCAGCTGGCCAACCTGCAGCAGGAGGTCCGGACGGCCGCCGACGCCGGTATCGACGGATTCAGCGTCGACATCCTGTCCCTGTCCGGTCCGAACTGGGACCGGGTGACCCGGCTGATCGAGGCGGCGGCCTCGGTCGACCCCCATTTCCGGATCATGCTGATGCCGGACATGACCTCGCTGCGGACCGACCCCACGACCCTGGCGGATGCCCTGGCGGGCCTGGCTCAGTCACCGTCCGTGCACCGGCTCGGGGACGGCAGGCTGGTGGTCTCCCCGTTCAAGGCAGAGGCGCACTATCCCGGCTGGTGGTCGCAGATGACCGCACGGCTGGAGCAGCGGCACGGCATCAGGACGGCGCTGGTCCCGCTGTTCCTGAACTTCACGGCGAACGCCGAGCGGTTCGCGCCGATCAGTTACGGCTTCTCCGAGTGGGGCAGCCGCAGCTACCGGGGCCAGGCCGGCGCCACAGCGGACACCGCGCTGGCCCATCGCCTCGGCAAGGTCTGGATGCAACCGGTCTCGGTGCAGGACACCCGGCCCAACCAGGGCGTCTACGACGAGGCGGGCAACACGGCCACACTGCGCGCCACCTGGGGGCACGCGATCGGTGACGACGCGGACTGGGTCCAGCTCACCACCTGGAACGACTACTCCGAAGGCAGCCAGTTCGCACCCTCGTTGCACAACGGGTACGCCTATCTCGATCTCTCCTCGTACTACCTGACCCGTTTCAAGACCGGCGCCTGGCCGCGGATCGTCCGCGACACGGTGTATCTGACATCGCGTGTCCAGTTCGCTGCGGCGGTACCTCCGGCGGGCGCCGAGCAACTGCTGATGAGCCCACGGGGCGGGTCGGCGCCCCCACGGGACATGGTCGAGGCACTGACCTTCCTGACCGCGCCCGCGAGCGTGGACACCGTGGTCGGCGCCGACCACCAGAGCCAACCGGCTCCCGCCGGTGTCCACCCCACCCTGGTGCCGCTGCACCCGGGTTGGAGCTCCGCCGTCGTGCGCCGCGCCGGACACCAGGTGGCCAAGGTCGCCGCGCGCCACCCGGTGGCGGCCCAGGTGGATGTGCAGGACCTCCAGTACTACGCCGCCAGCAGCGGACGCCCCGGCACTCCTTGACGACAGCCGTGATGGCGGCCTGACACCGGTCCCGGAATGGACTGCGGCCCGAGCTGCTCACTGCGACGGAGATGTCGCCGGCCAGAAGCCGTCAGGCTTCCAGCGCGGGAGAGGTCTCGAGGTAGCCGTCGCGCGATGGCAGCTCCTCAGCGCCGTCTGCGACACCCCCCTGACGGTGGCCCGGGCAGCACGCCGTCTGGGGGTGGCCCGCCAAGGCGTGCAGCGCATCGCCAGCGACCTCGTCCGCGAGGAACTCGCCACCTTTCGGGCCAATCCCGATCACCGGAGTTCACCGCTGCTGGAACTCACGCCCGCCGGCAGCCACGTACTCGACGCCATCACGGTGCGCGCCGCTGAAGCCCACCGTGCGCTGGCCGCCGACATTCCGGTCGGCGAGATCGCCGCCGCCCGCAGCCTGCTGCGGCGCATCGTCGAAGAAGTACGACGCCACCAGGCCGACGATCGGCACTGAGCCGGCTCACCCGGCCGGCATCGTCTCCGGCAGGCCGAGTGCGGCGGAGACATGGCGCCAGATGGAGGTGAGCGCCGTGTCCAGGGTGACGGTGGGATCACGCAGCATCAGGCGGATGCCGTAGCCGTCGCTGAGGGACAGGACGAGTGTGCTGAGGTCGTCCACGTCGGTCGGCGTGAACTCGCCCGCGGCGATGCCGCGCCGCACCGCGTCGGCCACCCATGCGTGCAGTTGCGCGTACAGGTCCACGGCGAAGACGCGGGTCGTCTCGTCGCGCAGCGCCCGGGCCCACAGTTCCTGCCACAGTCGCCAGTCCTGGTGCAGTTCCGGGTCGGTCGGCAGCAGGTTACGCAGGATCCGGGCCAGGATGACCGCCGCCGGCGCCGTCCCCGCGTCGCGTTCGACATCGACCGCGGTGTGCGCGAAGGAGTGGGTCATCGCCTCGGTGAACAGCTTCTCGCGCGTGTCGAAGTGGTAGTGCAACAGCGCGGTCGACACACGTGCCCGCTCGGCGACCATGCGCATCCGGATCTTCTCGAAGCCGGTCTCCGCAATGACCTCGCAGGCTGCGCTCAGGATGCGCTCGCGCGTGTCTGCCGTGCGCACCTTGGTCGACACCCGGCGGCCTCCCTCGTTCGATGGACGTACGACGTTCTCATCTTTCCTCACGGTCGCTCCGCCGTTACCGCCGCCTCTCGCTGCGGCTGTCCCGCGTACGTGTGGAAGCCGCGCCCCGGCTTCCTTCCCAGCAGGCCCGCATCCACCATGCGGGACAACAGGGTCGGGGGCGAGTGCAGCGGCTCACGGAACTCCGCGTACAGCGACCCGGCGATGTCGCGCGTGGTGTCCAGGCCGATCAGGTCCGTCAGGGCCGGCGGGCCGAGCGGGTGCGTGCAGCCCAGGGGCGAGTCTGCCGGTGACGAAGGACTCAGCCCGTGCCGTGGTCTCGGCGGAGGTGAGAAGTGACGGGGCGAGCTCGATCAGCCGCAGCACCGGGACGGGGTTGAAGGAGTGCTCCGCCATCCGTGCTCTCCTTGATCCCTATCGTGGCTGTGTCAGGCGGTGGGCAGGTCCAGGACCCCGGTGCCGCGCCTGACGAGTTCGTTGGCGATGATCAGCCGCTGGATCTCGGAGGTGCCCTCCCAGATGCGGTCGACGCGCAGCTCGCGGTAGAGCCGTTCCACGGCGTACGCGCGGTCGTAGCCGCGTCCACCGTGGATCTGCAGGCACCGGTCGATGACCCGGCCCGAGGCCTCGCTCGCCGCGAGTTTGGCGATGGCCGCCTTGGCGTGCAGCGTCTTGCGGTCCTCGGAGGACGCCAGGTCGGCCTCCCAGGCGACCTGGTGGGTGTAGGCGCGGTTGACGGCGATGTCGACGGCGCAGTCGGCGAGCATGCCCTGGATCAGCTGGTACGAGGCGATGGGCGCCCCGAACTGTTCGCGTTCCACGGCCCAGTCGCGGGACAGCTCCAGGGCACGCTCCGCCGCGCCGGTGGTGCGCGCCGCGATCATCAGGCGCTCCTCGGTGAACCAGGAGCGGGTGATGTCGTATCCCTCGCCGATGCCGCCGAGTACGGCGTCCTCCTCCACCTGGACGTCGGTGAAGGTGAACTCGGGGTGCTCGTAGACGAATGTGTGCATGAACCGAGGTACGCGCGTCATCTCGATGCCGGGGGTGTCCTTGTCGACGAGGAACAGTGTCGGGGCGCGCTCCGGTCCCGCCGCGGCGAGCACGATCATGAAGTCGGCGTGGTCGCCGACGGTCACGAACCACTTCTCGCCATTGAGGAACCAGCCCCGGTCGTTCTTGGTGGCGGTGGTGGCCAGGTTCTGCGGGTCCGAACCTGCGCCGGGCTCGGTGACGGCGTAGCAGTCGCGCCGCTCGCCCCTGATCACCGGTATCAGGAAGCGCTCGCGCTGCTCGGGGGTGCAGAACCTCAGCGCGTTGGCGGGCCGCCACACCATGTCCCAGAGAGCGCCGGTGAGGCGGCCAAACTCCTCCTGAACGGTGGCCTGTTCGGCGATGGTGAGTCCGGCGCCGCCCCATTCGGCCGGCATGTTGACGGCCTGGAGTCCCGCGTCGAGGACCGCGTCCCGGATCCGGGCGTGCGCGTCGGCGGGCAGGCCGTTGTCCTCCTCGCACTGCTGCTCGTAGGTGGCGATGAGGTCGGTGAGGGCGCGCGCGTCCGCCTTGAGTCGGGCTTGGCGGGGGGTGAGGCGGAAGTCCATGAAAGTCCTCGCTGTTCGGTGCGGGGTGCGAAAGGGCTCGGGGGTCAGTACGTGGGCAGGGCCAGGGCGCGCGTACCGCGTTTGATCAAATCGTTGGCGATGATCAGCCGCTGGATCTCGGAGGTGCCCTCCCAGATGCGGTCGACGCGCAGTTCGCGGTACATGCGTTCGACCGGGTAGTTCCGGTCGTACCCGCGTCCGCCGAAGATCTGCAGGCAGCGGTCGGCGACCCGGCCGGCCGCCTCGCTGGCGGCGAGTTTGGCGGTGGATGCCTTGGCGTGCAGCGTCTTGCGGTCGGTCTGCGGCTGGTCGGCCTCCCAGGCGACCTGGTGGGTGTAGGCGCGGTTGACGGCGATGTCGACGGCGCAGTCGGCGAGCATGCCCTGGATCAGCTGGTACGAGGCGATGGGCGCCCCGAACTGTTCGCGCTCCACGGCCCAGTCGCGGGCGAGCCGCAGCGCGCGCTCGGCGGCGCCCACGGTGCGCGCCGCGATCATCAGACGCTCGTCGGTGAACCACTCCTTGGTCAGTTCGTAGCCGTTGCCGACGCCTCCGAGCACGTCCTCGTCGGCGACGAAGACCCGGCTGAAGGTGAACTCGGGGTGCCCGTTGACCGCAGAGTGCATGAAGCGGGGCAGGCGGGTCATCTCGACTCCGGGTGCGGCCTTGTCCACGAAGAACAGGGTGGGCAGCCGATCGGGGCCCGCATCCGCCTGCACCAGCAGGAAGTCGGCGATGTCTCCGCAGGTGACGAACCACTTCTCGCCGTCGAGCAGCCAGCCGCCGTCGGTGCGGGTGGCAGTGGAGGTGCCGGAGGAGGGATCGGACCCCGCGCCCGGCTCGGTCACGGCGAACGCGTCGAACCTCTCGCCGCGGATGACCGGCAAAAGATACTTCTCACGTTGCCGCTCGTCACCGTGGGCCAATACGTTGGCGGGCCGCCAGGGGATGTCCCACAGGCAGTTGGTGACCTTGCCGAACTCCTCCTCCACGATGACCTGGTCGAGCAGACTCAGACCGGCACCGCCCCATTCGGCAGGCATGTTGATGGCGTAGACGCCGGCGTCCATGGCGGCTCGGGTCAGTTCGGTGACGAGCTGCTGCGGCAGGGGTCCGCCCGCCTGCTCGGACTGGTCCTCGTACCGCATCAGCAGCCGGGCGTAGTCGGCGGCGCGCCGCTTCAGGGCGGTCTGCTCGGGGGTGTAGCGCATGTCCATGGGGGCCCTTTCGGTGGGGTGACGGCGTGCGGGGGCGAACGAGTCGGGCGGGCCGCCCGACCGGGCGGGTCAGGCGAGTACGGCGCGGGAGTCCAGGGCGAGGACGCCGTGGGGGCGTACGAGAAGGGGGTTGACCTCGATCTCGGCGATTTCCGGGTGGGCGGCGGCGAACGCCGTGATCGTTTCCACGGCGGCCGCGGCCGCCGTGACGTCGACGGGAGGCCGGCCGCGTACACCGTCGAGCAGCGCGGCGGTGCGCAGTCCGCGCAGCAGGAGCGCGGCGCGGTCGGCGGACACGGGAGCCAGGGTGAAGGCGACGTCGTGCAGCGCCTCCGCCAGAACTCCGCCAAGACCGACCAGGGCGACGGGGCCGAACCGCGGATCGCGGTTGACGCCGACGATCAGCTCGATCCCGTCGGCCAGGTCAGCCATGGCCTCCACGGAGTACGAGGGAGCACCGAGCCGGGCATGCATCTCGCGGAAGGCGGCGAGCAGTTCGTCGGGGCCGGCCAGGCCCAGTGCCACGCCGCCCGCGTCGGATTTGTGCAGCAGGTGCAGCGCCTTGAGTGCGTACGGCCCGGTGAACCCGGTGGTAGCAGCGAGGAGTTCGCCCTCGCCGTGAAACTCCCGGGCCGGTGGGAAGGGGAGCCCGGCCGCTTCGAGTGCTCTGCGGGTCTGCAGGTAGCCGGTCTCGCGCAGTGGCGGGGCGGGCCGCGGGAGGGCCGTGACGCCGGTACCCGGCGTGCCGGGCGCCGTCGCGGCCAGGGCGCGAGCGGCGTCCTCGGTGGCCTCGAACACGGGAATGCCGGCTGCTGTGAGGGCGCGGCAGCTGGGGGAGTCGGGGTACATCGACTGCACCACCAGTGGTTTCGCGGTTTCGCGGTGGCGGGCGGCGATGAGGCGGGCGGCCGCCTGTTCCCCGTCCGCCAGCGCCCTGCCGCCTCCGCCCAGCCCGCCGTCGGCCGCCGCGTAGCCACCGAAGTAGCCGGTTATCACGACGGCGTCGATCTCCTCGGCCGCCAGCAGCGTGGTGACGGTCTCGGCGTAGGAGCCGGGGTCCTGCTCGCCCATGCCGGCCAGGTCCACCGGGTTCGCGACGGCCGACTGCTCCCACAGGGCCTCCCGCAGGCGCTGCCGCGTCGGAGGCCGCAACTCGGGGACGGTCAGCCCGGCCGCCTCCGCCGCGTCGGCCGCGACGACGCCGTGGCCACCGCCGTCCGTGAGCACGGCGACCCGGCGGCCGGCCGCTCGCCGTCCGCCGTCCAGCGCGGCCAGTACGACGGTGAGTTCGCGCGGGGTGGCGACCAGCTGCACGCCGGCGTCCCGGCAGGCTGCCGTCACCACATCGGCGGCAGTGGTCAGCGCCCCGGTGTGGGACTGGGCACTGCGTGCAGAGGCTTCTCCGCGTCCGGCGGTCAGCAGCACCACCGGCTTGCCCGCTTCGGCGGCTGCCTCGGCGAACGCGCGTCCGTCGGCGAAGTCCTCCGCGTAGACCGCGATGGCGCGAGTGCCCTCATGCCGGTCGCAGTCGGCGAGCAGGTCGACCAGAGTCACGTCGGCCTGGTTGCCCAGCGAGACGAAACGGGAGAAGCCGAGGCCGTGCGGGCGGAAGCGGAGCTGGATTTCGAGGGCGAGGTTGCCGCTCTGGCTGAGGAGGGCGACACCGCCGGGGGAGAAGGTGTCGGACGCGAGGAAGAGGTCGGTGGTGTTGTCGGTCAGGCCCAGGCAGTTGGGGCCGATCATGACGGCACCGGCGGCACGCACGCGTTCGGCGACGGTCTGCTGGCGTATCCGCCCGGCCTCGCCGGTCTCGGCGAAGCCCGCGGTGATCGCGACGATCGCCCGAGCTCCGCAGCCCAGGGCCTCGTCGACGGCCTCTTCGAAGCCGGCGGCGGGCACCGAGACCACGGCCAGATCTATGTCTTCGCCGATCGCGCTCAGGCTGGGGGCCGCGGTGCGGCCGAGTACGGTACCGCCGCGGCGGTTGACCAGGTGGACGGGACGGCGCCCGTTCCCGCGGATGGCCTGGGCGGCGATGGCATGGCCGTACTTGGCGGGGTCGTCACTGGCTCCTACGACGGCGACGGAGATCGGGTCGAAGAGGGCCGACAGGTCGCGTCCCATCTCACTTCACCAGCCGCAGGGCGGAGTTGGGGCAGGCGGCGACGGCTGCCGCCACGGCGTCCTCGCCGTCGGCCGGCACGGCGTCCTCACGCACCTGCGCGTAGCCCCACTCGTCGAGGTCGATCAGCTCGGGCGCGGGTTCGTGGCACAGGCCGTAGCCCTGGCAACGGGTGGAGTCCAGCAGGAGTTTCATGGTGCGGTCCTTTCGGCGCCCGGGTGGGCGGATGAGTCGGAGGAGTCCGGTCGGGGAACGGCCACCACGAACCGGCGTCCGTCGCTGGGTGCCGGGCCGGCGCATACGGGGCAGGCTGAGCCCCGGTGGTCGTCGACCCGGTCGGGGAAGTGCGAAAGCAGGCTGGCGACGATGCGTGCGGCGGCGTCGAGCAGCCCGCAGGCGCCGCGGCCGGGCAGTTGCCGGGACCAGCGCCGCAGCTTCTCGGTCGTGTCGTCGCAGGACCCGCCGTGTGCGAGTGACATGAGCGTTTCGGCCAGCGCCCCGGTCCCGGAGACGCACACCCCGCACTGCCGCGCGCTCTGTGCCGCGAGGTACGCGGTCGCCTCGGTGGCCACGGCGACCGGGCAGTCCTCGGGGTGCAGGAAGTGCAACGCCCCGCAGCCGAGCGCGCCGCCCGCCGTGGCCAGCCCGTCGTGATCGAGCGGGAGGCCCCGCCAGCCGGCGCCGTGCAGTCCGCCGAACAGGCCGCCCAGCAGGACCGCATCGGCTCTGCCGTGCCCGAGCAGGGCGGCGAGAGCCTTCAGGTGCGTGCCGGCAGGTGCCTCGATCAGCGCGGAAGCGCCGCCGGTCCCGGAAACGGTCACCAGATGAGAGCCGGCGACGGCGGCCGCGGTATCGGGTTGGGAGTGCAGCACCGCGATGCGGGCCAGCGTCTCCACGTTGGCGAGGAGGGTGGGGAGGCCGCCGACACCCCTTTCGAACGGGCGCGGGGGTTTGGCCGTGGGCAGGGCCGGGCCGCCGTCGATGCGTCGTACGACCGCGGTCTCCTCCCCGGCGACGTACGTGTGCCGGGTCCGTACGACGTCGATGCGCAGGTCGCCGGGCCGCTCCGTGAGGGCCCGGCGGACGGCCGTCTCGGCGAGGGCGTCGGAGAGGTAGACGCAGCCGCGTCCGGCACCGGTCATGGCGGCCGCCAGGCGGACGCCGTCCAGCACCAGGTGGGGGCGGTGACGCAGCAGCCAGCGGTCCTTGACGGAGCCCGGCTCACCCTCTTCGCCGTTGGCGACGACCACGGTCGGGCCGGGGGAGTGACGGACGGTGCGCAGCTTGACGGCCGCAGGGAAACCGGCACCACCGCGCCCGCGCAGACCCACGGCGGCGATCTGTTCGAGAAGCCGGTCCGGCCTGGGCACCGGTGCGTAGCCACCCACCGCCACGTACGGGGCGAGGTCTCCCGACGCCGGGTGCGTGAGCAGGCTGTTCCGCCCTTCCGGGAGCAGGGTGAAGACGCCGGTCATGCGGTGCTCCAATGCTCGGGGTGGCCGGAGGGAGTGGGGTCGAAGCGGGATCTCAGCCGTGCCAGTGCCGCTGCCAGGTCGCGCCGTTGTGCTGCGGTGTTCTCGTAGCCGGGGCCGGGCAGGCCGATCAGCATGCGGTGGTGATCGAGGACGACCTCACCGGCCACCAGTGCCGGGCAGGGGTCGGCGGTCGCGGATCCGTCCGCCGCCTCGACCACCAGGGCGGTGACTTCACCGAGGTAGCGCAGCCAGCCGTGCTGTGTGCCGCGCAGCACCAGCCGCTCGACGCGGCGTCGCTCGGCGGCGACGAGGGCCGGGGGAGGGCGGCCGACCGCGGGGGCCCGTAGGGCGGCCACTGCGGCGGGCAGTTCCTGTTCGGGCTCCGGGGTGAGACCGAGCCATACGAGACTTCGGCGAGCGCTCATGCGTGCCTCCGGGGTCGCCCTGTTCCCGCGGCCGGGAACGGGTGGCGCGGCGATGGCGGGTGAGGGTTTCCGCGTCGAAGAGAACGGCGGGAAACGGGGGCCGGGTACGCGGCGAACGCCGTGCACCACGAGGACGCGGGGTGTGCGGATGACGGCCCGCAAACCCCTGGGATGCGCCGGGAGCCGTCTGCTGGAGCCGGCGCATCTGCCTCTTCGAGATTAACTAACTAATTAGTCAGCCCACAAGTCTTGACTTGCGCCTCGGCCGGTTCCAGTCTGACTAACCAATCAGTCAGTCGGCCGCAAATGCCCCTGCGGAACCTGCCGACCGTCCGGACCACAGCCTCACCGCCCATCGCCGCCCCGCGGCGCGGAGGAGGACACATGCACCCCCCGACCACCCGGGCAACCACGCCACCCGCGGCTGCGCCGGAGCCGGCTCCCGAGCACCCCGGCGAAGCCCTGCCCGCCCGCTACTACACCGATCCGGCCATCGCCGCCGCGGAGACCGAGCGCATCTTCGCCAGGTCCTGGCAGCTCGTCTGCCACGAAACCGACCTCCCCGGGCCCGGCGCGCGCCTCACCGCCACGGCTGCGGGCCGGGAGGTTCTGGTGGTCCGGACCGAGGACGGCGGTCTCGCCGCTCACCTCAACGTCTGCCGCCACCGCGGCACCCGCCTGGTCGCCGGTCCGGAGCCTTCGGGCAAGGCGATCCGCTGCCCGTATCACGGCTGGACCTACAAGCTGGACGGGCGACTCGTCGGCGCTCCCGAGGCACGCCGGATCCCCTGCCTGGACAAACCCCGGCTCGGGCTGCACCGGGTCAACGTGGAGTCCTTCCTCGGCTTCGTCTTCGTCAACCTCGACCTCGACGCGGCGCCGCTCGCGGAAGCCTGCGCCGGCCTCGCCGAGGCCGTGGGCCGTTACGCCGGACCCGGCCTCACACCCGTGGGCAAGTACCGCATTCACGACCTCGCAGGCGTCGCGGAGGAGCAGAACGCCAACTGGAAGGTGATCGTCGACAACTACCTCGAGGGTTACCACGTCCCCGTCGCCCACCCCGCGCTGATGCGTCTGCTGGACTACCAGGCGTACACGGTGGACGTGCAGGAGAACTACGTCCTCTTCGAGTCGCCGCTGCGCGACAAGCCGTCCTCGAACTGGACGGAGCGGCTCTACCAGCGGCTGGCCACACCGATGCCGGGACTGACCGAGGCCGACCGGCGCGTATGGCGCTACGCCGTGATCTATCCGAACACGCTCATCGACTTCTACCCTGACCACGTGCTCGCGTGGACCGCTCTTCCCACCGCCCAGGACCGGGCGGCGATCCCCGGTGCCTTCTACACCCGGCGGGGCGAGAGCCTGCGCACCAGGCTGGCCCGGAGGCTGAACATCCACATCGGCTGGGTCACCAACGACGAGGACGCCGAGCTGGTGGAACGCGTACAGGCCGGCCTGTCCACGCCCGGGTTCGAGCCGGGGCCGCTCTCGCACCGCGAGGCCGCCGTGGGCTGGTTCGCCCGCCGGGTCCGGGACGACCTGGAGGGGCACGCACGGTGACACCCTCCCGTACGGCGGCCGGGCCGCAGCCCTGCCCCCGGTTCCTCGCGTGGTGCTTACCCCTCACCCGCTGACACACTCCCGCACCCTCCCCAGACCGGTCTTCACTACGGAGTCAGGGCCTCCGTGAGCCGACCCACCGGTCCTGCCCTGGAGTTGTTCCGTCCCTCGACGGAGAGGACGCTCCATGTCCCCCGAGGTACCCCCACCGACCCGACGCGCCATGCTGCGGGCAGGCGCCTGCGGCCTGCTGGGCGCCGCGGCCGGCGGCTGCGGGTTCATGCCCGCCAGAACACCCGACGCCAAGGCCCTCGCCCCGGTCAGGGCACGTGTCGACGGCGATCTCGTCTATTTCAACTGGGCCGACTTCGTCGACCCGTCCGTCTTCAAGGGCTTCGAGAAGGAGTACCGCGTCAAGGTCGTCCAGTCGAACTTCGACTCGATGGAGGGCATGGTCGCCAAGCTGAACGCCGGCAACCGCTACGACGTCATCTTCCCCACCGCCAAATGGGCCCAGCGACTCGTGCGAGGCGGCCGACTGCGCCGTATCGACCACACTGAGCTCACCAACTCGCACGCCGTGTTCGGCACGCACGGCTACTTCGCCGACCCCTGGTACGACGCCGGCTCCGCTCACACGGTCCCCTTCACCGTCTACAAGACCGGCCTCGGCTGGCGCCGTGACAGGATCGGCGAGCTGACCGGATCCTGGAAGGATCTGTGGAACGACGAGGCCAGGGGCAAAGTGTTCCTGCTCGACGACCGCGACGAGGTCCTCGGCATGGGCGCCCTGGAACTCGGCCTGGACGTCAGCACCGGAGACACCGGCGGCCTCGGCCGCATCACCTCCCTGCTGAGCACCCTCCGCCCACGGCTGCGTGGCTTCTCCAGCGACAGCTACAACAACCTCCTCAACGGCAACGCGACGATCACCCAGGCGTGGAGCGGGGACATGGCCGCCATGCTCAATCAGGCCAAGGATCCCTCCGTCTTCGGCTTCGAGGCTCCCAAGGAGGGCACGCCGATCAACTCCGACTGCTACGCCATCCCCTGGAACGCCCCCCACCCGGGCACCGCGATGCTGTTCATCGACTACATGCTGCGGCCGGAGAACGTGAAGAAGAACATCGAGTACATCGGCTACCCGATGCCGGTGGCAGGCTCCGAGAAGGTCTACGCCGAGCTCGTCAAGCCCTTCCCCGAGTGCCTGGTCACCGACGACGACCTCAAGGCGGACCTCTTCTTCCGCAACGGCAGCCGCGCGGCGGAGGATGCCCGCGACACCGCCTGGACGCATGTGAAGGCGGGCTGAGACATGGCACAGCTGCGTCACCGCCCGCCACACGTCCGCCGTCGCGGCACGGACGTCACCGGCACCCGGATGTGGACCTGGTTCATGCTGCCCGGCACCCTGTGGATGACCGGATTCCTCATCGCCTCGCTGGTGCTCGTCGCCGTACTCGCCGTCGGCACCACCGACGAACTCGGCAACCCGCGCTTCGGCTTCGACCTCGCCGGCGTCCGCGCCCTCGCCGACCCCGCCTACACCGAAGTCCTGGCGCGATCCCTCGGCTACGCCCTGCTGACCTGCGTCATCTGCCTGCTGATCGCCTACCCGGTGGCGTACACCGTCGCCCTGTACGGCGGCCGGTACAAGCACGCGCTGATCGCCGCGATCGTGGTGCCGTTCTTCGCCAACTACCTGGTGCGGATGTACGGCTGGTCGGTCGTCCTCTCCGACGACGGGCCCGTGTTGCGCGCCCTTCGCGCGGTGGGGCTGGCGGACAGCGGGACGAAGATCCTCAACACCGGTGTCGGCGTGGTCGCGGGACTCGTCTACGGCTTCGTCGTTTTCATGATCATCCCGCTGTACGCGGCACTGGAACGACTGGACGTCTCCCTCATCGAGGCCGGCCGCGACCTGTACGGCGGCCCGCTGCGGACTTTCCTCTTCGTCACCCTGCCCGCCACCCGGCAGGGTGCGGCGGCCGGGCTCGTCCTGGTCTTCCTGCCCGCCATGGGCGACTTCGTCAGCGCCCAACTCATGGGAGGACCGGACCAGATCATGATCGGCAATCTCATCCAGGACAAGTTCTTCCAGGGCCAGAACTGGCCACTGGGCTCCGCGCTGACCATGCTGCTGATGCTGGTCCTGCTCATCGGGATGTTCGGCTATCTGCGGCGCACCCGCAAGGACGAGGCGGAGGCCCGCCGATGACCCTGCTGCGCCTGCCCTCCACCACCGCCCCCGCCCGGCCCGCCGCACGCGCCCGCACACGGCGCGGCCGCGCCGATCGCAGGCCGCGGGTCCTCGTCGCCGTCACGGCGCTCTTCTTCGCACTGCTCTACCTGCCCATCGGCGTAGTGGCCCTGTTCTCGTTCAACTCCAAGAAGTCCCTGACGGTCTTCGGCGGGTTCAGCCTGCGCTGGTACCGCGCCTTCGTCCACGACGACGTACTGATCTCCTCCCTGGGCACCAGCCTGCGGATCTCCCTGGTGGCGATGGCCGGTGCGGTCCTCATCGGGGTGGCCCTCGCGCTCGGTCTGGTGCGCTGCCGCACCCGGCTCGGCTCGCTCGCCGGCCTGATCATGCTCGTCCCGCTGATCACCCCGGAGATCGTCACCGGCGTCGCGTCGATGCTGCTCTTCAAGGGTCTGGGCGTGGCGCTGTCCACCGGCACGGTGATGCTGTCGGAGATCACCTTCTCCATCTCCTACGTCACCGTGATCCTCCGCTCCCGGGTCGCCGCGCTGAACCCCGAGGTGGAGGAGGCCGCGATGGACCTGGGCGCCACCCGTTGGCAGGCGGTCCGCCTGGTCACCCTGCCCGCCCTGCTGCCCGCCGTACTCGCCAGTGCCGTACTGATCTTCGCGCTGGTCTTCGACGACTTCGTCCTCGCCTACTTCACCACCGGAGTCGACCCCCAGCCGCTGTCGGTACGCATCTATTCGGCGATCCGCTTCGGGGTGCAGCCCACCATCAACGCCGTCGGCACCCTGATGCTCGCCGGATCCATCGGCCTGATCGCCCTGGCCCTGTTCCTTCCCCGCCTCTTCGGCCGCCGCGGCGGCCTCGACATCCTCTCCGGAGAGTGACCTCCATGGACGTGACCGACGCGATCCCGGCCGTCCGGCTCGACGGCGTCTCCAAGCAGTTCGCGGACTCCTACGCCGTACACGACCTCGACCTCGACATCGAGGCCGGCCACTTCTTCTCCCTGCTCGGCCCTTCCGGCTGCGGCAAGACCACCTCGCTGCGCATGATCGGTGGGTTCAGCGACCCCACCGAGGGTTCGGTGCTGCTCGCCGGCGAGGACGTGACCGGGCTGCCGCCCAATAAGCGCAACGTCAACACCGTCTTCCAGAGCTATGCGCTGTTCGACCACCTGAGCATCACCGACAACATCGCCTTCGGCCTCAAACGCAAGGGCGTGGACCGGGCGGAGATCCGGCAGCGTGTCGGCGAGATGCTGGAGCTGGTGCAGCTCGGCGGTCTCGCCGAGCGCAAGCCCCGTACCCTCTCCGGCGGCCAGCGGCAGCGCGTCGCCCTGGCCCGCGCCCTGGTCAACCGGCCCGCGGTGCTGCTCCTCGACGAGCCGCTGGCCGCCCTCGACCTGAAACTGCGCCGTCAGATGCAGGTGGAACTCAAGCAGATCCAGCGCGAGGTCGGCATCACCTTCGTCTTCGTCACCCACGACCAGGACGAGGCACTGACCATGTCCGACCGGATCGCCGTGATGCACGAGGGCCGTGTCGAACAATGCGGCACCCCCGAGGACGTCTACGAGCACCCGGCCAGCAACTTCGTCGCCTCCTTCATGGGCACCTCGAACCTGATGGCCGGCACCTACCGAAGCGGCGAGGTCGCCCTCGACCATGGTCCCGCCCTGGCGGTCGGCAGCCGCACCGGTATCACGGACGGCACCGCCGTCAGCGTGTCGGTACGCCCGGAAAAGATATGGCTGTCCGACTTCGAACCCGGCATGTCGGTGCTCAGCGGCGTCGTCCGCGACACCGTCTACAGCGGGCCGACCACCACCTATCTGATCGAACTGGCACCCGGGGTCACGCTGTCGGTGCTGGAGCAGAACACAGCCCGCGCGCGCATGGAGGACCGCTGGAGCGGCGGCGAGAGCGTGGAGATCGGCTGGCGGCTGGAACACTGCCTGGTCCTGGCCTGAGCGCACGCAACCGTCCCTGACGCACCGATGAAAGCGAAACTGATGCATCATGACGTGATCGTGCTCGGCGCCGGGCTGGCCGGGCTCGCCGCGGCCCGCGACCTGGCGGCCGCCGGCACCGACGTACTGGTCCTGGAGGCCCGGGACCGCGTCGGCGGCCGGGTCGAACAGGCCAGGCTGCCCGACGGCCGTACCGTCCAGTTGGGCGGGGAAGTGGTGGGCCGCGCCCACACCGCCTACCTTCAACTGGCCGGGGAACTGGGACTGAAGCTGGTCCCGAGCTATGTCGCCGAGCCGGGTCGCCTCACCCGCGCCACCCCGGAGGGCCGTTCGGCCGGTGATCCGCCGCACTGGTTCGGACCCGGCGACGCGGCCGTGCACGCACGGCTCGGCGCGGAGTTCACCGCCCTGGCCGCCACCGTCGACCCCGACGACCCCTGGTCGCATCCGGAGGCGGCCGCCCTGGACCGGCTGTCGGTGGGCGACTGGCTGCGCTCGCAGCACGCCACGCCCCCAGTCGTACGCCTGTGGGACATCGGACAACTCGCCCTCGCCGGAGGTTCCTACGAGCGGATCTCACTCCTGGCCGCTTTGCGAAAGAGCGCCGCGGTGGCCGGTTCCGGCGGGAGCGACTACGACTACGACGACTGGGAGGGACTGCGGCTCGCCGAGGGCTCCGCCACCCTCGCCGAGGTCATGGGCCGTGAACTCGGCCCCCGCATCCGCCTCGGCTCGCCCGTCGCCGCCCTGGACGTACGCCCCGGCCGCTGCACCGTACGCGTCGCCACCGGCGAAACCCTCACCGCCGACGCGGTGGTGAGCGCCCTGCCCGTGGGGCCTCTGCGGTCCGTCTCCGTCACCGGCGTGGGCGAGGCGCGACTCGCGTCCCTGCACCGCCAACGCCACGCGACAGCAGCCAAGTTCGCTGCCGCCTACGACCGTCCTTTCTGGCGCGCGAAGGGCCTGAGCGGCCTGTCCGAATCCGAGGGAGTCCTGGGCAGCACCTGGCCGCAGAGCGAAGGAGTCCTTTCCGCCCTGGTACCGCCCGAACGCTACGGCGTCCTGCTGGGCACCCCGCCCCACCTGCGCACCGCCGAACTGCTCTCGGAGGTAGCCACGCTGTACGGCGACGAAGCCCACCGCCCGCTCGCGTGCTACCTGCGGCTGTGGGGCACCGACCCGTGGACCCAGGGCTATGTCACCCAGTGGCCGCCGGGCGAGGTCATGGCGGTCGGCCCGCTGCACGGCACCCACGAACCCCCGTTCTACGTCTGCGGCTCCGACCAGTGGGTCGCCGGATACATGGAAGGCGCCGTCCGCACCGGCCGCGCCGCCGCCGAGGAGGCCCTGCGCCGTGGCTGACCACACCCCCCTCACCACCGTCCTGAACCACATCGGCGGCAAGGACGTGCCCGCCGCGTCCGGAGCAACTCTGCGCCTGATCGACCCGGCCACCGGCCGCGTCCACGGCACGGCTCCGCTCTCCGGCGCCGACGACGTCGACGCGGCCCACCGGGCGGCCCAGGACGCCTTCGAGGGCTGGTCGGCCACCACCCCGGTGCAGCGGCAGACCGCGCTGCTGCGCATCGCCGACGCCATGGAGCGGCAGGCCGACACCCTGGCGAGTGCCGAGGTCACCGACACCGGGAAACCGCGTGCCCTGTTCCTGGCGGACGAGCTGCCCGCGATCGTCGACGTGGTGCGGTATTTCGCCGGAGCCGCCCGGAACCTGCCGGGCGCAGCCGCCATGGAGTATGCCCCCGGCCGCACCTCCGTACTGCGCCGCGAGCCGGTCGGCGTCTGCGCCCAGATCACCCCGTGGAACTACCCGCTGATGATGGCCGTGTGGAAGGTGGCGCCCGCACTCGCCGCCGGCAACACCGTCATCCTCAAGCCGTCCGACACCACCCCGTCCTCGGCCACACTCCTCGCCCGGCTGGCTGCCGAGCACCTGCCGCCAGGCGCGCTCAACGTCGTGTGCGGCGACCGTGACACCGGGCGCCACCTGGTCGTGCACCCCGGTGTCCGGCAGGTCGCCGTGACCGGCAGTGTCCGCGCCGGACAGCAGATCGCCGTCGCGGCGGCCGCCGACCTCAAGCGGCTCCACCTGGAACTCGGCGGCAACGCGCCGGTGGTGATCCACGAAGACGCCGATCTCGACGAGGCGGTCGAGCAGTTGTCGTCGCTCGCCTTCTACAACGCGGGCCAGGACTGCACGGCCGCCACCAGGATCCTGGTCCACCACCGGATCCACGACGCCTTCCTCGCCGCCTTCGCCCAGCGGGCCGGGCAGCAGGTGTCGGGGGACCCCGACGACCCGGACACCGACTTCGGCCCTCTCAACAACGCCGCCCAACTCGCCTCCGTACGCCGCCTGCTGGCATCGCTCCCGGACCACGCCGAGGTCGTCACAGGCGGCGCGGCGCTGGTCCGCCCCGGGTTCTTCCACCAGGCCACGGTGGTCGCCGGGGTCGGGCAGGAGGACGAGATCGTGCAGAGCGAGGTGTTCGGACCGGTCGTCACCGTCCAGTCCTTCACCCACGAGTCAGAGGCGTTCCACCTGGCGAACTCGGTCCCCCAGGGACTCGCCGCGAGCGTCTGGACGAGAGACCACGACCGGGCCATGCGCGCGAGCCGCGCGATGCGCGCAGGGATCGTCTGGGTCAACACCCATGGCACGACCGTGTCGGAGATGCCGCACGGGGGCGTGCGCCACTCCGGTTACGGCAGCGACCTCTCCCTCACCGGGCTGCTGGACTACACGCAGGTCAAACACGTCATGCTGTGAGTGGCGGCCACCCGTCGAGGCGGTGGTGAGCGTTCGCGGGGGCCGGTGCCTCTGCCGGCGCCACAATAGGTGGCCGACGGTGCGGTCTCCGGGTCCGCGACCGCGGTGTGGCTGTCTTCGGTGGCGAGGAGCGTCCCCCACCGCTCGTTGTCACGGACGGTCCGTGAACAGAACGGGCCGTTGACATGTACCGACTCGGCGGTGAATGGTGATGCTTGAAACTCCAGCGTTCCAAGCATGTCTGCGCAGACATCGCACACCTTGCTGTTCGGTACGAACGGAGAACACTCCTTGCGGATCCTTCGAAACCGCCCCAGACAGGCAGCGGCTGCCGCAGTGTCGGCCCTGGTGCTCGCCCTCACCACCCTGACGGTTCCGGCCGCCCAGGCGCACGCGGCGGCTCCGCCGTCGGCCGTACTGGACTCCGGTACCAAGAACGTCACCTGGCAGAGCCCGGTCTATGCCAAGGGGACCGTGGGCTCGCCCGACAAATGCGGAACCGCGGCGGAAGACCCGGACAACGCCGTCTGCTCCCGATTCGACCTGACGGTGCATCCGCCGGCCGGTCAGTGGGACGACAACCCCGAGGGCGGCGTCCCCGTCTCCATCCAGTGGCAGACGCCCACCGACGACTTCGACATGTACATCTACGACGCGGCCGGCAAACAGGTCGCCTCCAGCGCCGGCACGGCCGACCCCGAGGCCACCGTCATCCCCAAGGCCTCCGGCACCTACCAGGTGGTGGTCGTCCCCTACGACGTCCACGACAACTCCTTCACCGGCACGGCGTACCTCCCCGAGCCCACCGACGCGGGAAACCTCACCGGCTTCAGCGGCTCGCACGGTACGTACGAGATCGCGGCGGGCGCGCTCAAGGCCCGCGCCGACTTCTTCACCGACGACACCATGCGCCTGCAGGCCGCTCCGGACGGTGTCCTCACCGATCCGCCGAACAGCCACATGATCCGGAAACAGCCGACCCCGCAGCGGCGCACCTCGGCCTTCGACGCCGGTTCCTACTACGGGATCCGCTCCAAAGGGGTGGTGCTGCGCGTCTACAAGAAGCCGCTGGAGTTCGCCCTCTACAAGGCGGACGACCGCACCGTCATCTGGGCGGAGGCCGCTCCGTTGCGCTGGACCGCGGGCGGTATGCGGCAGAGCCTGAAGCGCGGCGCCACCGAGCAGTTCTTCGGCGGCGGCGAACAGAACGGCAGCTTCTCCCACCGCGACCAGCTGATGAACGTCGGCAACAACACCAACTGGAACGAGGGCGGCTACAACAACTCCCAGCCGTTCTACATCTCGTCCGCCGGCTACGGGGTGTTCCGGAACACCATGACACCGGGCACCTACGACTTCGGCTCCCCGGTGCGCACCGGACAGCAGGAGCGGCGCCTGGACGCCTACTACTTCACCGGTGACACCAAGTCCGTGATCGGCAAGTACACCTCCCTGGTGGGCAAGCCGTTCATGCCCCCGGTCTACGGCCTCGAACCGGGCGACTCCGACTGTTACCTGCACAACGCCAACCGGGGCGAGCGCCACAC
Organism: Streptomyces sp. NPDC051320; assembly: GCF_040682175.1. NCBI lineage: Bacteria > Bacillati > Actinomycetota > Actinomycetes > Kitasatosporales > Streptomycetaceae > Streptomyces > Streptomyces sp. NPDC051320. The sequence goes on from NZ_JBFBAL010000009.1 coordinate 352,893, forward strand.
CCTGGACGCGCTGAAGGTCGCCGACGGATATGTCCAGAACCAGATGCCGCTCGGCTGGATGCTGGTCAACGACGGCTACGGCTGCGGCTACGAGAACCTCCCGCAGACCGGCGCCGGCCTCAACAAGGACCATGCCCAGCTGGGGCTCTGGACGCAGAACGGTCTGCCCGACCAGGCCGCGGAGGCCAAGGCGGGGGTCCGCGTCCGCAAGCTGGACGTCGCCTGGGTAGGGAACGGCTACGGCATGGCACTGGACGCCTGCGACCAGGCCAAGGCCGGCATCGAGGACAACAGTGATGCGCGCGGCTTCGTCTGGCTTCCGGTGTCCTGGGCCGGTGCGCAGCGCTGCGGTGTGCTGTGGAGCGGGGACCAGAAGCTGTCCTGGGACTACCTCCGCTGGCAGATCCCCACCTATGCGGGTGCCACCCTGTCCGGTATCGCGTACAACACCGGTGACGTCGGCTCCATCTACAGCCACGACCCCGAGATGTACGCACGCGACCTCCAGTGGAAGGCGTTCCTGCCGGCCATCATGACGATGGACGGCTGGGCGAGCGACATCACCACCAAGAAGCCGCACGACCAGCAGCCGTGGCTGGACGGCGAGCCGTACACGTCGATCAACCGCAAGTACCTGCAGCTCAAGGAGCGGCTGCTGCCGTACATGTACACGCTCTCCAAGGACGCCACGAAGACCGGCGTCGGAGCGGTGCGGCCGCTGTCGCTGGAGTACCCCGACGACCCGAAGACGCTCGGCCCGGACGCCAGGTACGAGTTCATGTCGGGTTCGGACTTCCTGGTCGCACCCGTCTACAGCGACATGGACGTCCGTAACGGCATCTACCTGCCCAAGGGCACCTGGACCGATTACTGGACGGGGAAGACCTATCAGGGTCCGACCACGGTCAACGGTTACCACGCACCGCTCGACACCCTTCCGCTGTTCGTCAAGGGCGGTTCCATCGTGCCGATGTGGCCCCAGGGCACGACATCCTGGGAGACCCGGGACAAGCACGAGCTGGACTACGACATCTACCCGAAGGGCACCACGGACTACACCCTGTACGAGGACGACGGCGTGACCCGGAAGTTCGCGACCGGCTCGTCGGCCACCCAGCACGTCCGGGTGCAGGCGCCCGCCCACGGCAAGGCGCCGACCACCATCACGGTCGGGGCGAGTGCCGGCGACTACCAGGGCAAGCCGGCCTCACGTGCCTACCGCTTGAGCGTGCACGCCGCCGGCCTGTCGAAGCAGGTCGTGATGGACGGCAGCCGGCTGCCCCGGCTGCACTCCGCCGAGGCGTTCGCCGCGGCCACGTCCGGCTGGTACACCGATCCGGCCACCGGCGTCACACAGATCAGGACACCGGCTGTCTCCACCGGCCACGGCTTCGCGGTCACCCTGCGGCGGTAACCGCCGGGGGCCGAGCGTCGGGGGGGGGGGGGGGGGGGGGCCCCCCCCCCCGCGCCGCGCGGGGGGGGGGAAACTAAAGTAACCGGCCGGGGCCGAGAAAGAG